>JAICNA010000042.1 GCA_025928955.1 Gemmatimonadales bacterium | reverse complement strand
GAAGCCCGCGATCCTCATCTACGAGCCGCAGGCCGATGGGTCGCTCCGGCTCGTCGCCGTGGAGAACCTGGTGTTCCTCAAGTCGTGGGAAGCCGCCGGCAACACCGCGCCGCCCACCTTCCTCGGCAATGCCTACAACCGGATGGTGGACGATCCCGCCACCGCGGTGGACGAGGCGCACCACTTCGCGCCGCACTACGACCTCCACGTCTGGCTCTACAAGGAGAACCCGGCCGGCATGTTCGCGCAGTTCAATCCGGCGGGGACCTGTTCGCACCACAAGGCCAAGGCGCACGCACACTGATCGACCTGTTATGATGAAGGCCGCCGGACCGCCTGACGGGTGCGGTCCGGCGGCCTTCGTTCGTCACCCGGGCAGGCCGATGGCCCGCTTCCCTCCGGATCCGGATCGCTCATGCGCGCGATGCTGCGCTCAACCCTCGCATTGACCCTCGCTGTGACCACCCTGCTCGCCTGCAGTGACGGCAACGAGCCGGAGGGCGGCCTCGCGCTGGTCGGATCACTTCCTGCGCGGGGGAATCCGGGGTGGCGGCTCGAGGATCCGGTCACCGTGCGGCTCGTCGATTCGGATGGGGCGCCGCGTGCCGGCGTGCCGGTTCACTGGTCCGTCGCGGCCGGCGGCGGTTCGATCGAGCCCATTTCGACGGAGACCGACGCCGAGGGACTCGCGAGCGCCGCCTGGACGCTCGGGCCGGCGGGGGAGAACGCGATCACGGCGGCCGTCGCGGAAGGGCCGACGGTAACGATGAGCGTTCAGGCTGAGGCATTTCGCGTCAGCGCGCTCGCGGCGGGCTTTCAGCTCGGCTGCGGCATCGTCGACGGCGCCATCTGGTGCTGGGGTGACGATGCCTGGACGGGTACGGAGCATGTTTCGATTCCCGCCGACATCTTCGGGTGGACGCTCGCCGCTCCCGGCCGCGTGGAGGGGCCGGATGACTTCATCGCCGTCGCAGTCAGCGGCGCTGTCGTCTGCGGAATCGACGACGTGGGTGACGTGCTCTGCGCGGCGGAGTCCGCGCCGCTTCTCTCGCCGGTGCCGCTGCTCCCGCCGATGCGATCGATCGTCGGGACCTCGGCATTCAGCGGAGAGTTCTGCGGCCTGGCCACGATCGGATCGGAGGCCTGGTGCTGGCAGTCGTCGTCGCTGCCCGCGAAGGTTCCTCAGTCTCCGGCCTTCACGGCCATCGATATCGAACGAAGCTTTCCGCCAGGCTCCGCTGCGGGGATTCTCGGGTGCGGGCTCGTCAGCGACGGCGCCGCCCTGTGCTGGGGCACCGGTCCGCTGGGCAATGGCACATTCGAGCCGTCCGATGTTCCGGTCGCCGTATCGGGAGGGCACTCCTTCGCCGAGATCGCCGTGGCCGGAAGCTCCGCGTGCGGGCGAAAGACGAACGGCGAGGTCTGGTGCTGGGGCCGCAACGACCAGGGCGAACTCGGGATCGACGGGCCCGATGCCGCGGAGCCGGTCCTCTCGGCGACAGGCGTCGACCGCATCGCCGCCAGCCAGCAGATCGTGATCGCGCTGCGTGGCGGGAGCGTCGATCGGTGGGGCGGGGGCGAGTGGGCCGGACCACCTGGTCCGGTGGCCACGCTGGCAGGTCTGGATGTCTCGGATTTCGCGGCGGATGGAGTCGAATGCGTCCTGCTCGCCGATGAGCAGGCCTGGTGCTACGGCGAGATGTGGGATCGCAGCAGCGCCTTCAAGGCTTCGCTGTACGAGCCGGTCCACCCCGTGGTCGACCCATGATATCCCGGTCGGGCTGCGCGTTCCTCGCGTGCGTACTCGGACTCGGCGCCTGCAACGACGGGCCGGCGGGACCCGATGATCCAGTTCTCGTCGGACAGTTCGGCGCCGCGGACGTCACCGTGGAGCTCCTCGCCACCCGTGCAGGCGTGGAGCTGGTGTCGGCGTGCGGGGACTACTTCGTTTCGGATGATGCCGCTCTCCTCGACGGCAGTGGCGGCTTCGAGGTCGATGGTACATACCACTACGCCGGCCCGTTCATCGGCGGGCCGGCGGACGCCACGCTCAGCGGGCACGTGGCTGGCGGTGGTGGGTTCGAGACCGTGACCGTCACGCTGCTCATTGGCGGCGGCGGTGCTACGGTCGATCCGCTCGTTCTGACTCTCCGCCGCGGGGAACACTTCGAAGGCGAATTGTTGCCGTGCCCGCTGTGAACCCCGCGAATGCCGTGAATTCTCCCCGGACGTTCCCGCCCTACTGCACCGGCCACTCCGCCCCGAATGCCCGATAGAGCGTGACCAGCAGCGTGCCGGCGTCGGCACGCCCCCGCGCCAGCTGCTCCTCGGCCGCGAGCCGCGAACGATCGGCATCGAGGACCTGGAGGAAGTCGGCTGCGCCGCTCTCGAAGCGGAGACGCGCCAGCTCGGACGCGCGCCGGCTCGCCGCAGCCGCGGCTTCGAGATGCGCCAGCCGCCCGCGCGCGGATCGATACCGGACGATCGCGCTCCGTACTTCCTCGCCGGCGCGGCGCACGGTCTGCTCGTAGCGCGCCTCCGCCGCATCCCGCTCTGCTGCCGCAGCGTTCGCGTTCGCCCGGACGCGTCCGAGGTTGAGCAGCGGCCACGACACGACCGGCCCGACCGCGAAGCGCGACGTGCCGTCACCGCCGAGCCGGTCGAATTCGTTGGACGACGCACCGATCCCGCCCACGATCGACACGCGCGGCAGGTAGTCCGCCTTCGCCGCGCCGTGGAACGCGGCGGCTGCAGCCGCCTGTCGCTCCGCGCTCACGACGTCGGGCCGCCGGAGCACCAGGCGGTCGATGGCGGCCGGTGCCTCGAGCTCCGGCAGCGCCGGGAACGGCTGCGCGGCACCGAGCTCGGCGGAAACCGCCTCGGGATCGCGGCCGGTGAGGACGCCGATGCGATACTGCTCTTCCGTCACCCGCGCCTCGAGTTCGAGCGCCGCGGCCTGGGTGAGGCTCAGCTGCGCCTTTGCCCGCTCGGTGTCGAGCTCGTTGCCGCGCCCGGCCTCGAGCCGCCGCTGGGTCAGGCCCAGAGTGCGCTCCTGGTTCGCCGCGTTCTCCCGGGCGACGGCGAGCTGGTCCTGCAGCCCGCGCATGACGACGTAGCTGCGCGCGACCTCCGCCGTCACCAGCACCTGCACGTCCTCCTCGTCGGCTTCCGAGGAGCCGACCAGCGCGTTCCGGCCGCGGAGCCCGCCGCGCAGGCGCCCGAAGAGATCCACCTCCCAGCTCGCCTCGACGCCGGCGTCCCAGTAGTCGTAATCGGGGCCGCGATCGATGCTGCCGGGAATCGCCGCGAGCGGGAGCCGCTGGCGCGAGTAGGTCGCCACGGCCGTCACCGTCGGCGCGAGGTCGAGCGCCGCGGTCGTCCGCACGGCGCGCGCCTGGTCCACCCGCGCTGCGGCGGCGCGCACGTCGCCATTGGCGGCGAGTGCCTCGCGCACGAGACGGGTGAGTGTCGTGTCCCCGACCGATTGCCAGAAGGCGACCGGAGCCGTGGCGCTGGCGCGGGGCAACCCCTCCTGCGCCGCCGCCGTCACCGGCGCGGCGACGAGCGCCGCGCCCACGAGAACTGCCTTCCTGACGCTCATGCGTACACCGCCTCGGCCCCTGCGGGGACGGCCGACTCGGCCTCCTCCGGCTGGTGCTCTGCCGCGATCAGCGAGTAGAGCACGGGCACGACGAAAAGGGTGAAGATCGCGCCGACCGTCATGCCGGCGACGAGCACGATGCCGATGCTGTTGCGCGCCTCGGCGCCCGGGCCCGACACGAAGACGAGCGGGAGGTGGCCGAACACCGTCGCGAACGACGTCATGAGCACCGGCCGGAGCCGGGTCAGCGCCGATTCGCGCAGCGCCGCGGCCTTGGCGAAGCCGCGCTTCTGCAGCGTGTTGGCGAACTCGACGACGAGGATCCCGTTCTTGGCGATCAGCCCGACGAGCGTGATGAGGCCGACCTGCGAATAGATGTTGAGCGTCGTCAGGTCGAGGAACGTGAACAAGAGCGCGCCGGAGATCGCGAGCGGCACCGAGCCGAGGAGCACGATCAGCGGATCCCGGAAGCTCTGGAACTGCGCCGCGAGCACCAGGTAGATGAGGACGACGGCGAAGCCGAGCGTCACGGTGAGCGCGGCGCTCTCGCGCCGGATCTGCCGCGACTCACCGGCATAGTCGATCGTCACGCCGGGCCCGGCGGCCTGCACCGCGGCCGTCTCGAGCACGTCGAGCCCTTCGGACTTCGTCACGCCCGGCTGCACGCCGCCGAAGATCTTGACGGCGTTGCGCTGCTGGAAGCGATTGAGCGTGCGCGGTGCCACGGCGGTTTCGATCGTGGTGAACGTCGAGACGGGCACCAGGTCTCCCGACGGCGTCCGGATCTTGAGATCGAGCAGCGGCGCCACGGTCGTGCGGCTCTCCTCCCCGATCTGCGGAATGACCTTGTAGCTCCGGTCGAAGTAGTTGAAACGGTTCACGTAGGCGCCGCCGAGGAGCGTGCCGAGCTCCTGCGCCACGGAGGCGAGGTCGAGCCCGAGATCGGAGACCCGCTCCCGGTCGATCGTCACCCGTGCCTCGGGGAGGTCGATCTTGAGGTCGGTATCCACGTACATGAACTTCCCGCTCTGCCACCCGGCGGCGAGCACCTGGCCCACGGTCTCGAGCATCTGCTCGGGGGGCGCGTCGCTTTCGAGCACGAGCTCCACGTCGTACTGGCCCGGTGTCGGCAGCGGCGGGTCGAGCCGCGGGAACACCCGCATCCCGGGAATCTGCGAGACGGCACCGAACACCTCGCCGTACATCTCGGCAGTCGACCGGTCCCGCTCCTTCCAGTCCTTCATCGGGATGCCGCCGAACCCGCCCCACGGCGCGGTGAGCGACCACATGAAGTCCGCCTCGGGGAAGGCGAGGCCGGCGCGGATCACCTCGAGCGACGCCGCGTTGGATGCCGTGAGCGACGCGTCGGGAGCCGCCTGCATGAACAGGCTGATGTGGCTCTGGTCCTCGACCGGCGCGAGCTCGCGCTGCGAGAAGGTGTAGAGCGGCCACGCGGCGAGCATCACGAGGAGGGCGGCCGCCACCACGGCGCCACGCATCGAGAGCGCGCCGTCGAGGAGACGAGCATAGCGGTCGCGGACTGCGTCGAAGACGCGGTTCACGAATGCCGTGAGCCGCCCCTCCTCGCCATGCGGGTGCACCAGCCGCGCGCTCATCGCCGGCGAGAGCGTGATGGCCACGAAGCCGGAGACGAGCACGGCCGCCACGAGCGTGATGGCGAACTCGAGGAAGAGCGAGCCGGTGAGGCCGCCCTGGAACCCGATCGGCGCGTAGACGACTGCCAGCGTGATCGTCATCGCGATGATCGGCGCCAGCAGCTCGCGCGCTCCCGCGATCGCCGCGTCGATGCGCGACTTGCCGAGCCGCACGTGGCGCTCGACGTTCTCGACCACCACGATCGCGTCGTCCACCACGAGGCCGACGGAAAGCACGAGCGCCAGGATCGTGAGGAGGTTGAGGCTGAAGCCGAACGCGAGCATCAGCAGCGCGGCGCCGATGAGCGAGACCGGCATGGCCACGAGCGGCACCATCGCCGTCCGGAGCGAGCCCATGAAGAGGAAGACCACGAGGCCGACGATGAGGATCGTCTCACCCAGCGTCTTCGCGATCTCGCCCAGCGCGTCGCGCATGAAGCGGGTGCCGTCCCAGACCAGCCGCATCTCGACGTCGGCCGGCAGCGTCGGAGCGATCCGCGCCATCTCCTTGCGGAGCCGCGACGCCACTTCGATCTCGTTCGCGCCCACGAGCGGCCAGACGCCGAGGTACACGGCGGGCTGCTCGTTGTACTTCGCGATCATCTCCGCCTCCTCGGCGCCGAGCTCGACGCGCGCCACGTCGGAGAGCCGCAGGATGGCCCCGTTCCGCTCGGCGACGATGAGGTCCTCGAACTCGCTGACCGCGCGCAGGTCGGTGTTGGCGAGGAGGTCCACCTGCACCAGGTCACCCTTGGTGCGGCCGACGGCGGCGAGGTAGTTGTTGCGCTGGAGCGCGCGGTGCACGTCGCCCGGGGAGAGGTTGTGCTCCGCGAGCTTGTCGGGATCGATCCACACGCGCATCGCGATCTGCCGCGCGCCCTCGAGCGTCACCTTCTGGACGCCCTCGAGCGTCGCGAGCTGCGGCTGCAGCGTGCGCGAGAGCCAGTCGGTGAGCTCCGGCGCATCCCGGTCCTTCGAGGAGAAGCTGAGGTAGAAGGACGCGTACGGCCGGTCGGCACGCTGGATGTCCACGACGGGCGGCTCCGCCTCCGACGGCAGCTCCGAGCGCACCTGCTGGAGACGGGCCGTCACCTCGGCGAGTGCCGCGGTGCTGCTGTGGTCGAGCTTGAGGCGGACGGTCACCGTACTGATGCCGGCCCGGCTCGTCGACTCGACGTGGTCCACGCCGCTGATCGCGCTCACGGCGCGCTCGATCGGCACCGTGAGGAACCCGCGCACCGTCTCGGCGCTCGCGCCGAAGTAGACGGTGTTGATCACCACCGACGTCGCCTCGATGTCGGGGTACTGCTGCACCGGAAGGCTGGTGAGCGCGCGCGCGCCGAGGAGCACGATGCTCAGGTTGAGCACGATGGCGAGCACCGGCTTCCGGATGAAGAGATCGGTGATGGCGCGGATCCGGCCGCGCGGCTCACTGTTGTCGGACATCACTGGCCTCCTTCGTTGCGCGAATCCACTGCCGCGGCAACCACATCCTCCGCCTTCACCTGCACCTTGGCGCCATCGCGCAGCTTGAACGAGCCGGACGTCGCGACCTGCTCACCGGGCTGGACGCCGTCGGTGAGGAGCACTTCGTCGTTCACGACATCACCTGCGACGACGCGCCGCACCATCGCCCGAGTGGTGCCCGTGCTGTCCTCGGCGAGGACGAACACCTGGTCGCCGCCCGGGCCCTTCCGGAGCGCGCTCACGGGCACGAACACGGCCTCCTGCGCCGGGCCCGTCGGGATGCGGACGCGAACCGACGCGCCCGGCGGGGGCACGCGATCGTTCCCGGCGAGCCGCGCACGCACGAGAGCGTTCCGCGTCTCGGGATCCACCCGCGCGTCGACGGCCACGATCGCGGCCGGGAGCGGAGTCGAGTCGGCGCCGGCGAAGACGTCCACGCGCTGGCCCACCCGGAGCCCGCCCGCCACCGCCTGGGCCACGGCGAAGTCCACGTTCACCGGCTCCGCGACGCCCTGGAGCGTGGTGAGCTCGGTGCCCTCCGAGAGGTACTGGCCGGTGTGGACGTCGGAGATGCCGACACGCGCCCGGAACGGCGCGCGGATCGTCTTCCGCGCGATCACGGCCTTCAGCTGCGCGATCCCGGCGAGCGCCACGTCGCGCTCGGCGCGGGCGCGGTCGAGCTCCTCGCGCGAGGCCGCCCCGGCGTCGGCGAGCGACTTCGTCCGCTCGAGCACCGTTCCCGCGAGCTCGGCCTCGGCCTGGAGCGCGCGGAGCGACGCTTCCTCCACGCTCACGTCGAGCGCGACGAGCACGGTGCCCGGCTCGACGATCTGCCCCGGCGTGAGCCGGGCGATCCGGACCGTCCCGGCGACCTCGTTGCGCAGCGTGACCGACCGGAGCGCGTGGACGGTGCCGATGGCGGTGGTCGTGGCGCTGTGCGCGCGCTGGACCGCCGGCGCGGTCGTCACCACCTCCGCCGGCTCCATGGGCTGCGCCCCGGCCGCTTCGGCGGCGCGGAGCGACGAATACTTCCAGGAGGTGAGTCCCGCGCCGATCACGAGTACACTCGCAACCAGAACGGCGGACTTCCGGAACGAGGCGGGGCGGGGCCGGGGATCGAGGTCTTGAGCCTGCATGGTGATGCCTTTCAGGTGCGGGGGTGGCTTCACAACTCAAAGACTGTCATACAACTATCGAACTTCTCCACAAGACTGCAGGCGGAAACGCGGATTTTCGGCGTCTCTCGCTTATATGTGCGTACTTACTTGCAGAACCGCGACAAGGCGGACGACCCGGAGGCCGGCTTACCGCTTCTCGCTCCCTGCCTCCAGCCTCCGCCCCAGCTCCACCTGGTACGCCTCCAGCACGTCCGGCCGGAATCGCGCCGTCATCGTCTGCCCCTCCCGCTCCGCCTCGACCAGCCCGGCGTTGATCAGCTCCTTCATATGGTGCGACACCGTGGCTTTCGTGACCGGGAACCGGCTGCAGAGTCCCTGGTACGGGCAGTCGCTCCGGTTCGCGATCGTCTCGAGCATGGCGAACCGCCTCGGGTCCGCCAGTGCCTTGGCGATCCGTTCGAACTGGCCCGGAGCCAGCGTCGGGAGGGGGGTCGACTGTTTCACAGTCAAATACTTATCGAACTATCAAACCCTTGTCAATACCCCGCCGGTCCGCCGTGCTTCCTGACCGAGGATCGTCGGACCCTGTCGATCAGGGCCCGACTCGTTCGACGCATGGATGGAGCAACGAAACCCGAACCACCGAGGAGGCAGCATGGGAACGATACTGGCGGGAACGTTCGTCACCCTCGACGGAGTCATGCAGGCTCCCGGCGGTCCGAACGAAGACCCCGAAGGCGGATTCGAGCACGGCGGCTGGAGCGCCGGCTACTGGACCGAGGACATGTACCCCGTCACGATGGAGCAGCACGCTCGCGGCGCGGCGCTCCTCCTCGGCCGCACCACCTGGCAGATCTTCGCGAACCACTGGCCCCGCGTGCCAGCCGACGACCCCATGGGGGCGAAGCTCAACAGCATGCCGAAGTACGTCGTCTCGAACACGCTCGAGCGCGCCGACTGGAACAACTCGACGATCGTGCGCGGGAAGGATCTGAAGAAGGAGATTGCGAGACTGAAGCGGGACATCGACGGCGAGATCCACGTCATCGGCAGCGCCGGCCTTCTGCAGACGCTCATCCGCGAGGACCTGATCGACCGATTCGTCGTGTGGACCTTCCCACTCCTCCTCGGCAGTGGAAAGCGGCTCTTCGGTGACGGCGCCCGCCCGCGCGGCCTCCGCCTCGCGTCGAGCCGCAGCTTCCAGAGCGGCGTGGTCGTCAACGATTACGTCCGGGAAGGCGAGATCAAGTACGGATCGTTCGAGCTCGAGAGCTGAGGTGCGAGACACCGCAGCGCTGCCCGGCTTGACGGGCACGGCGGGGCAGCACGAGAGTTCCGGCATGGCCGACCTCCGCATCACCGCAGGTCCGCTCGTCTTCGGCGCGCGCTTCGAGCGTGAGCGTGCGCCGCGGACCTGCGCCGCCTTCGAGACACTGCTCCCGTTCACGGCGACTCTCCTCCAGGCGCGCTGGAGTGGGGAGGCGGCATGGGTGCCGCTCGGCGAGCTGCGCCTTCCCGTGCCTCCGGAGAATGCCACGAGCTACCCTGCACCCGGGCAGCTGCTTTTCTATCCAGGCGGCATCAGCGAAGCGGAGCTGCTCGTTCCGTACGGCGGGACCTGCTTCGCCAGCCGGATGGGGCAGCTCGCGGGCAATCATTTCCTCACGATCACGAATGGCGCGGAGCAGCTCGATGAGCTCGGGCGGCGTGCGCTGTGGGAAGGCGCCCAGCAGATCGTGATCGAACGATCCCCTTACTCCGCCACCGCCGCTACCGGTACCTGATTCGGCGCCGCTTCGCCGAGTTCCGGGAAGCCGCCCGAGCCGACGGGCGGCGGCAGCGTCACGAGTGAGGTGGCGCGCGCGAGCACCGCGCGCAGCGCCGCCGTGTCCCGCATCCTGTCGAAACAGGGATCGTGCGCCAGCTGGTGCACATCGGCCCACCCCAGCCGCACCGCCGCTTCGAGGGCGGCCATGGCCGCAGCCGTGTCGTTCCGCAGGGCATGCGTCGCGGCGATCTCGTAGCCGAGGACGGCGGGAGCGCACCCGAGGAGGTTGACCCACACGAAGCGGTGCCTGCGCGCGTTCATGTCGAGCGCTTCGCCGAGCAGCGCGTCGGAGCGCTCGGCGTCGCCTCGGCGGAACGCGATGCGCGCGAGGCCGAGCTTCGCGTTGACCCAGTGCGCGCCGATCGCGAGCCGGCGCTCGTTGGCATCCGCCATTCGGCACGCGGCTTCGTAGTCCCGCTGCGCCGCAGCGAGGTCCCCCTCGGCCTCGGCGAGTCGGGCCCGGCAGAAGGTGGCCCAGGCGGCCATCGTGGGCGAGTACACGTGGTCCATCCCGGGATACGTCGCGATCGCGAGGTCGAGCAACGGCCGCGCGGCCCGTCGCTCGCCGGTATGCGCGTGGAGAAGCGCGCGCTCGACGAACGATCCGAGGAAGATCAGGCCCGTGCCTGCGCGTTCGAGGTCCACGGCCTCGTCGATCAGCGCTGCCGCGTGCGAATACTGCCCGCGGAGCATGTAGAGCCACCCGGCGACCATCTGCGCCGCATGATAGGAAGGGTTGATCGCCCGGCAGCGGAGAAGCGGCAGGATCGCCCGTCCCAGGTCCTCGAGCGTGCCGTGCGAGAGGCCGCGCGCCAGGAACGGAATGCCCAGCAGGTACCACCCGAGGAATGCGCCGGGGTCCCGCTCGAGCGACGCGCGGGCCGCGGCGATCGCCTCGTCGTAGCGATGCTGCTGCGTGTACATGTACGCGAGGAATGCGTGCGGCTCGCCGAGGCCGGGATCGAGCTGCATGGCGCGCTGGAGCGCTTCGACGCCTTCGTCCAGCACCGCCGGGTCCCCGGTCGCGATGTACTTCGGCATGAGCAGGCTTCCGAGCCCTGCCCAGGCGAGCGCATAGGAGGGATCGATGGCGATCGCCTGGCGGAAATAGTCGGCTGCCGCCCGCGCGCTCTCCTTGCCGAACAGCTGGAAGGCCTGCTTGCCCCGCGCGTACAGCTCGTAGGCGCTGACCCGCGCCGTCTCCGGCTTCGCGATCTGCGCCGCCTCGTCCGCCGTCAGCTCGATGCGGAGCAGGTCGGCCAGGCGGGTGACGATGCGGTCCTGCAGCTCGAAGATCTCGTCGAGCGTGCCGTCGATCTTCTCGATACCCTGTGTATCGCCGGTCTCGACGTCACTGAACTGCGGCGTGAGCCGGATGCGCGCGCCGGATTTCTGGAACCCGCCCCACACCACCCAGCGTGCGCCGGCCGAGCGTCCGAGCCGCCGGACCGCGTCCGCCTCGATGGCGCCGCTGCGCTGCTCGGTCGCGATGCGCTGGCGCGTCGGCGCGTCGGTTCCCACCACGCGGATACCCCCGATGTGCCGCAGGTCCGTGCTCACCGTCTCGGCGATGCCCCCCGACAGCCAGTCCACGTCAGGGGCGCCCGCGATGTTGGTGAAATCCACCACGAGCACCGCCGGCTTCCGCGCCGCCTCGCGCGCGATCCCGCGAAGCTCCCGTTCCCCGGTGGAGGGCTGGCGCAGGGCGCTCGACGCCGCCTCGAGCACGAGCGCGAACTCCGCCGCCGTGCCGAACCGCTCCGCCGGATCCTTGGCGAGCATGCGCGCGACGGCGTCGGCGACCGCATCGGGCACGGCCTCCCGCGCTCCGACCAGTCGCGGCGGTGGCGCGAGCACGTGCTGCGCGATCGTCGCCATCGCATTGCCGCCGGTGAAGGGCGGAGCGCCCGCCAGCAGCTCGTGCGTGACGCAGCCGAGCGCGTAGAGGTCGCTGCGCCCATCGAGGTCCTGGTCCCCGGCCGCCTGCTCGGGGCTCATGTAGGCGGGCGTGCCGAGCGTCGTACCGGCCGAGGTCAGTGTCTCGTCGACTCGTCGGGCCGGCGCGCGGGCAATGCCGAAATCCGCGAGGAGTGACTGGCCGCCCGAAAGGAGGATGTTCTCCGGCTTCACGTCGCGATGGACGACCCCCCGGGCGTGGGCGTAGTCGAGCGCGTCCCCTATCTGACGGACGATTGCGGCTGTCGTATCGAGGGCGAGCGCGCCCTCCCGCTGGAGCCGGTCCCGCAGCGATTCGCCATCCACGAACGGCATGACGAAGAAGAGCGAGTCCCCGTCCCCGCCCGAGTCGAACAGAGGAAGGATGTGCGGATGCTGGAGCCGCGCGACGGTCCGGATCTCCCGCTCGAACCGGTCGGCGCCGATCGCGGCCGCCAGCTCGGGCAACAGCACCTTGATCGCAACCGGGCGGTCATGGCGGAGGTCATCGGCGAGGTACACGACCGCCATGCCGCCGCGACCGAGCTCGCGACGGACGGCGTAGCGTTCGGACAGGAACGGAAGGTCGGTCACCCGTAGGACCGGGCAGCGGGGAGGAGCGACATACCCTGGATGAAAGGAGACACGATCGGCGACTTCTATCGTGTCCGTCGGAAGGTCCGCCCGGCCATCGCGACCGAGGTGGCCGGCCCGCCGCCGCTGAAGGTGAACTCGAGCCGGCGCCGGCCGCCCATCAGCGGCACCGTGAGCACGTTCGCCGTGTCCGCGATCCCCGATGCCACGCCCCATGCATCCCCCATGCGCGCCACGAGCGAATCGCCGTGCTGCTCGATGACCAGGGTGCCGAGCTGCTCGTCGGCGTACCGGCCGAGGTAGCGGGCGAGCGGCAGCGAGGGCACGGGAGCCGGGGGAGGGGCGGGAGCCACGGCGCGCGCCGCGACATTCGCCCTCAGCGTGTCGACGCGCGCCTGCAGGGCGGCGGGCGACTCGCCGCGGAACAGGTCGTAGATACCCTGCACGACCGTTTCGGCCGTCGCCCCGCCGCCGCCGAGGCCGCCGTTCGTCAGCACCACGACGCCGACCCGGCGTGAGGGCATGAACGACATGTGCGAGTAATAGCCCGTGAACGAGCCGGGACGCTGGTAGAGCGTGTCGCCTCGGTAGTCGGCGATGTCGAGACCGAGCCCCCAGCCGTTCCGGTGGAGGAAGGAGAACTCCCGGTCCTGGTCGGTGTGCCGCCGCTGCATTTCGGCGATTGCGCTGGTGGAGACCCCCTGCGCTCCCGGGACCCGGCCGCCATTCATCTGTGCGATGACGAAGCGCGCGAGGTCGCGCGCTGTGGTGAGGTGCCCGCCGGCCGCGTGCATGGTACGATCGGACTTGTAGAGCGGCACGCGCTCCAGCCGGCCGCCGTTCATCGCGTGCGGCAGCGCGAGCCGGCGCTCGGGCACCGCCGAGACGCGGGAGCCGGTCTCGCGCATCCCGAGCGGTCGAACGACGGTCCGCAGCACGAGGTCCTGCCACCGGCGCCCCGTCGCCGCCTCGAGCGCGAGCCCGGCGATGTTGTAACCGAGGTTGCCGTACTCGAAGCGGCGACCGGCGCGCGAGGGCCCATGATGTCGGAGGAGGCGCAGCAGCGTCGGCGTGTCGAACTCGCCCGTGTAGGCCGTGCGAACGACGACCGGCCCGTCCTGGCTGATCCCGTGCCGCATCGCGAGGAGATCGCGGAGCGTGATGTCCCGGGCGGAGAGCGTGCTGTCGAGCTCGGCGCGCGGCAGGAGCTCGGCGAGGGACGCGTCGAGGTCGATCACGCCCCGCTCGTCGAGGCTCACCGCGGTGAGCGCGGTGAGCGCCTTGGTCGTGGAGGCGATGAGGAACCGCGTCTCGGGCGTGACCGGCCGGCCGGTGGCCAGGTCGGCGGTGCCGAGCGCGCGGAGGGCGAGGATCGAATCGCCGTGCACCACCGCCACCGACATCCCCGCAGCGCCCCCCGCCGCGAAGACATCGTCCACGTACCGGACGATGACCGCCGGGGACACGCGCTCCTGAGCGGCGAGCGGTGCCCCGGACACGGCGATGAGGGCGAGCAGGCGACGCATGAGGTCCTCCGCGTGAATGATCTTCAATTCAGTCCACGCTCACCAGCAGGCCCCACCCCCGCCGTGCCGCCTCGCTCACCGTCTCGCGCACGTCCGCGATCGCGCTCATCACGTAGCCGATCGGATCCTCGGTCCCATCCGGCTCGCGGTCCCAGATCTCGGGGTAGATCTCCAGCTTCATCATCTCGGCAGGGTCGAACCGCCGGCGCAGCTCGTCGTCGCTCACCTGCGCGAGCGCCGCGGCGATCTCGCGCGTCTCGGCCGAAGTCAGCGTGCGGGGCGCGGAGTTCCAGGGCCCGTCGTAATCCAGCTCGACACCGCCGGCAAGAATGAAGTTGAGGGGCGGATCGCCCTCCCACGCCGACCGCGTGAGCAGGTAGTGCGCGGCCTGCCATGCCTTGTCGAGGTCCGCGATCCTGCCCTCACCCTCGGCGAGCGCCAGCGGGGGTGCCGGTGGCGGCGGAGGCGGTGGCTTTTCTCCGAAGAGGCGCCCCAGGAGCGTCGGCGCCTTCGGCGGCTTCCGCGCCCTGGCGACGGCATCCGGGTCGTCGAACTGGAGGATCTGCAGCACGAGCGGAGGATCCGCATGGATCCGTTGTATCGTCGTATCGCTCACAGGCGCCATCAGTCCGTACATGCCCATCGGATGGCCTCCGGTTCATGGTCGCACGCATATTCGATCGCCAGCAGATATTAGCGCGCAGGCGCGCGTCGAGTAACCACGGGGGCGCAAGCCGGAGGCATCGATGAGCACGCCGAGGACACTCCTTGCCATGTTGGCGCTGGCCGCCTGCACATCCCAGGGGACCGGGGCCCGGCCGGCCGATGCGACCGGTATCCAGCCGGCTCTCATCGACAGCGGCCATGCGCCGGTAAACGGCATCTCGATGTATTACGAAGTCCACGGCAGTCCCACCGGCGTGCCGCTGGTACTGCTGCATGGGGGCGGCTCGACCATCGACGTCACCTTCGGGCGGATGCTTCCGCTGCTGGCCCGGACGCGCCGGGTCATCGCAGTCGAGGAGCAGGGCCACGGCCGCACGACCGATCGCGCCGCGCCGGTGCGCTTCGAGACGTCGGCCGACGACGTTGCCGCGCTGCTTCGCCACCTCGGCATTGCACGCGCCGATCTCCTCGGCTTCAGCAACGGCGCCAGCGTGGGGCTGCAGGTTGCGATCCGGCACCCGGAGCTCGTGCGGAGCCTCGTCTTCGCGTCGGCCATGACCCGCCGGGACGGCGCGCAACCCGAACTCTGGCAGTTCATGGCACAGGCCGACTTCTCCACCATGCCCCGACCGCTCAAGGACGCATTCCTGCGGGTGAATCCCGATACGGCGCAGCTCAGGGTCATGCACGACAAGGACGCCGAGCGAATGCGGAACTTTCAGGATGTTCCGGCCGCTCTCCTCGGGTCGGTGCGCGCCAGGACGCTGATCCTCATCGGCGACCGCGACATCGTGACGCCCGGGCACGCCGTCGAGCTCACCCGCCTCATCCCCGGCGCACGCCTCATGGTCGTGCCCGGCGGCCACGGCGACTATCTCGGCGAGGCAGTGATGACTGCCCGCGAATCCCGCCAGCCGGAGCTCACGGCGGGCATGATCGAGCTCTTCCTGGATGCGGCGGAGCCCGATTCACTTCCGCAGCAACAGCCTGCTATCATGGATTCATGAAGACCATCTACTACACCGCGACGAGCCTCGACGGCTTCATCGCCGGCCCGGACAACTCGCTCGACTGGCTCTTCAAGCTCGAGGGAAATGGCGACCAGGATTATCCCGACTTCATCCGCGAGGTCGGCGCGCTCGCCATGGGATCCACCACGTACGAGTGGATCCTCAACTACGAGAAGCTGCTCGAGGGAAACGCGAAGGCCTGGCCGTACCAGCAGCCGACCTGGATCTTCACCACGCGGAAGCTGCCGGCGGTACCCGGCGCAGACATCCGCTTCGTACAGGGAGACGTCCGGCCCGTACACGCCGAGATGGTAGCGGCCGCGAAGGGCAGGAACGTGTGGGTGGTGGGCGGCGGCGAGCTGGTCGGCCAGTTCCACGACCATGGGCTTCTCGACGAGCTGATCGTGACGATCGGCTCCGTGACGCTTGGCGCCGGCGCACCCCTCCTTCCGCGAGCGATCACGACGCCGCCCCTCGTACTCGAATCGGTGCGGGCAATGCCGCCGGGGTTCGCGCAGCTCCGCTATCGGGTAGAGCGCTGAGGAGAATTCTCGCACAATAGGAACGAGAGGTACGAGGCCTGGCGCCGACGACGGCGCTCCTGATACCACGGGGCCTTTCGTGCTTTCGTGCTTTCGTGTTTTCGTGTGCCGTTGTTCCGCCCGCCCCATCGCAATCTGCGCCCCGAAACGACGGATCTACAGAGGCTTGGGTCCCCGACCCGGCGGTGACACCTCCGAGCCGCGATCCCCTTCGCCCTCGACCATGTCGATTCCGCTCCTCCCCGTTCGTCGTATGATTGAACCCAAACGCTCGAGGAGCCCGACATGTCGAAGATGATCTTCGTGAACCTACCGGTCACCGACCTCGCGGCCACGACCCGCTTCTACGAGGCGATCGGCTGCACGAAGAATGAGCAGTTCAGCGACGACAAGGCCGTGTCCATGATGTGGTCCGACACGATCGTGTTCATGCTGCTGAAGCAGGAGTACTTCGCGACGTTTACGCCGAAGCAGGTAGCCGATGCGCGCCGGTCGAGCGAGGCGCTCGTCGCCCTTTCGCTCGAGAGCCGCGAGGCGGTGGACGCGTTCGCTGGCGTCGCGGCGCGCGCCGGCGGCAAGGCGGACATCCGGCCGCCCCAGGACCTGGGCTTCATGTTCTCGCGCTCGGTCGAGGACCCGGACGGCCACGTGTTCGAGCCGTTCTGGATGGACCCGAGCGCCATCGAGGGTGCGGCGGGCAACGCCGGAATCGGCGGGAGCGACGGATGATGCTCCCGCCGATTCCGTCGTTTCCGCCCCTCCCGCCGCTCACGACTACCTCCCCGCCGTCTCCCCCTCGAACGCCTCCCGCAGCTCGGCGATATCGAGCTTCTTCATGCCGAGCATCGCATTCATCGCCCGCTCGGCGCCGGGGGACTTCTCATCCCGGAACATCTCCTCCATCCCCTCCGGCACCACCTGCCACGAGAGCCCGTAGCGGTCCTTGAGCCAGCCGCACTGCTGGGCGGCGGGGTCGCCGCCGGCGCCGAGCTCCTCCCAGTAACGGTCGATCTCGTCCTGCGTCCTGCACATGATCTGGAACGAGACGGCCTCGTTGAACTTGAAGTGCGGACCTCCGTTGAGCGCGGTGAACGGCTGGCCGTTCAGCTCGAACTCAACCGTCATGACGCTGCCGGCGTCCCGGCCGTGGATCTCCTTGCCCGCGTTACCATACCGCGTGATCGCGTTGATCCGCGAGTTGGGGAAGATGCCGACGTAGAACTTCGCGGCTTCTTCGGCCTGGCTGTCGAACCAGAGGCAGGGAACGAGGCGGTTCAGGGTGGCCATGGAATTCCTCCAGGTCGGTGTTGAAAGTCGAGATATGGGCCCGCGCGAGCGAGGCGGCAACCGCGGCGGTCACCACGTCCAAGGCGGTCGGCGCATCACTGCCATGAGCGCCCGTATCACGCGACGAACCGGGCGTTCCGGTTTCGACATTCGGGTGCCGCCTGGCCGACGCCAGGTTCCTCCGCGGGCTCGCAATGATTCGAAGTGAAACATCCCCCCGCCGCGCCCCGTAGTTCCCCCACCTCTGCTCTCACCACCCGGACCCCCGATGCACCTCGAAATCCGAGCCCTCTCGAAGACCTATGGAAACGGCGTCCACGCCCTGCGTGACGTCTCACTCACCATTCCGCCCGGCATGTACGGCCTCCTCGGCCCGAATGGCGCAGGCAAGTCCACGCTCATGCGGATCCTGGCGACGCTGCAGGCGCCCGATTCCGGCTCGGTCGAACTGGTGGACTCGTCCGCCGGCGGCCCCGGCCGCATCGACGTCCTCCGCCAGCGTCACGACGTCCGCCGCACGCTCGGCTACCTCCCGCAGGACTTCGGCGTCTATCCGAACGTCACCGCCGAATCGCTCCTCGACCATTTCGCCATCCTCGAGGGAATCACCGATCGTCGGACCCGCAAGGCCACGGTCGAGGCACTTCTTCGCCGTACCAATCTCTGGGAGGCGCGCCGGCGAAAGCTCGGCGGGTACTCGGGCGGGATGCGGCAGCGCTTCGGCGTCGCCGTGGCGCTGCTCGGCGAGCCGAAGCTCATGATCGTCGACGAGCCGACGGCCGGACTCGACCCGGCCGAGCGCGTGCGCTTCCTCAACCTGCTGAGCGAGCTGGGCGAAAACTCGATCGTCCTCCTCTCCACGCACATCGTCGAGGACGTGAGCGAGCTCTGCACCCGCATGGCCATTATCGACCGGGGGCGGATCCTGCTGGAGGGCGTTCCGCTCGAGGCGGTGCGCGCGCTCGAGGGGCGCATCTGGCGCCGGATTCTCGAGCGCGGCGACGTAGCGGCCGTGGAGCGCGAGCACCCGGTCATTTCGACGCGCCTCCTCGGCGGGAAATCGGTGGTGCACGTGTACGGCGAGACCCGGCCCGGCGCCGGATTCGAACCGGTCGAGCCCGGGCTCGCCGACGTCTACTTCAGCACGATGAACGGCCATCTCGGCCACGGCGTCGCCGCGCAGAAGGCCTCATGAGGCTCAGCGCCGTCTTCCGGTTCGAGCTCCGGCTGCAGGCACGCCGTCCGACGACGTGGATCTACGCCGCCGTCTTCCTGGCGAGCGCCGCGGGCATCGCAGCGAATTACCACCACCAGGCGCGCACCGGCGGCTCCAACTTCGACGCGCCTGTCGCGGTCGCGGCCGGGATCGTCGTCGCGACACTCACCGGCCTCCTCCTCGCAGCGGCGCTCGCCGCCGACGCCGGCACGCGCGACGCGACCACCCGGCTCGAGCCGCTCTTCTTCGCTACGCCGATCCGGCGCTACGAATACCTCGGCGGCCGCTGCCTCGCCGCCTTCGCGCTGTACGCGGTGCTCCTCGCCTTCGTACCGCTCGGCCTGATGCTCATGGCGCGCTTCCTCGTGGCGCCGGAGCTGGTCGGCCCGCTCCGCGTGCGCACCTATCTCGACGCATACCTGTTCATCGGCCTCCCGAGCGCG
>JAICNA010000203.1 GCA_025928955.1 Gemmatimonadales bacterium | reverse complement strand
TCGCCGCGGGGCTGCGCGGCGAGACCGCCGGCAACATCGGCCGGCCGGTGTGCGATGTGGCGCGCATGACGGACCCCCCTGCCTGGCTCGCGCTCGAGCTCTCGAGCTTCCAGCTGCACGACATGCCGTCCGTGAATCCCGCGGTCGGCGTCCTCACCAACCTCGCGCCCAATCACCTCGACCGGTACGCGACGCTCGAGGCATACTATGGCGACAAGGCGCTCCTCTTCCGGAACGCGGGGCGGCGATCGGTGTGGGTGACGAACGCCGACGACGCGGCCGTGCAGGACATGACGGCGCGCGTGGCCGGGTCGCAGCGGCGCTTCTCGATCCGGCGGCGGGCGGACGCGTGGTACGATCGCGATGGCAACGCGCTCATGCTGGGAGACCGCCCGGTGCTCGACCGCGCGCGACTCCCGCTCCTCGGCGAGCACAATGTGGCCAATGCGCTCGCGGCGCTCCTCGCGGTCGACAGCATCGGCGGGGATCCGGCACGCATCGCCGACGCGCTCGCGACCTTCCGCGCGATCCCGCACCGCGTCGAGCCGATCCGGGAAGTGGACGGCGTGCTCTGGATCAACGACTCGAAATCCACCAACGTCACCTCGACCGAGGTCGCCGTGCTCGCGCTCGACCGGCCGTTCGTGCTGCTGCTCGGGGGGCGCCACAAGGGGGAACCCTACTCGCGCCTCATCCCGCTGCTCCGCGAGCGCTGCCGGGCGGTGGTCGCCTATGGCGAGTCGGGCGACATCGTCGAAGCCGATCTCGGCGCTGCCGTGCGCGTGGTTCGCGCCGGAAGCTTCGACGACGTGCTCGAGACCGCGCGACGGGAGGCGACGCGCGGGGACGCGGTGCTCCTCTCTCCGGCCTGCTCGAGCTACGACATGTTCAACAACTACGAGGAGCGCGGGGAGCGGTTCCGCGCGGTCGTCGAGGCGATGTGATGCGTGCGGTGCGCCATCCGGGCGAGATGCGGTGGGAGACGCGGCTTCTCGCGGTCATCGTGGCGACCATGGTCGTGTTCGGCATCGTCGCGGTCTACGGTGCGTCGAGCATGGTCGTGAGCCGAGGTGGCACCGTGGACGCCAGCTACGCGATCCGCCAGCTGATCGGCGCGTCGATCGGCGGGATCCTGATGGTCATCGCATCGCAGGTCGACTATTACCGGTGGCGGCAGCTGGCCTGGCCGCTGCTGCTCGGGACCATCCTCCTGCTGCTGATCACGGTGCTGCCGTTCACCACGAGCATTGCGCCGCGGCTCAATGGCGCGCGCCGCTGGATCGATGTGGGGCCGGGAACCATCCAGCCGTCGGAGATCGCGCGACTGGTCGTCGTGGTCTGGTGCGCCATGCTCGCCACGAAGAAGGGAATTCAGGTCCGCGAGTTCAAGAAGGGCGTGATGCCGTTCGTCGTCGTTCTGGGGAGCCTGTTCGCGCTGGTGCTGCTGCAGCCGAACCTCTCGATGGCCACGCTCATCGTGATGCTCGGCGGCGTGGTGCTGTTCGCGGCCGGCGCGAGGATCGGACATTTCGCGATGCTCGCCGCGGTCGGAATCCTCGTCGCGCTCAAGGGCATCGAAAGCGCGCCGTACCGGATGGCGCGCCTCACGTCGTTCCTGACCGGTGGAGACCCGCTCGAAGGCGGGTACCAGATCCAGCAGGCCATGACGGGGTTCGGGGCCGGCCAGCTCTTCGGCGTCGGCCTCGGTGAGGGCCAGCAGAAACTCTTCCTCCCCTACGCGTACTCCGACTTCCTCTTCAGCGCCATCGGGGAGGAGTGGGGATTCGTCGGCGCGTGCTTCGTGATCGGCCTCTACAGCACCTTCTGCTGGCTCGGGTTCCGGATCGCGCGCACCGCGTCGGATCCGTTCGGGCAGTACGTCGCCGTAGGCCTCACGGCGGGGGTCGGACTCACCGCGCTCATGCACATGGCCGTCAATGTGAAGCTGATGCCCACCACGGGGCTCACGCTGCCATTCATGTCGTATGGTCTGTCGAGCCAGATCATCTCGCTTGCCGGCGCCGGCATCCTGATCAACATCGGGCGCCTGCGAGGGAAGGCGCGTGGCGAACGGCGGAAGGAGCCTCGCCCGGAGACCGCCGTACCGGAGCGGAGCCTCGCGCGCGCCGACGCCTGGGCGCGCCGGTGATGGCGTCCGCTGGTTCGGCAGTTGCGGAAGAGCGCGCGCGGATCAGGGTGCCTTCGCGGCGGCCGGTGATCCTGATTGCCGGCGGCGGCACCGGTGGCCACCTGATGCCGGCACTCGCGATCGCCGAGACGCTGCGCGCGGCCGCACCGGACATCGAGCCCGTGCTCGTCGGCGCGACGCGAGGCGTCGAGGCACGCGTGCTCCGCACGCGCGATTTCCGGTACCATCTGCTGCCTGCCGAGCCGATCTATCGCCGAACCTGGTGGAAGAACGTGCGGTGGCCGCTCATCGCCGGACGGCTGCTGGGCTCGGTCGGTCGCGTCTACGCGCTCGAAAGACCCGTGGCCGTGCTCGGCACCGGCGGCTACGCGTCGGGACCGGTCGTCTGGGTGGCCCGCGGACGCGGCGTGCCATCGGCCGTGCAGGAGCAGAACGCCTACCCGGGTCTCGCGACGCGCTGGCTCGCGCGGCGCGTAAACCACGTCTATCTCGGTCTTCCCGAGGCGCGGAAGCTCCTGAAGCCGGGCAAGGCGACGGAGGTCTTCGAGACGGGGAACCCCATCGTCCCGCCTGACCCGGCGAGGCGCGAAGCCGGGCTCCGCCGGTTCGCGCTGGACGGACGCCGTCCGGTCGTGCTCGTCACCGGCGGCAGCCAGGGCGCGCTCGCCATCAACCGGGCGGTGGCCGACTGGATCCGGTCGGGCGGGCCGGGAAGCGCCGCGGTCATCTGGGTGACGGGCCGAGGCACCTATGGGGAATTCGCCGCTTTCCACGACCCGCCGAACGTCAGCGTGATCGACTTCCTCGATCCGATGGCGGATGCCTACGCCGTGAGCGACGTGGTGCTGTCACGGGCAGGGATGATCACGGTCGCCGAGATCTGCGCCTGGGGGCTGCCGAGCGTGCTCGTGCCCCTCCCGACGGCCGCTGCCGACCACCAGACCCACAACGCGCGGGCCATGGCGGACGCCGGCGCGGCGGCGCTCCTCCCCCAGTCGGAGATGGTCCGGGACGGCGTCGGCGGGGTGCTGGGCCGGCTCCTCGAGGGGGGTGCCGAACGGGAGTCGATGGCCGCGGCCGCGCGGGCGCGGGGGCGGCCCCAGGCCGCTCGCGACATCGTGTCGCTTCTCTTGACACTTGTCCGGCCCGCGTAGGCTTTCGCAAGCAGGGGCAATATTTTACATTAGCCGAGCCACGATGGAATTGTTCAGCCCAGCCGACCGTCGACCGGTCCATTTCGTAGGAATTGGCGGCGCCGGGATGAGCGCCCTCGCGTCCATCGCGTGCCGGCGGGGAGTGGCGGTCACGGGGTGCGACTCCGACCCGAGCGGAGCCGCAGACCTGGCCGCCCTGGGGGTGGAAATCCGCGAGGGTCATTCCCCGGCGCACATCGACGGCGTCCGGGCGGTGGTGGTCACCGCCGCGGTGTCGGCGGAGCATCCGGAACTCCGCCGCGCCCGCGAGCTGGGAGTTCCGGTGGTACCGCGCAAGGCCGCCCTCGCCGAGCTCGTGGCCGGCCGCCGGCTGGTGGCCGCCGCGGGAACGCACGGCAAGACGACGACCACGGTGATGGCCACCGAGGCGCTCACGGCCGCCGGCCTGAACCCGACCGGCCTCGCCGGCGGCCGGGTGAGCAGCTGGGGCGGCAATGCCCGGCTGGCCGGAGACGACCTCTTCGTCGTGGAAGCGGATGAATTCGATCAGGCCTTCCTGACGCTGCATCCGACCGTCGCGATCGTGAACAACGTCGAGGCGGACCATCTCGAGTGCTACGGGTCGCTGGCGGCGCTCGAGGATGCCTTCGCGGAGTTCGCCGGGCGGGCGGAGACGGTGCTCGTGGGCGCCGACGACGCCGGCGCGGCGCGGATCGCGGCTCGGGTCCGCCATACGCGGGTGTGGCGTTTCGACACCGACGTGGGATCGGATCTCCGGATCACCAATGTCCGGCAGGAAGCGGAGCTCACGTCGGCGGAGATCCTGTTTCCCGACGGGAAGCACGGCACGCTCCGGCTGCGGGTGCCAGGGCTCCACAATGTCCGCAATGCCACCGGCGCCCTTGGAGCGGTGATGGCACTTGGCGGCGACGTGAATCGGGCGATCGAAGCGCTCGGTGAATTTCGCGGAGTGGGCCGGCGCTTCGACCGGCTCGGTGAAGCAGGCGGCGTGGCGATCGTGGACGACTACGCCCATCATCCCTCCGAACTCGTCGCGACACTCGCGGCGGCACGGCAGGCGTACCCGGGGCGTCGGCTGGTGGCG
>JAICNA010000127.1 GCA_025928955.1 Gemmatimonadales bacterium | reverse complement strand
GGATCTCGCGCCCGTCGTCGCTCTCCGCCGCGTGGAGGAGGGCGTAATTGCTTCCGACGGCGTGCGTGAGCTCGGGCGGCTTCTCGAGCACGCGCACGAACGGACGCCCGGCAAAGGCCTCGCGGTATCGAGCTCCCGCGTCGCCTGCGCGGAGCGGGGCGCCCAGCCGCGCGTGGAGCGTCAGGTGGATCCCGCGCACGAAGGGGCCGGAATGCACCATCAGGCGCGCCGCCGCATCCGGCCGGCCGGTCCAGGCCTGCCACGCCCCCGTCACCTCCGCTTCGTGCCGATGCGAGAGGACCGAGTATGCGACCAGGTTGTGCGCGCGCGCGGGGTGATGTGTCGTCGGCTTCGGCTGGACGCCGGCACCGCTCGATCCGGTCACGGCGAAGAGCGCCGGGGCGATCGAGGCATCGGCGGCAGCGAGCGGGGCGAGCGGATAAAGCGCGAGCTGCGCCGCCGTCGCGAAGCAGCCGGGCGCAGCGATCGCGGTGGCGCCGCGGAGCTGCTCGCCCACCACGTCGGCGAGGCCGTAGACGAAGCGGGACACGAGATCGGGCGCGGCGTGCGGGCCGTAGTACCGCTCGTAGAGGCGCGGGGCCGCCACCCGGAAATCCGCGGCGAGGTCGACGACGAGCCCGGGCCCCGCGGCGAAGACCTCCTCCGCCACGCGCGACGACTCGCCGTGCTCGAGCGCGAGGAACACGACATCGCGCCCGCGCGCCGCTTCACCCGCCGTCGCGCCGGAGAAACGGGTATCCGTCAGCGGGGCCAGTGAGGGATGCACCTCCGCGATCGGCTTCCCCGCCTGGCTCCGGCTCGTCGCGATGCACTCCGAGATCTCCGGATGCTGCAGCACGAGGCGAAGCAGCTCCCCGCCCGCGTACCCCGCCCCGCCGACGACAGCCACGCGAAGTCCCGTCACGCGCCGATCTCCGCCGGTGCCGCGGAGGCGAGCCACGCATCGATCCCATCGCGCGCTGCGCGGACGAGCCCGTCGGGATTCCGGCGCGCGTTGAAGGCCTCGAGCCCGAGCGAGGCCCGGATGTAGTGCTGCCCGACGTCGTTGTCGGTGGCGGGGCCGGTGATCGCCGTGATCGGCAGGCCGAACTCGTCGCGCATGAGCTGCAGCGCGCCCCAGCAGCCGACCGGATCGGGGGCCGCCATGATCCACGCGGCCCCGAGCGACGCGAGCTCCGGATCGCGCAGGATGTCCTGCACCCCGTACTCGCCAAGAATGCCGTCCCCGAGCTCGGCGACGATCACGTCGGGCTTCGCGGTGGCGAGCCGGTTGAAGATCCCCTTGGCGCTCGCCACGGTTACGCCGGGATGGGTCGTCGCGATTCCGACGTCGTTGAACGTGAGCGCGGCGACCGCGCCGGCATCCTGCATCGAGAGCGCGTCGCGCATGAGCGAAACGCCGGTGAGCTTGGCCGCCGCGACGCGGAGACCCCCGCGCGTGAGACCGCGTACCAGCTCGGTGGCGGCCACCGTCTTCCCCGCATTCATGCAGGTGCCCGCGATGTACACTACCGGAATGCGCTGCTCGATCCGCTCGGCCGTGGGCACCGCGTGGTCGCGGATGTGCGCGGGCCGTCCGACCCGATCGCCCAGCGCGGGAAACGTCAGCACGGCGCCGAGGACCTGCGCGCTGAACGGCGGGCCGATGTCCGGGTTCACCGAGGTGCAGCGCCCGAGGATGCCGCCAAGGTTGAGCACGTGGATGACATCCCCGACCGCAATGTGCGGCGGCACCTCGCCCGCGTAGCCGCGGAGCGCGCGCCGGGCACCGAGCGTCCCGGCGAGCACGTCGCCCGCGCGGAGCGACACCATGCGGCCGGCCAGGTCCTCGACGGTGTTGTACGAGGCCTTGTCCTCGAGGATGCGCACCGCGAGCACGTACCCCTCGGCGGCGACGATCTCGTCCCCGACGATCACCTCCCCGGAGAGATGCGCGTTGCGGGTGCTCGAAGCGATCCGGTCGAGCCGGACGCGGGTCGTCACGACCATGTCAGGCGCCTCCGCCGTTGCCCCGCGCGGCGGCCTTGCCGGCGAGCAGCTCGGGGATCGCCGACACACGGGCGAATGCACGGGCCTCGTCCCCGGTCCAGAGGAGGTTCTCCTCGCCGTACGTGGCGATCGAGGGATCCATCATGGAATACGGGCTCCGGGCCGCGACCACCTGGAAGCGCCCCGGCGCGAGCCGGATGCGCGTCTCGCCGGTCACCCGCGCCTGCGAGCTCGTGAAGAGGGCCTCGATGTCCCGCAGGGAGGGATCGAAATAGTGGCCTTCGTGCAGGCGGTCGCCATAGAAGCGGCCGAGCTGATCCTTCCAGAACGACTGCCATTTCGTGAGCACGAGCTTCTCGAGCTCGCGGTGCGCTCCGATGAGCATGAGTGCGGCACCGGCTTCGAAGCCGATGCGCCCCTTGATGCCGAGCGCGGTCTCGCCGACGTGAATCGAGCGGCCGATGCCGTACGCTTCGGCGAGCCCGCCAATCCGGTCGACGAGCGCGCCGCCCTCGAGCAGCTCGCCGTCGAGCGCAACCGGCACGCCCTCCCTCCACTCGATCACGAGCTCGGCCGGGGCCGGCGCGTCGGCGGGCGCGTCGATCAGCTCCGCCGGCGGCCCGGCCCAGGTGTCGTGCGTCCACCCGCCGCCCCAGGTCGTCCCCCAGAGCCCGCGGTTCACGCTGTACGCTCCCGCGCCTTCCGGCACCGGAAGGCCGCGCTCGGTGAGGTAGGCGATCGACTGCTCGCGCCGGATCCCCTCGTCGCGGATGGGCGTGACGATCTGCAGGTCGGGGGCAAGCACGCGCAGGGCGATGTCGAACCGGATCTGGTCGTTGCCCGCGCCCGTGGATCCGTGCGCCACGGCCGCCGCGCCGATCCGGCGCGCCACGTCGATCACGGAGATGGCCTGCTGCGTCCGCTCGGCCGCGACCGAAAGCGGATAGACCTCGCCGCGCAGCACGTTTCCCTGGATGAGGTAGCGCACGAACCGGTCGAACACGAGCGCGCGGGCATCGATCTCGTGATGCGCGACGGCCCCGACCGCACGGGCCTGGCGCGCGATCGCGGCCCGCTGTTCGTCCGAGGTGCCGCCGGTGTTGACGAAGACGGTATGCACCTCCCACCCGGCGTCCGCGAGCTTCGGGACGCAGTAGGAGGTATCGAGGCCGCCTGAGAAGGCGAGGGCGAGGACGCCGCGGGGAGTAGGCATTGCATAAATATGCAGTATGCAATGCGGAAGACGCAAGGGGTGCGGCGCTACCACTCCTCCGCGATCGCCCGCACCAGATCGCCGAGAGCGACGACGTCTCGGAGATCGGCGACTTCCGCGGGCGAGTGCGAATAGCGGAGCGGCCAGGCGATCGCCACGTCCGGCACGCCCCACGGCGCGAAGGCGGAGCCATCGTTGCCGCCGTTGGTGGCGCCCAGTTGCAGCGGAATCCGGCGGGCGGCCGCGAGGGCGACCAGCGAGTCGACCAGCGGTGCCGGCGCCACCGCGCTGTTGTCCACCGCCCGCACGACGGCACCGTCGCCGAGCGGCGCCACGCCGAACGCGGGCAGCTCGAGCGGAGAATCCGCCGACACGAAGGTGTCCACCGCATGCACGCGGCGCGGCGTGAGGCCGAGCGCGCGGGCAGCGACGGCGGCGCCCTCCAGGCCGGTCTCCTCCCGGACGCTCCAGAGGAAGATCACCTCGTGGCGGAGGCGCGAGCGATCGAGCGCGTTGACCGCGAGCAGCAGCGCCGCCGATCCGACGCGGTCATCGAACGACCTCCCCGTGACGCGAGTGCCGGCGAGGCGGACGTACCGCTTCGGCATCGTCATCGTGTGTCCGACGCGGACGCCGAGCGCATCGGTGGCGGCCCGGCTCGTGGTGCCGACGTCGCCGACGATCGCCTCGGGCGTACGCGTCGGCGAGCCGGCGCCCGGCGGGCGCGGGCGGAAGACGGCCGGCACCGGTGGGCCCGAGCCCGTGTGCACCAGTGCGGGCTGGGCTTCGAAGAGCGAGGGGAAGAAGCCACCGAGCCGCGCCAGCTCGAGTGAGCCATCGTCGTGGATCGCGGTGATACGAAAGCCGATCTCGTCGAGATGTGCCACGAACACGACCGGCGCCCCGCCTTCACCGACCCGGACCCAGAGGTTTCCGGCGCTGTCGGTTTCGGGGCTCGCCCAGGCGGGGAGACGCCGCTCGACCGCAGCGCGAACCGCGCCTTCCATTCCCGACGGGCCGTAGATCTCCACCAGCGAGCGAAGCACCCGCTCGGCTTCCGCGGTCCGGTTGCCCTGCGCCCACGCGCGCACCGGCGCCGCGGCAACGGCGAGCGCGAAGATCGCTACGCCGAAGGCCCGCGGGCTCACTGCCCACCTCCGAGCCAGGCCGCGAGACGCCGCTCGAGCTCCGCCGCGTCGTCGAGGTCCACCGTTTCGACGGGCGTTCCGCCGAATCGGGTGCGCAGGGTCCAGCGCGTGACGGCGAGGCGGATCGGGCCGCTCCGCACGGAGTCGGCCGCAACCTCGATGGCGTCGGCGGCCGTGCCGCCGTCGAGGAGAAGCACCTCCTCGAACGGACCCGACTCGTTCACGGCAGTGAGCAGGCCGCGCATCCCGAGCCCCTGCTCCACGACGAAGGCGACCGTCGCCGTGCGCCCGGGACGTGACAGCGCGGCGCGTGCGAGCGCCGCACACGCGGTCCTGCGCCCGGCCACCGGCGCGGCGAGCAGCGAGGAGCCGTATCGATGTGGCTCCTTGGCGCCCGTGAGCGACGTCGTGATCTCGATCCCGAGTGCGCGCGCCTCCTCCGCGGTCCGCGCGCCCACGTCGATGAAGGCCTGATCCGACGTGAACGGTGCCTCGATCGCGGGCCGATCGCGGGCAAGGTGGGTCGAGCGGACCGCGACCACCCCCGGCACGGCGCCCTTCCGGCCCAGGAGGGTGACGCGCTGACCCTCGAGATGCTGGTCGAAGAGCGGCGGGGTGCGCCCCGGCAGGCGGCGGACGGTCAGGTAACCGTCCGGTCGGATCCCGCCCACGACCCAGCCGGGTTCGTCGAGCGGGCACGCGACGAGGCGTCGTGCCGCGTTCGGGCCGGGCGGAAGGAGGAGGTTCCCGGCGCGGTCGCGGCGTGCAGTCGGAAGGAGCGTCCCGATGAAGTCGGCGAGCGCCGACTCGTAGCCGACCGGCGCCGACATGCCAGCGAGCCGCCCGGCAAGATCTGCGAGCGGCTCCTGGGCGTGGATCGGACCAGCGGCGGCGAGCGCCAGCAGCGCCGCCGCGAAGCGTGCGTTCACCTGGGCGAGGTCAGCCGGGGCCCGTGCCCATGTCGAGATCGTGGACGTAGGCAGCCGCGCCCCACCCGCCGGGCGTCTCGTCGACGACGCGGCTCAGCAGGTCGATCGCCTCGCTGAAGGTCGACGTGAAGGCGTACTCGATGGCGTTGGGGGCCGGCTCGCCGTCCCGTGTCTCGGGGAGGTAGGCCGCCAGGAATCGGTCGATGACTGCGGGCTGAAGATCGGGATGCTGCGAAAGCGGAAGGCCGTGGCGTCGTTCGATTTCATGCAGGATGCGCTCGGCCACGATGAGGCGCTCCTGCTCGATGAGTACAGTCGCCATCACATATCCCCTCATGAGGCGGGGCCAGCCGCGGCGCAACGGCCGGCGGGAGCGAACTTCAGGCGACGCCGTTCCATCCGGCCGATCCACGAACCGGCCGAAGGCGCCTGCTCCATATTGGCGAATGCCTGATGCCGCGTTAGAGAATAAAGACCGAAGCAGTCACGTCGCAGTGCGGAGCCAATCGCGCGCCGAGCGAAGGTCGGCATCCACGAGGCCGTGCGCCGCCTCCTGCCAGACGAGCGTGACCTCGGCGCCACCGCGTCGGAGCATCCCCGCGAGCGCCTCGCCCTGGTCCCTCGGCACGATCGGATCGCGCGCGCCTTCGCTCAGGAGGACGCGAACGCCCTTGAGCGCTGGCGGTGCGTCCGGCTGGAGCGGCACCATCGCCCGGAAGAGCATGGCGCCCCGCAGCACTCCGGGGCTGAGCAGCAGGAGACTCGCGGCGATATTGGCGCCGTTCGAGAAGCCGAGCGCGGTGACGTTCGCGGCATCGAACCGGTAGGCACTAGCAGCCTCGGCGACGAATTCGGCGAGCTCCGCCGTCCGCGCCCTGAGATCGGGCTCGTCGAAGACCCCCTCCGCGAGCCGGCGGAAGAAGCGCGGCATCCCGTTCTCGAGAACGCTTCCCCGCGGGCTGAGCACCCCGGCGCCCGGCGCGACGAGGTCGGCGAGCGGCAGCAGGTCCCGCTCGTTCCCCCCGGTGCCGTGGAGCAGCAGCAGGATGGGCCCCTCCGCCTTCGGCTCGATCCAGACGTGCCGCAGTCCGAGCGCCTCCCCGGCCATGAAATCCTCCTCGATCGGATGCCCGGAAGGGTGGACGAGTCTTGCGCTTGCGCTCGACAATCGCCCCGGGACCTGTATAGTATATAGCCGGTTCAGAAGTTGACGGGCACGACGGAGCCCCCCGTGAAAAGCGGGGTTCGAGGGCGAGGCAGGGCACTGATATCACGACGGCACCCTGCGTACGGCGGTTTCAGGCGCAGGATGAGCGTGCAGGTGAGGCAAGTCACGGCTGGAACGAGGTGCTTCCCTTACCCTCGCGTGACCGAAGGGGTGTTGATGGCGTGGGATCGTCTGGCGGACCAGGTCCGCTGTGTCTTACTTCAACCTTAAGATGGAGCCGATGATGAAGCTTCGAGGCCTTGTTCTTTCCGGCCTGCTCGCGGCGCTCGTCGCGCCGGTGGCCAGCGCGCAGGGAGGGGGCACCGTCGAGTTCGGACTGTTTGCCCGCAAGAACTGGTTCGGTGAGAGCTACGGGCTGAAGGACAAGGTCGGGCCGGGCGCGCGACTCGGCTTCTTCCTCATCCGTGGCATCGAGATCGAGGCGAGCGGCAGCTACACGCCGACCTCCTACCAGTTCGCGATTCCGCGCGTCGGCGTGATGAACCTCGCCGGCCAGCTGGTCGGCCACGTGCCCATGGGCGATCACGTCGCCTTCCTCCTCGGCGGCGGCTACGTGTACAACAAGTACACCAACCGCGGTGATGCCGTGACCCCCCTCGACGCCGACGGCGACGACAAGGGCCCGCGTGCCCTCGCCGGCTTCCGCTTCGGCCTGGGCGACGTCGTGTCGGTTCGCGTGGACGGCACGGCCGACTACATGAGCGACCCGCACGACAAGCTCAGCAACGCCGACAAGGACTGGCACTGGGGCTTCCAGGCCGGCCTTTCGTGGCTCTTCGGCGCCAACCGCGGCATGTCCCGCGTGCCTGACACCGATCGCGACGGCATTCGTGACGACGTCGATCAGTGCCCGGGTACGCCCGCCGGCACCGAGGTCACGCCGAACGGCTGCCCGCCGGTCAACACCGACTCGATCGCAGCGGCAGAGCGCGCAGCGGCCGAGCGTGCGGCAGCGGAGCGCGCCGCAGCCGAGCGTGCAGCGGCCGAGCGTGCCCGTGCGGACTCGATCGCGGCGGCGGAGCGTGCTCGCGCCGACTCGATCGTGGCGGCAGAGCGTGCGGCTGCCATGGCCGAGCGCGACAGCATCGCCCGTGCGGCCGGCATCAGCGCGGCGCAGATCCAGGCGCTGCGTGACAGCCTCCGCAAGCTGAGCGAGAACGCCAACTCCAACATCGTCCTCCCGGGCGTGAACTTCGCCACGGGCACCGCGACGCTCACCCAGAGCTCGCGCTACATCCTGGACGAGGTGGCGGCGACGCTGAATGAGAACCCGAACATCCGTGTCGAGGTTGCCGGACACACCGACAACACCGGCGGGCGTGCGCTGAACGAGCGCCTCTCGCTGCAGCGCGCGGATGCGGTGAAGAACTACCTGGTATCGAAGGGCGTCTCGGCAGACCGGATGACCACGGCCGGCTACGCGTGGGATCGCCCGGTGGCACCGAACACCACTCGCGCAGGCCGCGCCCTCAACCGGCGCACCGAGCTGGTTCGCCAGCAGTAGCCTGCACGCCTGAACGAAACGGCCCCCCCGGCGCAGTGCCGGGGGGGCCGTTTCGCATTCCACGACGACGCTCAGGTCATTGCGAGCGCAGCCGCGCCGTCGTGATCAGCACGACGCCCGCGACGATGATGGCTGCCGCAGCGATGTCACGGCCCGCGAGCGGTTCGCCGAGGATCAGCCAGCCCAGGAAGACCGCCACGATCGGATTGACGTAGGCGTAGGTGGCGACGCGGCCCGGCGTCGATACCCGGAGCAGCCACGCAAAGGCGCTGAAACCGACCAGTGAGCCGAACACGACGAGATAGAGGAACGAGCCGGCGGAGCGGAGCGAGACCGACTCGAGGTCGAGACGCGCCGGCTCCCCGGTGGCGAGGCCAAGCAGCGTGAGGAGCGCTCCACCCGCGAGCATCTGCATCCCGGACGAGAGCGCAGCGGACCGGGGCAACGGGAGTTCCTTCGAGATGATGCCCGCGTACGCCCACGAAAGTGAGGCGAGGATGAGCACCATGCCGCCGACCGGATCG
>JAICNA010000039.1 GCA_025928955.1 Gemmatimonadales bacterium | reverse complement strand
GAGCGATTCCGCGTGGCGCTCGAGCATGCGCGGCTCGCGATCCGGCTCCAGGGCGATACCCGCAAGACGGTCATCGAGTTCCGCAAGCATCTCGGCTGGTACACCCGCGGGCTGCATGGCGCGAGTGAACTGCGCCAGCGGCTCTTCCAGGTGGAATCCATGGCGCATGCGGAAGCGATCTTCAGCGAGTACCTGACGCCGCTCGCCCGGGTGGCGTGAACGCCGGCGAGCTCGCGGGCCTGCTGGGCGACGTCGCTGCCGGCCGACTCTCGGCCGCCGCCGCCATCGACCGGCTCCGTCACTTTCCTTCCGAATCGCTCCCGTACGCCACCATCGATCACCACCGCGCGCTCCGCCAGGGGCAGCCCGAAGTCGTGTTCTGCGAAGGGAAGACGGTCGAGCAGGTGGCGGGCATCTGCCGGCGCCTGGCGGACGTCGGCGGCTCGTTCCTCGGCACGCGAGCTACGACCGAGCAGGCCGACGCGCTGCGCGGCGAGCATGAGCGGCTCGTCTGGCATCCCATCGCGCGGGTGGTCCATCTCCCGGACGCCACCGTCGGCGCCCCGACGGGCCGCGTGCTCGTCGTCTCGGCGGGCACGAGCGACCTGCCGGTCGCCGAGGAGGCCGCGGTCGTCGCCGAGGCCTTCGGGCACGCGGTGGACCGCCTGCACGATGTGGGCGTCGCCGGGATCCATCGGATCCTCGCGGCGCGCGAGCGGCTCGATGCGACCGACGTGGTAATCGTCGTCGCCGGCATGGAAGGCGCCCTTCCGAGCGTGGTCGGCGGACTCGTGCGCCAGCCGGTCATCGCCGTGCCGACGAGCGTGGGCTATGGCGCATCGTTCGGCGGAATCGCGGCACTGCTCGGCATGCTGAACTCGTGCGCGTCCGGCGTGACCGTCGTCAACATCGACAACGGCTTCGGAGCGGCCGCGGCGGCGAGCCGGATCCTCCGTCGATGAGCCGCGAAGTCGTCGTCAGCATCGCGGAGCCGCGGTTCACCTGGATCGACGTCACGGGGCCCGAAGCGGGCGAGCTCGAGGAGATTGCGGCGGAATACGGCCTCTTTCCGACCCTCGTCGCTGACAGTCTCGAACCCGAGCACCTGCCGAAGTTCGAACGGGTGGGTGAGACGACGTTCGTGATCGTCCGCGCGCATGACGAAGCGAGCGACCGCGCGGCGAGCACCGTCCAGGAGTTCACGCGCAAGGTCGCGATCTTCGCCGGCCAGGAATTCGTCATCACGATCCACCGTGTCGACCAGCCGTTCATGGTCCGGCTGCGCACCCGGTACCGGGAGCATGCGGCGAGGGCCGCGGCCGCCCGGCTGGGCGAGCGCCGGCGGACGCTCTCGTCCCGCCTGCTCGTGGACCTCATCAACGGCGCGATCGATACCTACGAGCATCCCCTCGACGTGTCGGAGCGCCGCCTCGATGAGATCGAGGACGAGCTCTTCGCCGAAGGCGTCGCGCCGCCGGTGCTGCGCGAGGTCCATACGATCAAGCGCCGCGTGACGCTGATCAAGCGCATGCTCTGGCACACGCTCAACGTCACGATCAAGCTCACGCCGGTCGCCTCACCGACGTCGCCGCTCTTCCAGGATGCGCGGGAGGGTGCCGAGAGCATGCACGCGTACGCCGACGAGCTGCTCGAGGATGCGAACAACCTGCTGCACATCCAGCTCGGCCTTTCCACCCAGCGGACCAACGGGATCGTCCGGATCCTCACGCTCTTCTCGGCGTTCTTCCTGCCGCTCACCTTCATCGTGGGCATCTATGGGATGAATTTCGAGCGCATGCCGGAGCTCGCCTCGCCGTGGGGATACCCGGCGGTCTGGGTCGTGATGCTGCTCGTGACGCTGGGCATCTTCGCGTGGTTCCGCCGACGCGGGTGGCTCGGCGAATGACCGCGCTGCTGCTGGGGCTGGTGGCGGGCGTCGCGGCGGGGTGGCTCGCCGGCCGCCGATCGGCACAGCCCCGCGGGCTCGCCGCAGCCGCAGGAGCGCACCTGCTGCCCGACCCGGCGCTCCAGTGGCTGCTCCGTGCGCACCGGGCCCTGGGCGTCTGGGTGGCGGAGTACGACGCCGAAGAGCAGGCGCCGACGCTGGAGCGCGTCCTCGATGCGGACGGGCTTCCCCCCGCGCAAGTGGCGGCGATCGACCGCCGACTCGAGCGCGCGCGGGAGCAGGAGCAGGGCGGCGCAGAGCGGCTCGATGCGGGGCTCTTCGTGATGCGGGCGGGCGGAGGGTGCGCCGTGGGCCTGCTGCTCGCGGAATCCGAGCGGGCCGGGCTCACCGAGGCGGAGGCGGATCTCGACCGCCTGCTCGCCGGCGTTCGCCGGCGCCCCATCGTCTCGATGGCGCAGGCCAGGTCGGATGCGCTCGCCATCGAGTCGGTCGGGAGTGTCTCGCTCCGTCTCGCGTATCAGCTCGAGCGGATCACGAATGCCGCGGTCGTGGTCGCCTCCCGTGATCTCGACGGCGTGCGCGTGTCGGGCACGTCGAGCCACGCCGACCGACGGCTCCTCGATCGGTTGCTTCCGGTCGGATCTGCGCTTGCGCGAGCGGCAGCCGGGGCGACCGAGGACGGCATCCACGCCGATCCGACCGGCGAAACCGGCGACCGGCGCCAGGGGGTCGGGCCGGCGCTCGTCATGCGGATCCGGAGCGGCTCGGAGGTGGTCGGCGCCGCGGGGGTGTGGCTCCCGGGAGGCGAGGAGCCACGCGGCCCGGTGTACGGCGAGATCGTGGAGTGCATCCGGGAGGCCGGTCCGCGGCTCTTCAATGCCCAGCAGCACGCGAACAAGGCGAAGGAGGCCGCGACCGACCGGCTCACCGGCCTGGCCAATCGGCGCGCGCTGGAAGCGGCGATGAACCGGCCGGGGCTCAACCGTGGCGTGGTCGTCGCGCTCGACCTCGATCACTTCAAGCGGCTCAACGACACGCTTGGCCATCCTGCGGGCGATGCCGCACTGCTTCATGTCGGCCAGCTCATCCGCGAACAGGTGCGGTCGTCCGATACGGCTGCACGAATCGGCGGGGAGGAATTCGCACTGTGGCTGCCCGGTGCCGATCTCGAGATCGGCCGACGAACCGCTGAGCGAATCCGCACCAAGCTGGGGACGACCGCCTGGGAGTGGCAGGGCCGCCCCTGGCCCCTCAGCGCCTCCTTCGGCGTTGCCGCCATTCCGGAGAGCTCTCCGAGCGTCCAGAATCTTCTGGCGCACGCCGACCGGGCGCTGTACGTCGCAAAGGAAGCCGGCCGGAACCGCGTCGAGGTGGCGGGGCGGGCGGGCTCGTAGGGCGGCAACAGAGGTCGCGAGGGCAGGGGAGACCGAGACACGAAAACACGAATGGACGAAAGGCAGCTGCGCCGGGAGGATCTCGTCTCAGTGGCCGAGTCCGGCAGGATCGCGAAGCTGTGAAGTGGAGCAGCAAACCGCGGACGCTTCCGTCCAGGTTGCGGCTCCGTTTCCGAGGCCAGGGTTCGAAGCGGGGTCTTTTGAGCCGTTGCCTTGTCGGCCGTTCCCGTAGCCTTCCGAGGTTTTCCCTTCGTTTCCGCGGTTTCGCGATTCCGCCGAAGCCCCCCGGCGATCCGCCGCGTGACCCCGACGCCCGCCCTCGGCCATACCCCCCGCCCGCTCCCGTGGCTATATTCCATACACCCGAGGGGGCGACTGGCTTCGACGGGTCGGTAGAGGGAATTGCAGCGTGCCCAGGCCCAGGTCCCTGGCTAAAAAACTTGGAACGATTTACCTGCCAATACTGATCTGGCACTGGCTGCGTAAGCTGAGCTAAGCTCGCTTCTCGCACCTTCGTCGTCTGGAGCCCGTCCGGGGCGCCGGCGGCGAATCGAAAATCCGGGCTGGCTTCGGGCGATGCTCCTGCGTCCGGGGCGAGATTACAGGAGATAGGCTGCGGGAAGGTCGGTCGGTTACCGGCCCGCGGTGACGGCGAGAATTCCGGCCTACGCACGTAGACGCCATTTCGGAAGCTGATTCGGACCAGGGTTCGATTCCCTGCGCCTCCATCCCACCGCCGCGCGATTCCGCGCGGCGTTTTTTTTGTGTCCATCCCCTCCCGCCCGGCCATTCCAACAACCTTGGACAACATTGGACAAATGCACTTCCCCACAGACTCCAGTGGAAAAGTGGGGCCTTCTTTTTGTTCAATGTTTACCACAACAGCATTTACCGACAAGGCGTTACCTGTTCATAACTGACTTCAAGCGGCGTATGCAGTATGCATTTATCACATTGCGCCTATCGACGCACTGCTCGTAGTGCCCAGGGGGCCTGCCGGACGGCGCCGGCGCAACGCGAAAGCGTACATGTGAAAAACCCCCGCTGCGGGCGGGGGCGGTCGAGTTTCGGGTGCGAACCTGTTCAGGGGGTGCTGGCGGCTTCGCGGGCCTCGAGGACGAGGGCGAGCGCACGGTCAGGGGTATCCGCCGTACAGGTGAGGTGTCCCATCTTGCGCCCCGGCCGCGCCTCGGACTTGCCGTAGAGGTGGATGCGCACACCCGGGACCGCGAGCGCCCGGTCCCATTTCGGTTCCCCGCGCGCCCAGAGGTCGCCGAGCAGGTTCACCATGGCGACGGGCGTGAACAGGCGCGGATCGCCGAGCGGGAGCCCGCAGAGGGTCCGTACCTGCTGCTCGAACTGGTCGGTGGCGCAGGCGTCGAGCGTGTAGTGGCCGCTGTTGTGGGGCCGCGGCGCGATCTCGTTCACGAAGACCCGACCACCGGCGGCGATGAAGAGCTCGACGCCGAGTACGCCGACGTAATCGAGCGCGCCCGCAATGGCTTCGGCGGCTGCCCGACATTCCGTGGCCAGGGTGTCCGGGATCCGGGCGGGGACGACGGTGGTCTCGAGGATTCCGAAGCGGTGGTGATTCTCGCCGGCGGGAAAGGCGGCCACGCTCCCGTCCTCGCTCCGCGCCAGGACCACGGACACCTCGGCTTCCAGCCGCAGGCGCTCTTCCAGGATGCATTCGACGCCGCCGAGCGATTCGAAGGCCACTGCGCACTCCTCCGGGGTCGTGACGAGCGCCTGGCCCTTTCCGTCGTAGCCGAGGCGACTCGTCTTGAGGATCGCCGGCTGGCTCGCGAGCTCGGCAAATGCGCTTCGCGCTGCGGACGGGCTCCGCACCGGCCGAAATTCCGCCGTCGCGAGGCCGGCCCGGCGCATCCGCTCCTTCTCGGCGATCCGGTCCTGGGCAATCGCCACCGCTGCGGCACCGGGACGCGTCACCACCCGCTCGCCGAGAAAGGCGAGGACGCCGGCCGGAACGTTCTCGAACTCGGTCGTGACGGCCAGACACGACTCGGCGAGCTCGGCCAGCGCAGCGGGATCATCGTAGGCTGCTTCGATCTGCCGGTCGGCGACGGCGCCCGCGGGACTTCGCGGATCGGGCTCGAGCACCACGACCCGGTAACCCATGGCGCGCGCGCGAAGGGTGAACATGCGGCCGAGCTGTCCACCTCCCACCACCCCGATCGGACTGCCGGGCTGGATCACTCGGCGTCCGGGAGCGCGAGACCGAGTACGCGGGATTCCTGGTCCCGCCGGAATTCCGCGAGCCGGCCGGCGAGCGCCGCATCGCTCGCGGCAAGCATCGCGATCGCGAACAGCGCCGCGTTCGAGGCGCCCGCCTGCCCGATCGCGAAGGTCGCGACCGGAACCCCGGATGGCATCTGGACGATCGAGAGGAGCGAATCGAGGCCCTGAAGGTGCCGCGTCGGAATCGGGACGCCGAGCACGGGAATCGTCGTCTTCGCGGCGAGCATCCCGGGAAGGTGGGCAGCGCCGCCTGCGCCCGCGATGATGCATCTGAGGCCGCGGCCTGCAGCTTCGTCCGCATAGCGAAAGAGGAGATCGGGCGTACGATGGGCAGACACGACGCGTCGCTCGTGCGCCACGCCGAACGCGGTGAGACGGCGGGCCGCGTGTTCCATCACTTCCCAGTCCGAGTCGCTTCCCATGACGATGCCGACGAGCGGAGCGGTCATCCCATCCTCGACACTGCGGGGGAGAAGAGCCGGCCGAAATCCGATGGCGATTGGCTTCGGGCGGACGATGAGCGTGTGCCGCTATCGGGCTCGCCGGCCGGTGGCAGCGCCGGTGAAATCGATCGTGATCACGAGCCGTGTGGCCGGAAGGTCGTACGCCGCCTCGGGAAGGGCGAAGGATTCCGGGCCGGTGCCGGAGACGCGGTTCGCGCTGAAGCCGAGGCTTCCCTGCATCGTGCCGAACGAGACACGGCATTCCGTGACCTCGACTCCATGTCCCAGCTCCGGGATCTCCGGGCAATCGGCGGGAGCGCCGAAGGACGCCGAGGACATGGCGAAGGTCCCCGTCTCGCCGGGGTAGTAGTTCGTTGCCGGTGAGGCCTGATATGACCAGGCGACGACGTCGCCGTTCGCGATCGTCTCGTCGAAGGCCGCGGGGAAGCCATCGGCGGGAAAGGCATAAAGCGCGCCGACGGCGCTCGTCACCGTGCCGGCGCCCGCGTCGAACCCGGACCACCCGGTCACTCCCACCCAGCGGAACGAGCCTTCCTGCGCGCCGTTGACGACGGTGTAGTCCACCTGAGCGCCGATCGCATCGTAGTCGCCGATCGTCCCGAGCTCGGCGCCGGTGAGAAGCGGAGCGAGGAGGAACTGGTCGGCCCCGAGGGGGACGCCGGCGGTCGTGAGCGCCTCGACGAGCGCGGTGACCTCGTCCTCGGTCAGGTCCCCACCGGATCCGGTCTCGGATCCGCAGGCGGACAGCACGAGCGCCGCCGACGCGGCGAACCAAGCACACAGCGTTCTCCAGCGGGACATCGGTCTCTCTGCGTTCAGTGTTGCGGGCGGCGACACATCGGCTCGCGTCGTTCGTGCCGCGTGTCGTTTATCGTCGACCGGTCGCGACCGCGCGTCAGACGGTGGCCCGCGTCCGGTCCATGGTGCCTCGCTCCGCGAGCGCGGACTGGGCCGCCGCGAGGCGCGCGATCGGGACCCGGAACGGGGAGCACGAGACGTAGTTCATGCCCAGCTGGTCGCAGAACGCGACCGACGCCGGCTCACCGCCGTGCTCGCCGCAGATTCCGAGCTTGAGGTCGGGCCGGGTACCGCGGCCGAGCTCGCAGGCGATGGTCATCAGCTTGCCGACTCCCGCACGGTCGAGCACCTGGAAGGGATCGTCGTCGATGATGTTCTGCTCGAGGTAGAGCGGCAGGAACCGGCCGGCGTCGTCCCGCGAGAGTCCCCACGTCGTTTGCGTGAGGTCGTTGGTGCCGAACGAGAAGAACTGTGCTTCGCGGGCGATCTCGTCGGCCGTGAGCGCGGCGCGAGGGAGCTCGATCATCGTCCCGAGGGTGAAGGGCACCGTGATTTGCCGCTCGCCGAAGACTTCGCTCGACACCTGCCGCACGATGAGTGCCTGCTTGCGGAACTCGATGACGTTGCTCGTGAGGGGAATCATCACCTCGGGCATCACGCGCCCCTGCCGCGACGCGACGGTACAGGCGGCTTCGAAGATCGCGCGCGCCTGCATGGCCGTGATTTCCGGATAGAGGATGCCGAGCCGGCACCCGCGGAGCCCGAGCATCGGGTTCACCTCGGTCAGTCCGTCGATGATCCGGCGCAGTTCGGCGGGCTCGATCTTCATTTCCCCCGCGAGCGCGTCGATCTCCGCGGGCTCCTTCGGCAGAAACTCGTGCAGCGGCGGGTCGAGGAGGCGGATGCAGACGGGATGCCCGTCCATCGCGCGGAAGATGGCCTCGAAGTCGGCGCGCTGCATCGGCAGGAGCTTCGCGAGGGCGCGCTTTCGCCCCTCGGTGTCGCGCGCGACGATCATCTCGCGCATCGCCTCGAGCCGGCCGCCCTCGAAGAACATGTGCTCCGTGCGGCAGAGCCCGATGCCCTCCGCCCCGAAATCCCGGCCGCGGTGCGCGTCCGCCGGCGTGTCCGCGTTGCAGCGCACCCGAAGATGCCGGAGCCGGTCGGCCCAGCCGAGCAGGCGGGTGAAGTTGCCGCTGAGCTCCGGCGTCTTGAGCGCGGCGCGCCCCGCGTACACGCGGCCCGTCGCGCCGTCGACCGTGATCCACTCGCCTGCCGCGATGCGCCGCCCGTTCACGCGCACGTGCCCGAGGTGCTCGTCCACCTCCAGCTCCTGCGCCCCGGCGACGCAGGGCTTGCCCATCCCCCGCGCCACGACCGCTGCATGCGACGTCATGCCGCCGCGCGCGGTCAGCACGGCGCGCGCAGCCACCATGCCGTGGAAATCCTCCGGGGACGTCTCGCGGCGAACGAGGATGACCGCGTCACCCGCCTTGGCCTGCGCCTCCGCGAGGTCCGCATCGAACACCACGATGCCGCTCGCGGCGCCGGGCGACGCCGGCAGGCCGGTCGTGAGGAGGTCGAGCTTGCTGTCCGGATCAATGGTCGGATGCAGGAGCTGGTTGAGGTCGTTGGGCGGGATCCGTGCGACGGCCTCCTCTTCGGTGATCAACCCTTCGTCCACCATTTCGCAGGCGACTCGCACCGCGGCATGACCCGAGCGCTGGCCTCGGCGCGTCTGCAGCATGTAGAGGCGCCCGCGCTCGATCGTGAATTCCATGTCCTGGACGTCGCGGAAATGCCGCTCGAGGAGGCGGGCGGTGCGCTCGAGCTCGTTGAACGCGTCCGGCAGCGTGTCCTTGAGCCGGGCGATCGGCTCCGGATTCCGGATGCCCGCGACGACGTCCTCGCCCTGGGCGTTGAGGAGGTATTCGCCGTAGATCCGGCGCTCACCCGTCGAAGGATCGCGGCTGAAGGCGACACCGGTGCCGGAGTCCTCGCCGATGTTGCCGAACACCATGGTCACGACATTGACGGCCGTGCCCATGGTGTCCGGAATGTCGTGGAGGCGGCGATAGTCGATGGCCCGGCGGGTATTCCAGCTCTCGAAGACTGCGGCGATGGCGCCCCAGAGCTGGTCGAGCGGAAGCTCGGGGAAGGGGCGCCCACGCTCCACGCGCACGAGCGTCTTGAATTCCTGCACCAGCGCCTTGAGCTCCTCGGCGGGAAGATCGATGTCGCGCTCGACGCCGGATTTGCGCTTGCGCGCCTCGAGGAGATCGTCGAAGGGCCGCTTCGGCAGGTCGTACACCACGCTGGCGTACATCTGGACGAACCGGCGGTAGGAATCCCAGGCGAACTGCGGATTCCCGCTCTGCCGTGTCAGCCCTTCGACCGTGGTGTCGTTGAGCCCGAGGTTGAGGATCGTTTCCATCATGCCCGGCATCGATACCGCCGCGCCGGAGCGGACCGACACGAGCAGCGGGTGATCGGCGCCGCCGAACTGTTTTCCGGTGGTCGCTTCCAGGCGGTGGAGGCTGTTCTCGACTTCGGCGCGAAGCCTCGGCGGGAACTGGCGGCTCTCGAGATAGGTGAGGCAGAGCGAGCTCGCGATGGTGAAGCCCGGCGGCACGGGAATGCCGATCGTCGTCATCTCCGCGAGCCCGGCGCCCTTGCCGCCGAGCACTTCCTTCATCGCCGCGGTCCCGTCGGCGCGGCCCTGACCGAAGAAATAGACGAGTGGCTGCGCGTACGAGCCGCTCATGCGTGGGCGCCGGCGAGGGGTGCGGCGTGGCGGAGCTGCACGAGTTCCTCCGGGATGGGGGTCGGGTAGTCACCCGAAAAGCAGGCATGGCAGAACCGCTCGGTCTGTCCCGGGCCCTGGCCCGCCGCGGCGAGCATGCCCTCGAGCGAGAGATAGCCGAGGGAGTCCACGCCGAGGTACTGTCGGATCTCCTCGACCGAGTGCGTGGCGCCGATGAGCTCTTCGCGGGTCGGCGTGTCGATCCCGTAGTGGCAGGGCCCGGTGATCGGCGGTGAGCCAAGCCGGAGGTGCACCTCGCGCGCACCGGCCGCGCGGATCATCGCCACGAGCCCCTTGCTGGTGTTGCCGCGCACCAGACTGTCATCGACCACGACCACCGACTTGCCCTCGATCACCTCGCGCACCGGATTGAACTTGATGCGAACCTTGGCGATGCGCAGCGCCTGCGTCGGATTGATGAACGTTCTGCCGACGTAGTGATTGCGGATGAGTCCGTGCTCGAGCGCGACGCCGGATTCCGCCGCGAAGCCGAGCGCCATCGCGTTCGAGCTGTCCGGCACGCTGAAGACGACCTCGGCGCCGGGGGCCGGATGCTCACGCGCCAGCGCGCGTCCGAGCTCGCGCCGGACCTTGTCGACCGACTCGTTGAAGACCATGCTGTCCGGCCGCGCGAAGTACACGAGCTCGAAGACGCATCGCGTCACCGGGCGCGGCGAGAGCCGCCGCAGATGCGTGACGGCCCCGTCCTCGATCTTGATGAAATCCCCCGGCGCGAGCTCGCAGACGACGGACGCGCCGACCAGGTCGAGCGCGCACGTCTCCGATGCCACGACGAAGCCGTCGCCGAGGCGCCCGAGCGCCAGGGGACGGAACCCGCGGCTGTCGACCGCCGCGTAGAGCGTTCTGCCGAGCGTGATGACCAGGCTGTACGCGCCGTCGACCTGCTCGAGCGCATCCCGGATCTGCTCGTCGGGCGTGGCCGCATCGGAACGCGCGATGAGGTGTACGATGACCTCGGAATCGCTCGACGACGAGAAGATCGCGCCCTGCCGGACCAGGTCGGCCTTGAGAAGGTGCGCGTTGACGAGGTTTCCGTTGTGCGCGAGCGCGAGCGCGCCGCAACGCGTATTGGCGAAGCAGGGCTGCGCGTTGGCCAGGACGGTGCTCCCGCTGGTCGAGTAGCGGGTGTGGCCCACAGCCATGTCTCCGGGCAGCCGGCTCAGCTCCTGATCGTTGAAGTTCTCGGAGACGAGGCCCATGCCGCGGTGAGAGCGCGTCGTCCCATCCCGGTCGATCGCGACGATCCCGGCGCTCTCCTGGCCGCGATGCTGCAGCGCATAGAGTCCGAGATACGCCAGCCTGGCCGCATCGGGAACGTTGGCAACGCCGAAAATGCCGCACATGGTCCGACTCCTCAGCTCCGGTCTGCATCCCCCCGCATGCGGCGGGGAATCGCGTCGTAGTAGATCCGCCTCAGCGCCGCGGTGTCCCATTCGAGCGCCGTGGTGCCGACCCGGATCGACAGGGGGCCGCCCGCCTCTCCCACCTCGCCAGCCACGAAAGCCGGGACCCGGACCCGCGCGGCGAGTGTCTTGAGGCGGTCGAGGGCGTCCGGACGGCACGAGACCACCGCCCGCGCCCCGTCCTCCCCGAACAGCAGCGCCGTCACGTCGAGGCCCTCGGTGTACGCGCGGAGATCGAGCGTCGCTCCGAGTGAGCCGGCTGCATAGGGCCCGCCGATGGCCGCCTCCGCGATCGCGACCGCCAGTCCGCCCTCGGCGCAGTCGTGCGCCGATTGCAGGAGCCGATCACGCGCTGCGGCCACCAGCAGCTCCTGGAGCGCGTGCTCCGCGGAGAGGTCGACCGGTGCCGGAGCGCCGCCGACGAAGTCGAGGAGCTCCGCCCAGTAGGCCGATCCGCCGAGCACGCCCCGCGTCGCGCCGAGCACCACGAGGGTATCCCCGGCCGACGCAAAGTGGCTCGGGACGCGCCGGTCCGCGTGGTCGAGGAGCCCTACCATGCCGATCGTCGGCGTCGGATAGACCGCGCCGGTCGGGCTCTCGTTGTAGAACGACACGTTGCCGCCGGTGACGGGTGTCTCGAACGCGACACAGGCCTCCGAGATGCCACGGCACGCCTCGCGGAACTGGAAGAACACCTCCGGCTTCTCCGGATTGCCGAAGTTGAGGCAGTCGGTGATCCCGAGCGGTCGGGCGCCGGTGCAGGCGATGTTCCGAGCCGCCTCGGCGACCGCGGCCTTCCCGCCCTCGTACGGGTCGAGCGCCAGCAGTCGCGCGTTGCAGTCGATCGTCATGGCGAGGCCGAACTCGGTGCCGGGGACGCGGATCACGCCCGCGTCCCCACCCGGACCGAGCAGCGTGGAGGCCTGCACGGTCGAGTCGTACTGCTCGTAGACCCATCGCTTGCTCGCGATGTTCGGCGCATCCAGCAGCCGTTCGAGGGCTTCGCGGGGCTCGATGGGCGAGGCGGGCGGCGACGCATCGCGCAGGCGGCGCACGTCGTCGCTCTCGCGGGCATCGGGCTCGTAGATCGGGCAATCCTCGACGAGACGCTGGCCCGGAATGGCCGCGACGACCAGCCCGGCGTGCTTCACCCGGAAGATGCCGTCGTCGGTGATGTGGCCGATCGGGGTGGCGGTGAGCTCCCATTTTTCGCAGATCGCCTTGATCGCGCCGACGCGGGCGGGCTCCGCGACGACGAGCATGCGCTCCTGCGATTCCGACAGCAGGATCTCGTACGGCGTCATCCCCTCCTCGCGGGTGGGGACGAGGCTGGTATCGATCTCGACGCCCACGCCACCGCGCGCCGCCATTTCCGCGGAGGAGCTCGTGAGCCCGGCCGCGCCCATGTCCTGGATGGCGACGATCATGCCGGAGGTGATGAGCTCGAGGCTCGCTTCGAGGAGCAGCTTCTCGGTGAACGGATCGCCCACCTGCACCTGCGGACGCCTCGCCTCGCTCTTCTCGGAGAGCTCCTCGGAGGCGAAGCTCGCGCCGTGGATACCGTCGCGGCCGGTCCGGGCGCCGACGACGAGGAGCACGTTGCTCACGCCCTCGGCCCGGGCGCGGATCAGGTCCTTCTCCCGGAGCAGGCCGACGCACATCGCGTTGACGAGCGGATTGCCGGTGTACCCTTCGGCGAACCCGACCTCGCCGCCGAGCGTCGGAACGCCGACGCAATTGCCGTAGTCCCCGACGCCGCGCACGACGCCGGCGAAGAGGTACCGGTTGCGCGGCACGTCCAGCGGACCGAAGCGGAGACTGTTGAGCACCGCCACCGGCCGGGCCCCCATCGTGAACACGTCGCGCAGGATCCCGCCGACACCCGTCGCGGCACCCTGATAGGGCTCGACCGCACTCGGGTGATTGTGCGACTCGACCTTGAAGGCCACGGCCCACCCATCGGGCAGGCGAAGCACGCCCGCGTTCTCCCCCGGCCCCTGCACGACCTGCGGCCCCTCGGTGGGGAACTGCTTCAGGATCGGCTTCGAGTGCTTGTACGAGCAATGCTCGGACCAGAGCGCCGAGAAGACGCCGAGCTCGGTGAGCGTCGGTGTCCGGCCGAGCATCGCGACGATGCGCTCATACTCGAGTTCGTTGAGATTGTGCTCGCGCACGACCTCCGGGGTGACGGGCCGTTCGTTCGCAAAGGGCTGCGCGGCCGTCGCCGCCTCGGCAGTCTCAGGCACCAGGCTCGCTCCGATTGCGGCGGAGTGTGGACATGACGTCGCTCACCACGCGGCCGAGGACGCCCGGCTGGTCCGGATTGCGGGCGAGCGCATCGAGCTCGCCGGGGTCGAGCCAGACGCCGCCACACCGCTCGCAGCGATCGATGCTCACGTCGTGGTAGACGGTGGTGAAGAGGTTGTGCCCGTCCTTGGGGCACTTCATGTAATGGGACTTCCGCTCCTCTTCGGCACGCGCCGCATCCATGCGCTCACGCTGCCGGCGGAGCAGCTCCGCGTTTTCCCGGGCGAAGTATTCGTCCTCGTTCTGGCTCGGCTTCTCGGTCATGGGGTTCCGGCGGTGGAAGTGGCGGCCGTGCCGGTCGGCGCCGGAACGGCCATCGCAGTGAAGAACGGGGCGCCATCCTCGCTGCCGAGCGCCGGCTCCGCCGCGCGCTCGGGATGCGGCATGATGCCGACGACATTGCCTTCGGGATTCGAGATGCCGGCGATGTCGTGCATCGAGCCGTTGGGGTTGGCGTCTTCGGCGCGCGCGTAGCGCAGGACGACGAGCCCCTCCCCTTCGAGGCGCGCCAGCGTCTCCGGATCGGCGACGAAGCGCCCATCGCCGTGCGCCACGGGGAGGCGAAGGCGGGTGCCGGGCGCGTAGCCGGCGGTGAAGGCTGTCCTCGTGTTCTCGACCGTGACGTCCACCGGCTTCGACACGAACGAAAGGCCGGCGTTGCGCATCAGCGCACCCGGCAGAAGGTGCGCCTCGCAGAGGATCTGGAATCCGTTGCAGATCCCGAGCACCGGGCCGCCCTCCGCGGCATGCCGCTGGACGGCGGACAGGGCAGGGCTGAAGCGCGCGATGGCCCCGGCCCGGAGGTAGTCCCCGTAGCTGAACCCCCCGGGGATCACGACCACGTCCGCACCCTTGAGGTCGGTGTCACGGTGCCAGACGTAGTACGCATCGGTGCCCGCGCGCGCGGCGGCGCGCAGCGCGTCCTCGTCACAATTGCTGCCGGGAAACCGGATGATCGCGACCCGTTGCATCAGCGCGCCTCCACCTCGAGCTCGTAGTCCTCGGTGACCGGGTTGGCCAGCAGGCGATCGCACATCTGCCGCGCACGGCCCGCGGCATCGTCGGCGGTCGCCGCGTCGAGCTCCAGCTCGATGGCCCGGCCGATCCGCACCTGCTGCGTGCCCGCGAAGCCGAGGGAGCCGAGGGCGTGCTCGACCGCCTGCCCCTGAGGGTCGAGGAGTCCTGCCCGCGGCATGACGCGGACGTGAACGCGAAAGGTCATTCGTCTGCCTCCGGTCGGCGCCGGGCCCAGGCGGGTCCGCGCAGCCTGCGATGGGGCACGGTGTCGTCGGGCGCGTCGCCGTCGGCCGGCTGCATCAGGCCGAGGATCGTCGCGCGCACGAGACCGTACGCGAGGTAGGTGATGCCGAGCGGGAAGAGGAACGATTCCGGCGCCAGGATCCCGCCCAGCAGGATGAGGACGTGCACCAGCAGCCCGAAGATGCCGGAGGCGCTCCGGAGCCCGATGGGCGGAAAGCGCGGGTACTTCACGTTGCTCACCATGAGCACCGCGAGCAGCAGCATCAGGACGGCGAGGCCCTGCTGCCCGAAATCCACGTAGCCCATCGACTGCTGGTACCACTCCGTCTGCGAGAACGGGTAATACACCGCGAGCGTCATGCCGGCGGAGGGCGACGGCATGCCCGTGAACCAGCTGGATGCGGGCTTGGTGGCCGCCGTCACGTTGTACCGCGCGAGCCGGAGGGCCACGGCGACGACGTAGATGTAGCAGAGGATCCAGGCGAAGCGCCCGCCGTTCTGGAACTCGAGGAAGTACATGAGCAGCGCCGGCGCCACGCCGAACGAGATCACGTCCACCAGCGAGTCGAGCTCCGCGCCGAAGCGCGACCCGGTGTTCGACATCCGGGCGACGCGGCCGTCGAGCATGTCGAGGATGCCGGCGAAGACGATGAACCACCCGGCCCAGGCATAGCGCCCCTGGAAGGCGTACACCATCGACCAGAACCCGAAGAAGAGGTTCCCGAGGGTGAACGCGCTCGGCATGACGATCACGACGCGGCGCATCCCGCGGTTGCCGCGCGCGGCGGAAGGAGGCGTCATCGCCATGCTGCCACCACCGTGTCGGCCACCTTCGTGCGGTCGCCGACCTTGACGCGCACCTCGGTCCCGCGGGGAACGAAGAGGTCCACGCGCGATCCGAAGCGGATCATCCCGAGCCGCTGCGCCTGCTTCACCTCGGCCCCGACCGCGTGGTCGGTGACGATCCGCCGGGCGATGAGGCCGGCAATCTGCCGGACCAGCACCTTGCCGCGCGCCGTCTCGAGCCCGACCGACGACTGCTCGTTCGACAGGCTCGCCTTCTCGGTGCCCGCATGGCCGAACGTCCCCGCGTTGTAGTGCCGGTAGGCCACGGTGCCGTCGCACGGATACCGGTTCACGTGGCAGTCGAACACGTTCATGAAGATCGAGATCCGGACCGCGCGATCGCCGAAGAAAGCGGGCTCGTCGGTCTCGATGACGCTCACGACCTTCCCGTCGGCGGGGGCGAGAAGGATCCCGTCGTCTCGCGTGCCGCGCGGCTCGGGGTCGCGGAAGAACGCCACGACCCACACCGCCACCACGGCCCAGAGCAGCGCCGTCGCCGACCAGCCGAGGAGGACGAAGATGATGCCGATGACGGCGGCACCGATGATGAACGGCCGCCCTTCGGGCGCAATGCGCATCAGCGTTCCTCCAGCTCGGTTCCGGTGAGGCGGCGATACGCGTCGAGGTACCGCGCGCTCGTCGCTGCGACGACCTCAGGGGGGAGCGGCGGCGGCGGGGCCTCGCCGCTCCAGCGGCCCGCCGCGCGCTCGCCGGCCAGATAGTCGCGAAGCGGCTGCTTGTCGAAGCTCGGCTGCGGGCGGCCGGGGACGTAGCGGTCGGCCGGCCAGAAGCGCGACGAATCCGGCGTCAGCACCTCGTCGATGAGGAGCAGCGCGCCGTCGGGCGCGATGCCGAACTCGAATTTCGTGTCCGCGATGATGATCCCCTTCGCGGCCGCGATCTCGCGGCCGGCTTCGTACACGGCAAAGCTTGCATCGCGCAGGCGTGCTGCCAGCGGCGCGCCGAGCGCCGTCCGCATCGCCTCGAAGGTCACGTTGAGGTCGTGGCCCGTTTCCGCCTTCGTCGCGGGAGAGAAGAGCGGGGGGTCGAGCCGTGCGCTCTCGACGAGGCCGTCCGGCATGCGTTCGCCGGCGAGGGTGCCGCTGTTCCGGTACTCCGCCCATGCCGAGCCGGCGAGATAGCCGCGAACCACGCATTCGAACGCCACGGGCTCGGTGCGCCGGACGAGCATGGCCCGCCCGGCGATCTCGCTCTCGAGACCGGCGAGCGCCGGCAGGCGCGCGACGATCTCCCCGGTGCTCGCGGTCAGGAAGTGCGAGGCGACGTCGCCCCGCAGCTGCTCGAACCACCATGCGCTCAGCTGGGTGAGCACGGCACCCTTGCGCGGAATCGGCTCGCGCATCACGACGTCGAAGGCGCTGACGCGGTCGCTCGCGACGAGCAGGAGCTCGGTCGCCCCCGCCTCATAGACCTCGCGCACCTTGCCGCGCCGGAGCAGGGGCAGGGGCAGCCGGCTCGACAGGACCACGCTCATACGCGCACCTCAGCGCCTTCCGCGGCGGCGGCGAGGGGCCGCACGCGATCGAGCAGCGGGACGAGGAATTCTCCGACGAACTCGCCGACCTGCTGCTCGGAACGGCCCGTGTAGTGCGCCGGGTCGAGCTCCGCCGCGAAGGCCGACGCCGGCACGGCGGCGAAGGCCGGGTCCGCGCCGAGCCGCTCCATCAGGTCGTTCGCGCTCCCGTTGCTGACCGCGTCCGCGACCGCCAGGCTGTGCCGGCGCACCACCTCGTGCAGCGCCTGCCGGTCACCTCCCGCGCGGACACCGAGCATCAGCCAGCGCTCGGTGGCCATGAACGGCATCTGCGCCTCGACGTGGCGCCGGATGACGCCTTCGCGCACTTCGAGGCCCGCGGCGATGTTGGTGACGAGGATGAGGATCGCATCCGTCGCCAGGAACGCCTCCGGGATCGCGAGGCGGCGGTTCGCGCTGTCGTCCAGCGTGCGCTCGAGCCACTGGGCGGAGGCCGTATGCGCGCCATTCGGCTGCAGGGAGATCACGAAGCGGGCGAGCGCGTTGATCCGCTCCGAACGCATCGGATTGCGCTTGTAGGCCATGGCGCTGGACCCGACCTGCTCGCGCTCGAACGGCTCGAGGATCTCGCCTTCGTGCTGGAGCAGCCGGATGTCGTTCGCCATCTTCGCGGCCGACTGCGCCACGCCGCTCAGCGCATCCAGGACGGCGCTGTCCGCCTTGCGCGGATACGTCTGTCCGGTCACCGCGAACGGCCGCTCGAACCCCATCCGCGTGGTGACGCGGCGGTCGAGCTCGCGCACCGCATCGTGATTCCCGTGGAACAGCTCGAGGAAGCTCGCCTGCGTGCCGGTCGTGCCCTTGCAGCCGCGGAACCGGAGCAGGTCGAGGCGGTGTGCGATCTCCTCGGCATCGAGCGCGAAATCCTGCATCCAGAGCGTCGCCCGCTTGCCGACGGTGGTGAGCTGCGCCGGCTGGAAGTGCGTGTACGCCAGGCAGGGCGTGCCCGCGTGCCGTTCGGCGAAGCTGCGCAGCGCGTCGAGCACCGCGATGAGGCGGCCGAGCACGAGTCGCAGCGCATCGCGCTGGATGATGAGGTCGGAATTGTCGGTGACGAAGCAGCTGGTCGCGCCGAGGTGGATGTACGGCCGAGCGGCCGGCGCCTGCTCGCCGAAGGCATGGATGTGCGCCATCACGTCGTGCCGGAAGCGCCGCTCGAACGTCGCGGCCGCGGCGAGGTCGGCATCGTCGAGGTGGGCGCGCATCTCCTCGAGCGCCGTGTCCGGAATCGGCACGCCGAGCTCGCGCTCCGCCTCCGCGAGCGTGAGCCAGAGGCGGCGCCAGAGCCCGATCCGGTGCGGCTCCCCGAAGAGCGCCTGCATCACGGGCGAGGCGTAGCGACTGCCGAGGGGCGAGCGGTACCGGTCGTCGGTCATCAGAACGTGAGGTCCACGAAGTGGTAGACGCCGTCCCGCTCGAAGGTGATGCGGAACGGCTGCCGGGGCTGCATGGCGCGGAGCAGCGTGGCGAGGTGCGCCGCTTCCCGGACGCGCGTCCGGTTGACGCCGATGATCACGTCCCCGGCCCGGAGGCCGGTGGCGCGCGACACCTCCGGGCTCACCCGGTAGATGAGGGCGCCGTCGGCGGAACGGAGATCGCGCTCGGCCTGCACCGACGGGGTGACGCTCACGAGTTCCAGGTCGCGGAGGATGGTGACCTTCTCTGCCGTGACCGTCGGCAGGTCGCCGGTGACGATGCGGCGCGGTGTCGCGCCGCTCGCGTTGCGCACACCGACGGAAACGGCGTCGCCGACGTGGAGGTCGAGCTTGACCGCTTCCCAGTCGAGATAGTTGCGCAGTCGCCGCCCGTTGGCCTGGGTGAGCACGTCGCCGGCGCGGATCCCGGCGCGCTGTGCCGGACCATCCGCGGCCACGCTCACCACGGTGACGCCGCCGGCGCTCTTCCAGTCCGTCATGCTCTGCGGGCCGGCAACCTCGAGGCCGGTCCACGCGCGGCGGACGGTGCCGTTGCGCACGATCTCGTCGGCCACGCGTACGGCGCGCTCGATGGGAATCGCGAACCCGAGCCCGATCGATCCGCCGCTGCTCGAGAAGATGGACGAGTTGACCCCGACGACCTCGCCGAGCGCATTCACCAGCGGACCGCCGGAGTTGCCGGGGTTGATCGCGGCGTCGGTCTGGATCATGTCGAGGTAGAGCCCCGCCTGGTCGCCGCTCGGAAGGATGTTGCGGCCGGTCGCGCTCACCACGCCGAGCGTCACCGTGGGCTCCGAGTTGCCGAGCATGTACGCGAACGGGTTGCCGAGCGCGACGACCCACTCGCCCGTC
>JAICNA010000244.1 GCA_025928955.1 Gemmatimonadales bacterium | reverse complement strand
TTCGACTTCATCAAGGTGTACGTCCGGCTTCCGCGGGACGTGTACTTCGCGATCGCGGACCAGGCGAAGCGGCGCGGGATGCCGTTCGCCGGGCATCTCCCCGACCGGATCGAGCTCCTCGAGGCGTCGGCGGCAGGGCAGCGAAGCCTGGAGCACGACGGCGGCATCTACTTCGCCTGCGTGCCCGGTGCAGCGGCGCTGCTCGATTCCGTGTACTCGACACGGGACGCCGCGGCGCGCGGGGCGCTCGAGCAGCGACTCGGCCGCCTGCTCCTCGAGGGCTTCGATGCGGCGGTGTGCAGCCGACTCCTCCGGGCCCTGGCCGCGAACGGAACCCGCGTCGTGCCGACCCTCGCCGTCCAGCGCGGCTTCACGTTCGTGAGGGATACCGCAATGCTGCGCGACGCCCGGCTGGAATTCGTTCCACCGGCGCTGGCCGAGCGGTGGAAGGTGGAGGCGGCATCGAACGCGGTGGAGACGGCTCCGGAGCGGCTCGCGTTCAACGAGGAGATGTTCCGGCGCTTCACTCGCCTGGTCGGAACGATGCACGACGCGGGCGTACCGATCCTGGCCGGCACCGACGCGAGCGACGAGGCCTTCGTCTACGCAGGCGCGAGCCTGCACGACGAGCTGCAGATGCTCGTTGATGGCGGGCTCTCCCCGATCGAAGCCCTCCGGACGGCCACGACCGGTCCCGCGGAATTCCTCGGCCTCTCCGATTCGCTCGGCACGGTCGAGCCGGGAAAGGCCGCCGACCTCGTGCTCCTCGATGCCGACCCGGTGGCCGACATCGCGAACATCCGCCGCATCCACGCCGTGGTTCGCGGTGGCCGCTACATCGGCCCCGAGGAGCGTGAGCGCCTGCTCGCGACCGCGCGCGCGGAAGCCGCCCGCGCCGTTCCTTCGCCGCCGGCGCATCAATGACCCCACGCGTGTTCCCGTTCCTCCTGGCGGGCGAGCTCGTCGAGCGGAGCGCGCGGCGGGAGATCAGGAACCCCTGGTCGGGCGAGGTCGTCGGAGCGGCATCGTTCGGCAGCGCCGAGGACGTGCGGACCGCGATCGACGCCGCGCATCGCGCCGCTCCCGAGGCGCGGCGCCTGCCGGCCCATGAGCGGAGTGCGGTGCTGGGCCGCATCCGCGCCGGCATCGAGGCGCGCCGCGACGAGCTGGCGCAGCTCCTGGCCGCCGAGGCGGGGAAGCCGATCACGGCCGCGCGCGCCGAGGTGGCGCGCATGCTCGCGACGTTCCAGGACGGAATCGACGAATCGAAGCGCATCGAGGGAGAGCTGCTCCCGCTCGACGCCGTGCCGGCGGGAACCGGGCGCACCGGCCTGCTGCGGCGCTTCCCGCTCGCGCCGATCACGGCCATCACGCCGTTCAACTTCCCGCTCAACCTGGCCGCCCACAAACTCGCGCCTGCGATCGCGTGCGGAGCGAGCATCGTGCTCAAGCCTCCGCCGCAGGATCCGCTCACGTCGCTCGCGCTGGCGGAGATCATCGCCGGAGCCGGCTATCCGCGCGGGGCCGTCAGCATCGTTCCCTGCAGCGTCGAGGACGCGTCGCCGCTCATCGACGATCCGCGGATCCGGATGATCACGTTCACGGGTTCGGCGAAGGCGGGCTGGGCGATCCGTGCGCGCGCCATCGGCAAGAAGGTGACGCTCGAGCTCGGGGGGAACGCGGCCGCGATCATCGAGCCCGACGCTGACCTGGAGCACGCCGTGAAGCGCTGCGCCACGGGCGGTTTCGGCTACGCCGGGCAGTCGTGCATTTCGGTCCAGCGGATCATCGCGCATGCCGACATCGCGGAGCGGTTCAGCGACATGCTCGTTGCACAGGTCGCGCGGCTCCGGACGGGAGACCCGATGGACGAGGCGACCGAGGTCGGACCGATGATCGACGAGGCGAATGCGCGGCGGGCGGAGGCGTGGGTGTCGGAGGCAGTGGCCGGCGGTGCGCGCATCGCCGCCGGGGGGAAGCGGAGCGGCTCGGTGCTCGATGCGACGGTGCTGCTCGACACGACGCCTGCGATGAAGGTCAACGCCGAAGAGATCTTCGCCCCGGTGGTGACCGTCAGGCCCTACGACCGGTTCGAGCAGGCGCTGGCGCTGGTCAACGACTCACCGTATGGTCTGCAGGCCGGC
>JAICNA010000158.1 GCA_025928955.1 Gemmatimonadales bacterium | reverse complement strand
TCTCGCGGGTCGTCGTGGACCGGGGAGATCGCGTCAATCCGGGCGAAGTGCTGGGCCTTTCCGGAAACAGCGGCCGCTCCACCGCGCCGCATCTTCACTTCGAGATCCGGCGGGAAGGGCGATCGCTCGACCCGCTGACGCTCGTCAAGGAGGGACGCTGATGGCCATCTTCTCGAACGCCGCCCCCGCAACGGACGCCGAGCCGGCAAAGCCGCCGTTCAATCGCCGGAAGGGCGACGGGGTGCCCCTCTCGATCGTCGCGCGCGACATGACCATCACCGGCGACATGGTGACGGAAGGCGTGGTCAAGGTGGAGGGCCGGGTGAACGGGACCATCAAGGCGACAGCGCAGCTCATCGTGTCACCGGGAGCGGTGATCGAAGGTGACGTGCACACGAAGGAGGCCGTCATCGCCGGGGAAATCCAGGGGACGATCCGGGCATCCGAGCGCGTCGAGCTCCAGGCCACCGGTGCCGTGCGAGGCGACATTCATACCCCGCGGATCTCGGTCATCGAGGGCGGCCGCGTGAGCGGCGAGGTGAACATGTCCCCGGACGGGGTGGGTGGAGGGTTCCGGGAGGCGCGAGTCGCCGAAAAAAGTTGATAAGTTCGTAAGTCTGTGGAAATGATAGTGTTGTGTTACTTTTTGTCACCACAGATTTGTGACAGTGAGGCGCGGAATATCGCATGAGAGGCCTACTGACGCGCCTCTGTTGTATCGGTGTCGTGTCTCTGTCGCTTTTTTCGTGCGATCGCCCCGCGCCTGATTCATCAAGTTCCTTCCGTGTCGCCCTCATCACCCCGGGCTCCATCGCCGACGCAGCATGGAACTCGGGCGCGTACGCCGGCCTCCTCCGGATCAGGGATTCACTCGGCGCGAGCGTGAGTCACGTCGAGGCGCTGACTCCCGCCGCCCAGGAAGAGGCGCTTCGGTCGTATGCGGCGCAGGGCTTCGACATCATCTTCGCCAACGGATTCGAGTTTCAGGAGCCGGCCGAGCGGGTGGCGCGCACGTACCCGGACGCGGTGTTCGTCGTGAACTCCGGCTCGCGCGCGGCCGGCAAGGTCATTCCGCTCGTCTTCCGCATCGAGGAGGCAACCTATCTCGCGGGAATGGTCGCCGGCGGGCTCTCTCGTTCGGGCATCATCGGATTCGTCGGCGGAGTGGAGCTCCCGCCCGTGAGGCGCGGCGAGCGGGGATGGACCAACGGCGCCCGGGCGGTCAATCCCGCCATCGCCTCCCGCGTGACCTATCTGAACAACTGGGAAGACGCGGCCTCCGGGAGGGAAGCTGCTCTCGCACTCCTCCGCCTCGGCGCGGACATGCTGCATCACAATGCCGATGCGGCAGCGCTGGGCGCCTTTCAGGCAGTCAAGGAGACGGAGGGGGCCTACATCTTCGGCGCCAACGCCGATCAGTCCTCTCTTGCCCCCGATCGGGTCGTCGGATCGGCCGTCATCGACCTCGCACACGCCTTTCTCCTGGTGGCGCGTGAAGTCCGGGGAGGGACCCTGCGGTCGGAGGCGAAATCGTTCGGGCTGGCCGGGGACGTGCTGCGATTCGTGCCCAACCCGAGGCTCGCCGGCGTCGTTCCGGCAGCGCTGAGCGCGCGCGTCCGCGCCGCAGCGGATTCGATCGCGAGCGGGCGCCTCGACCCGCTCAGAGGGGAGGAGCCGGGTCCATGAGCGATGTACCGCTGCGCGACATCACCGACTATCTCGACGGCTACCTCAGGATCGGCGACATTCCCGACGCGCCGAATGCGGTGAACGGGCTCCAGGTCGAGAACAGTGGGACCGTGACTCGAATCGTCGCGGCCGTGGACGCGTCACTCGCCACGATCGAGGGAGCCGCCCCTGGCGAACGCGGCATGCTCCTCCTGGTTCATCACGGCCTCTTCTGGGACGGCAACGTACCGGCGACCGGCCGGCGCTACCGGCGCCTTCGCGCACTCATCGCGGCCGACGCCGCGCTGTATTCCGCGCACATTCCTCTCGACGTCCATCCCGAGGTCGGCAACAACGTAGTCCTGGCGGAGCGCCTTGGCCTGGTGGTCGACGGATGGTTCGGAGACTATCGAGGGATTTCCCTCGGGGTGCGGGGCCACGCGCCTGCCGCCCTCGCGCACCGCCCGTTGCTGGTGAGGGAGATCGAGCTCGCGCTTGGCGTGGACACGGACGCGATACACGTCGTACCGGGAGGGCCGGATCGGCTCGGGCGGATCGGAATCGTCACGGGGGCCGGGGGCGGCATGATCGCCGCAGCGCGAGACGCCGGACTCGATACGCTGATCACCGGCGAAGGACCTCACCACACCTTTTTCGACGCCATGGAGTGGGGCATCAACGTGATCTACGCCGGCCACTATGCCACCGAGACACTGGGCGTGCAGGCGCTCGCCTCGCATCTGGCCGACCGCTTCGACCTCCCCTGGGATTTCCACGACCATCCCACCGGCCTGTGATCCCGCCGGCGCTCCAGCTCCGGAACATTCATAAGCGCTACGGTTCGACCACGGCTCTCGCCGGGGCGGCGCTCGCCGTCGAGTGGGGGGAGACGCACGCCCTCCTCGGCGAGAATGGCGCCGGGAAATCGACGCTGCTCCGGATCGCGGGCGGGCTCGAACGAGCCGATGGGGGACCGATCGAGGTAGGCGGCGGACGTGCCGTGATCCGGTCGCCCCGGGATGCGAGGCGGCTCGGGATCGGCATGGTGCACCAGCATCCCACCTCGATTCCCTCGCTCACCGTGGCGGAAAACATCGCGCTGACGGCAGGGTGGCGCGTGCAGCCCCGGGAGATTCGGGGGCGGGTGCTGGAACTGAGCGGGGCGCTCGGACTGCCGATCGATCCCGATTCCTATGCCGGGCGCCTTCCCATCGCGCTCAAGCAGCGGCTCGAAATCCTGAAGGCGCTCGCGGCCCGCGCGCGGATTCTCCTGCTCGATGAGCCCACGGCCGTTCTGGCGCCGCTGGAGGCCGAAGAGCTTCTGCGCGTCCTCACGGGTTTCGCCGGGGTGGGGAACGCGGTCGTGATCGTCACGCATAAGCTTAGGGAGGCACTATCAGCGGCATCTCGCGTGACAGTGTTGCGACATGGTGCAGTCACACTCGTCGGTAATAGCGACACCGAGACGCCGGATTCGGTATCGCGCGCGATGCTGGGAGGTGCGGGCCGACCGGAGCCGAGTGCGACCCGGAGTGACGCCCGGACGAGCGAGCCCCCGGCCATCCGGCTCCAGGCGCTCGATGTCGCCCGCGATGGAAGGTATGGCATCGCGCTTCGAGGGGCTGCGCTCAGCGTGCTGCCCGGCGAGATCGTGGGGATTGCGGCGGTGGAAGGCGCTGGACAGCGCGAGCTCATGCGAGCCGTCGCGGGACTGATCGAACCGCTCCGGGGGGTGCTCGAGGTACGCCAGCCGGTCGCGTTCGTTCCGGAGGACCGGACGACCGAAGGCCTCATACTTCCTCTTTCACTCGCCGAGAACATGGTGCTCGGCATGGGCGAGCAGGCGCCGGGCGTTGCCGGAGCGCTCGTCTCCTGGAAGGCCGCCTCTGCCGCAACGGCCGATCTGATCGCGCGATTCGGCATGACCGCGGCGGGGCCCGAGGCGCAGGCCGGCACGCTCAGTGGCGGCAATCAGCAGAAGCTGGTCCTCGCGCGGGCTCTGGCGCGCAATCCGAAGGTGATCGTGGCCGAGAACCCGACGCGCGGCCTCGACGTGGCCGCGGCGGCGGAGGTGCATCGGCGCCTGCGGGAGGCCGCCGCCGGGGGTACCGCCGTCCTGTTTCACTCGAGCGATCTGGACGAGCTGCTCGCACTCTCGGACCGCCTGGTAGTCGCGAGCGGCGGGGTTCTCCGGGAACCCGAGCGCCGCGACCGGGATCTGGTGGGGCGGATGATGATCGGCGCGGCATGAACGCGCGCCCGGGCCGAGGCCGCGTGGTCGCGCCATTGCTGATCGTGGCGGCTTCGCTGGCCGGGCTCGCCGGGGTGCTGGCGATCGCGGGATACGATCCGGTGCTCGCGCTGGGGGCGCTCTGGCGCGGATCGCTCGGGTCGTTCGACGCCTTCGCCTCCGGCACGCTCGTGCGTGCGACGCCGCTCATCCTCATCGCGCTCGGGTTTGCCCTCGCACTCCGCGGGGGGATGCTCAACATCGGCGCCGAGGGCCAGTTCCTCGCCGGCGCGATGGCTGCGGCCTGGCTCGGCGTGCACCTGGCGGGATGGCCATCGCTGCTCGCGATTCCAGCGACCTGGGTCGTGGCATTCGCCGCCGGGCTGATCTGGGTCGTCGTCCCAGTCGTGCTCCGCGTGCGTTACGGCGTGCTCGAGGTGATCAGCACGCTGCTGCTCAATTTCGTCGCGGAAGCGCTCGTCAGCTTCATGGTGCAGGGCCCGCTGCAGGAGCGGAGCGGGATCTATCCGCAGAGCGATCCGATCGCCGACGCAGCGCGCCTGCCTCTGCTGCCGGGCACGCGGCTCCACCTTGGCATCGTGCTCGCGATCCTGCTCGCCGCGGCGCTCTGGTTCTACTTCTCGCGGACGCTCGGCGGCTTCCGGCTCCTCGCGGTCGGCACGGGGCCGAGGGCGGCGGCGATCACCGGCCGGATCGACGTGACGCGGACGGCGGCGCTGGCGCTGCTCGTGTCGGGCGGCATCGCCGGTCTCGCCGGGGCCGCCGAAGTCGGCGGCGTGGCGTACGCCCTCTATCCCAACCTCTCGCCCGGCTACGGCTTCACGGCGATTGCCGTCGCCCTGCTCGCGCGGCTGCATCCGGGCGCCATCATCGTGACGGGCGTGCTCTTCGGCGCGCTCGAAACCGGTGCCGGCGCCATGCAGCGCGACGCGGGGATCCCGGCAGTCATCGTATATGTGGTCGAGGCCGTGATCATCCTCGCGCTTCTCCTCGCCGACGCGCGCCGGACCGCGAGGAGTCCGGCTGTGGCCGGCGCGGCATGACCGACGGGATCGAGCTCCTGGCGGGGTTCCTCGCCGCGGCGGTGCGCGTCGCGACGCCGCTTCTTCTTGCCGCGACGGGCGAGACGATCTCGGAGCGAGGCGGCGTCATCAATCTCGGCATCGAGGGCTCGATGCTCGCGGGCGCACTCGCGGCGGCGATCGGGTCGTCGGCGGGCGGGCCGTGGTCGGGGCTCGCCGCTGCGCTCATCGCCGGCGCGACGCTCGCCGCGGTCTTCGCGCTGGTGAGCGTGCACGCGGGAGCCGACCAGATCATCGCGGGAACCGCAATCACGCTCGGGGCCGTCGGCCTGACCGGGGCGGTGTACCGGGCGTACTACGGAACCGCAGGCGCCGGACTCTCGATCCCGACGCTCGCGCCGGTCGAGGTTCCGGTGCTCGCGGAGATCCCGCTTCTCGGCGCGGCCCTCTTCGCGCAGCCGCTGACCACCTATTTCGCCGTGGCGCTCGTCCCGGCGACGTGGTGGTACCTGTTTCGCACGCGCGGCGGGCTCGCGCTGCGCGCGGCCGGTGAGAGTGCGGATGGAGCGCGGGCAGCCGGCGTGAGAGTTCGCGCAACGCGCACCCTGGCGGTGGTGGCGGGCGGCGCCCTCGCCGGGCTCGCGGGCGCGACCCTCGTGCTCGCGCAGGTCGGCACGTTCTCCGAGCGGATGACCGCCGGTCGCGGGTTCATCGCGATTGCGATCGTCGTGCTCGGCCGGTGGCACCCGGGCGGCGTGCTGGTCGCGGCACTCTTCTTCGGCGCCGCGACCGCCCTGCAGTTCGTCTTTCAGGCGTCGGGAACGGCGGTACCATATCAGCTCTTCCTGATGCTCCCGTATGTCCTCGCGCTGCTCGGTCTTGCGGGGGCCGTGGGGCGGGTGCGGGCGCCGCGCGACCTCGGGCGGCCGGAGCGAGCGTCGTAGTCGCTCCCGATCCCGCGCTTTGGAACAGGGGACCAACGACAGGAGCACCCATGCATCCAATCGTGCGCGCGGGACTGCCGACGGCCGTTCTCTTCAGCACCGGGGCGGCACTCTTCGCACAGGCGGCCGCCCCGGCTCCGATCGACACTGCGCTCGCTCGCCGTTACTTCGACGAGGCGGCGGAGGTGGTGCGGCTCGATGGCGGGAATCTCTGGGGGATTCCATTCGACGGCACGCTCATCTTCGGCGATCAGGCCACCCGAATGGTCGTCGCGGCACGAGGCGACACTGGCGGAGTGCTGCGCCGGGCGGGGTCGGTCTGGATCGGTACCATGCCGAGCAACCAGAACGTCGCGAACACGGCAGCGGAATGGGGCGGGGTTCGGTGGACGACGGTGCGGTGGCCGCCACCGCCGGGAGATGACCCGGAGGCGCGCGCGCTCCGGGCGGAGCTGTTCGCCCACGAACTGTGGCACGGCATTCAGGCCAGGCTCGGTCTCCCGATGGACGACGCCCCGAACGCCCATCTCGATGAGCGCGAGGGTCGGCTCTGGCTCCGGCTCGAGGCGCGCGCACTGCAGTATGCGCTCCAGGCGGACGGGGAGGATCGCCGCACGGCTCTGCAGGACGCGCTCCTCTTCCGCGCGACGCGTCATGCACGCTTTCCCGACGCGGGCGAGGCGGAGCGGAAGCTCGAGCGGCACGAGGGGATGGCGGGGTACACCGGCCTGCGTCTCTCCGGACGGGATGGCACCTCGATGCGCGCCCGCGCGCGGGCGCTCCTCGACGAGCTTGACCGCGGCGTGCATCTCGCGCGGTCGTTCGCCTACGGGACCGGACCGGCCTACGGTCTGCTGCTCGATGAACTGGCGCCCGGCTGGCGTGCCCGGGTGATCGCCGGCGCCGGTCCGGCCGAGCTGCTCCGCGCGTCGCTTCCTCGCGACGAAGGGACGGGCGATGCGGTGGCGCGCGGGTCACGGTATGGATATGAACCGGTCGCGCTGGCGGAGGTTCTCCGTGAGCGCGAGCGGGATGCGCGGCGGGCGGAGCTCACGGCACGCCTTGTGGACGGCGCAATCGTCCGTCTTCCGTTCGAACAGATGCAGATGCAGCTCGATCCGCAGAATGTCGAGCCGCTCGGCGCTGCCGGCACCGTCTATCGCGCGATCAGGATCTCGGACCGGTGGGGTGTGCTCGAAGCGAAGGACG
>JAICNA010000052.1 GCA_025928955.1 Gemmatimonadales bacterium | reverse complement strand
GTAGGACTTGTAGACGCGGTGGCCGAATCCCATGAGCCGGCCCTCGCCCGCCTTCACGCGGTCGATGAAGGCGGGGATGTTCTTCTTGTCGCCGATCTCGTCGAGCATGCGCAGCACCGCCTCGTTGGCGCCGCCGTGCAGCGGGCCGTAGAGGGCGGCAATGCCGGCGGAGATCGCGCTGAAGGGATCGACCCCCGAGGAGCCGACGGCGCGGACGGCGCTCGTCGAGCAGTTCTGCTCGTGGTCGGCGTGCAGGATCAGCAGGATCTCGAGCGCGCGCTGCAGCACCTTGTTGGGCTGGTGCTGTCCGCCGATGCTGAACGTCATGTTGACGTAGTTGCCGATGTAGTCGAGATCGTTGCGCGGGAACTCGTAGGGGAGTCCGCGCGTCTGCCGGAAGACGAACGCGGCCAGCGTCGGGATCTTCGCCAGCAGGCGCACGCGCTGGATGTAGCGGTTCTGCGGGTCGTGCACGTCCTTCGCGTCCGGATAGAACGTCGAGAGGGCGCCGATGACGCCGAGGAGCATGCCCATCGGGTGCGCGTCGTAGCGGAAGCCCTCGAGAAACTTGATGATGTTGGTGTGAACGTACGTGTGGTACTTGATGTCCCGCGTCCATTTCTCCAGCTGCGGCGCCGTCGGGAGTTCCCCCTCGGAGAGCAGATACGCGACCTCGAGGAACGACGCCTGCTCGGCCAGCTCCTCGATCGGATAGCCGCGGTAGCGGAGAATGCCACGGTCACCGTCGATATAGGTGATGGCGCTCCGGCAGGCCGCGGTGTTCATGAACGCCGGATCGTAGGTCATGAGGCCGAAATCGTCGTCCGAGACCTTGATCTGGCGCAGATCCATCGCCTTGATCGTGCCGTCGCTCACGGGAACCTCGTACGAGCTCCCGGTGCGATTGTCGGTGATGGTGAGGGTGTCTTTGGGCACGGCGATTCCTCTTCGATGCGCAATGGCGGGGGAGGCGGCTCGGCGCAAAGATAGTCGCGGCCGGGGGCGGGTCACAACCGCGCCAGCGTGCTGCAACGGAATGCGCCGCTCGCACGTAGATTGATCAGCGCCCGCGTCCCGCTTCCACCAACGCATCCCACACTTCGAGCGACACCGATGAAGAAGCTCCTGACGTTCATGCTCGCCGTCTCCGCTGCGGCCCCGCTCTCCGCCCAGATCCAGGTCGACACGAGCGGTGCCGGCGCGCTCGTCGCCCAGGCGATGGACCATTCCGAGGTCATGCAGAACCTGCAGTACCTGAGCGACGCGATCGGGCCCCGCCTCAGCGGGTCCGCGGCGATGCGGAAATCGAACGACTGGGTGGCGGAGCGGTTCCGGGCGTACGGGCTCGCTGCCTCGCTCGAGAGCTATTCGTTCGGTGTCACGTGGGAGCGCGGTCCGATCAGCGTGAATCTCGTCAGTCCGTTCCGGCGCGCCCTCCTCGCCTACAGCTGGGCCTGGACCGAGGGCACGGGCGGGCGGACCGTCTCCGGGCCGGTCGTGCGCGTGTCGATCTCGAACGCCGAGGACCTGGAGGCGAATCGCGACCGGATTCGAGGTGCCTGGGTCATGCTGAACGAGCCGTCGTTCGTCTGGAACCCGGACGGGCCCGCCATGACCGCGGCCGATTCCGCTGCACGTCGCGCCGAGGTCGAGCGGCGGCAGGAAGCCGCCCGCGCCGCCAACGCCGACACCTCCGCGGCGGCGCGTGAGCGGCGCCAGCAGTTCGGGATCGACCGCCCGTTTCTCATGAAGAAGTACGGTGCGCTCGGCACGATCACCGACGGGTCGAAGGAGCACACGCTCGTCACCATGAGTGGATCACCCAACCGCGTGTCACCGCTCCCGAACATCGTCGTCTCGCACGAGGATTACCTCATGCTCGCGCGGCAGGTCGAGACCGACCTCGCGCCGCGCATCGAAGCGACGATCGACAATCGCACCGGTACGGCGCCGGTGGAGCAGTGGAACACGATCGGCGAGATCCGCGGCACCGAGCGTCCGGGCCAGGTGGTGATCCTCGGCGCCCACCTCGACAGCTGGGACCACGCGCAGGGCGTCACCGACAACGGCGCGTCGTCCATGGCGGTCGTCGAGGCGGCGCGCATCATCGCCCGGAGCGGCCTCAAGCCGAAGCGGACCATCCGCTTCATCCTGTTCAGCGGCGAGGAGCAGGGGCTCCTCGGCTCGCGCGCGTACGCGGCCGCCCACGCAGCCGAGGCCGACAGCATCCAGGCGGTGATGGTGCTCGACAACGGGACGGGAATGATCCTCGGGCAGGCACTGCAGGGACGGAACGAGCTCGAGCAGCTCTGGACGGACCTGCTGGCACCGGTGGCGCATCTCGGAGCCGGGCGTGTACGGCAGGCCAACAAGGGCGGCACGGACCATCTCTCGTTCGTGCCGTACGGGGTGCCCGCGTTCAACTTCGACCAGGAGCCGCGGGGCTACAATCACACGCACCACTCGCAGTCCGACACCTTCGACAAGGCGATCGCGAGCGACCTGCGTCAGGCCTCCGCCGTCATGGCCGTCACTGCCTTCGCACTCGCGAACCTTCCGGAACTCCTTCCCCGCGGCGAAAAGCGCCCGGTGACCCCATCAGCGCCCGCGCAGCCGAGCCCGGGCCTCGCAGCGGGACGGTAGACGGAAGTCGTTGTTGCAACGCGAAGGCGCAAAGCCGCGAAGTCACGAAGGAATGCGAGATGTCGGTGGGAGCACCCCAGACATCCTGCTCTTCTCGGTGACTTCGCGGCTTCGCGCCTTCGCGTTCTAGGTAAGACTACGTCCGATCAGCTCTTCTTTTCGACGGTGCACGTCGTCTCGAAGCCGCCGCGCACGTTGTAGACTGTCGTGACCGCGAGGTGCCGGGGCTGGAGCACACGGAAAAGGTCCTCGGCGATGCGCGCGGTCGCGTGCTCCTGGAAGATCCCGACGCTCCGGTAGCTCATCACGTAGTACTTGAGGCTCTTGAGCTCGATGCAGCGGTCGGACGGGGTATACGTCACCCGGAGGAGCGCGTAGTCGGGGAGCCCGCTGTAGGGGCAGACCGCGCTGAACTCCCGGGTTTCAGTGACGATGCTCTGCTCGGGACCGTCATAGCCGAACGTCTCGAGCGCCGCGGCGTCGATGGTTTCGGGGCCCGAAAAAGGAAGCGTCCTGCCTTCGGCGATGGCCATGCGTGGTTCCGGTAGAGGACCACGGAATCTAATGAATCGGCGGCGGGCTCAGCGTCCGAGCGGGAGACCGAGGGTGGCGGCGAGGCGGAGATGCCAGGGGCGGTCGAAGCCGAGGCGTGCCTGCTGCCGATGGCGCTGGAGCTCGGGGTGGAGGCGCGCATCATGGCGCGAGGCGCGCCGGATGGCGCGCGCCGCCGCGCGATGCAGGCCGCGGACCCGCTGGTCGGGGATCATTCCGTACACGGCATCGCGGACGGTGTCCGCCGTGAAGCAATAGCGCCCTCCTGCCGCCGTCACGAGCCGGCGCCTCGTGGCCTCCGCGACAGCCGCTTCGAACCGCTCTCCGCGCAGGCCCGATACCGACGCGAGCAGCTCGGGGGTCGCCGCGTCGGCGAGCACGGCGGCGGCGTCGACCACTCGGCGGGAGTCGGCGTGCATGCGATCGAGCCGGCGCCGGGTGCGTTCGCGCGCGTCGTCGAGGGCGAGCGGCGCAACGCCGAGGCCTGGAGTCGCCTGCCAGCCGGCGGCCGGATCGCACGCGAGCATCCCTTCCGACACGAGCAGAGTCATTGCCCTGACGAGTGCGGCCGGATGCCCCTCGGTGTCGGCATGGAGGCGGCGCGCGAGTGAATCGAGCAGCCGATCCGGGAAAGCGGCCATCGAGGCGAGCAGGACGCGCGTGTCGGCGAGCGAGAGCGGTTCGAGCCGGAGCCGCGTCGACGGGACCGCATCGGTGCGGATCGCGCGAAGCTCGCGGAGATCGTGCGACGCCGTGACGAGCAGGAGGGAGCCGCTCGCGGGAGCCGCCAGGAAATCCGCGACGGCGAGCGCCGACTCGGGAGCCGCTGCGAGATCGGCGAGGATCAGCATCGGCTGCGCGGGAAGCGGTGTTTCAGTGACCCGGCGAACGGGCGTCCGGGGCCACCGCTCGCCGACGAGTCGCGCGAACTCGCGCAGCAGGCGCGAGCGGCCCGATCCCGGGGCTCCGGTGACCACGACGAACCGGGGCCCGCCGGTCCGCGCTGCATGCCATGCCGCCGTGATCGCATCGAGCTCCGCTTCGCGGCCGACGAAGTCGGGCTCGCGGAGCGTCGTTGCCGGGCCGCGGTCGAACCCCCCGAGCCGCTCCGCCTCGGAGCGGCGCCCGACCGCCCGAAGCACGCCGGCCAGCCGTACGCGAGCCGCGGTGCTCTCCGGGGCGTTCCGGACCCACCACTCCGCGCTCGACCGCGCCCGCGACCACTGCCCCGCGCGCTCCGCCGCAAGGCAGCGCTGTTCGCAAGCGACCGTGAGCGCGGCGCGGAGCGAGGTACGCATCTCTTCGAGCCACGTGGCCAGCCGGTCCCCGGGGATCTCCTCGGCACTCGCGAGGAAATCGCCCTGCCAGAGCGCGATGGCGTCGTCCCACCGCTCGTCCCGGCACGCGGCGAGGAACTCGGCGGCGTCGGTCATGATCGTGCCGGCTGCGACACTCACCTGATCCGGGCCAAGCTCCAGCGCGGGCCCAAGCACGCGACGGAGGTCGCTGAGCGCCTGCCGGAGCGAATGGCGGGCCCGCGCTTCGTCGCGGTCCGCCCACAGCAGGCGCATGAGGTCGTGCCGCGCGAGCGGCGCGGGCGAATGGTGGGCGAGGACCGCCACGAGGACGAGTTCCTTCCGCCGGCGTGCGAGAAGTTGCACGTCGCCGTCGAGAAGCTCGAGATGTCCCAGCGTGCGGAGCCGCATGTCCATCGCTGCAAATGGCTGTGGGCAGTGGGGTTGACGGTAGTCACCCCGGGCCGGAGAACATGCAGCCGAATCAGCGGGTGCGTAAGGGGGTCGGTGCATCGGCCGGGAAACGCAACCGCGAAGGCGCGAAGCAGGGGCTGACGCTCGTGGGAGGGCCCCCAGCGTGCTGCCATGCTTCGCGCCTTCGCGTCTTGTCGTCTTCGTGCAGGAACAAGCGAATCTATGCGCGCACGATTCCCCGTTCGAGCCAGGCGTGCGCGCCCTTCAGGACCTTCTGGGCCACGCGGTACGCGCGCGCGTCGTCGTTGAAGAAGACGTCCTCGAACTTGTCGTGCACGCGGCGGCGGGCCTGGCGGCAGAACAGATCGGCGAGCTCGACCGGTCCCCGGTTTGCCGGGTCGCGCGCAATCTCGGCTCTCGCACGCGCGCACGCTGCGGTGATGGCGAGCAGCTCAGCGCCAATCTCGACGAGTCTCCCGAGCACCATCTGTCGCTTCTCGAGCTTCGGGCCGAACCGGATCATGCAGTGGAAGAGGGTGCGCGAGAGTTTCCGCGCCTTCCGTTCGGCGAAACGCACATGGGTCGCGAGGGGCCCGAATTCGGAGTACCGCGGCCACCATCCCCAGCCGAGCCACCGCGACGGATACCACCAGGCATAGAACGCCGCGGCCCGGGCGAGTGCCTTGAGCTTGCCGGCGGCGGGCACCTTCGGGTCGATGAGGTCACCGGCGACCGAGAGATGCGTGTCCACCGCCTCGCGCGCGATGAAGAGCCGCATGATCTCGCTGGATCCTTCGAAAATCAGGTTGATGCGCATGTCGCGCATCATCCGCTCGACGGGGTCGGGGCGCTCGCCGCGGCTGCGCAGCGAGTCGGCGGTTTCGTAGCCCCGGCCACCCTTGATCTGCAGCGTGTCATCCACGATGCGCCAGGCCGTCTCGGTGTTCCACATCTTGGCCATCGCCGCTTCGAGACGGATGTCGTACCCGCCGCGGTCTGCCATCCCGCTGGCGAGGTCGCTCACCGCCTCCATCGCGAACGTGTCCGCTGCCATCCGCGCGAGCTTGTTCGCGATCGCATCGTGCTTGCCGATCGGCGCGCCCCACTGAACGCGCTCCGCCGCCCACCGGCGTGAAATCTCGAGGCAGCGCTTGCCCGCCGTCTGACACGACGCGGGAAGCGTGAGGCGGCCGGTATTGAGCGTCATGAGGGCGAGCTTGAGCCCCTTGCCCTCACCCCAGAGGACGTTCTCCACGGGTACCTTCACGTCCGTGAAGCGGATCACGCCGTTCTCCAGCGCCTTCAATCCCATGAAGTGAAGCCGCTGGACCACTTCCACGCCGGGCCATTCCGCCTCGACGATGAAGGCGGTGATCCTCTTGCCGGTCCGCGCCATGACGACGAAGAGCTCCGCGGCGGTGCCGTTGGTGCACCAGAGCTTTTCCCCGTTCAGGATGTAGTGGGTGCCGTCGGCGGAGAGCTCGGCCCGGGTGGACACGCCGGCGGGGTCCGAGCCGGCGTTCGTTTCCGTGAGCGCGAACGCGGAGATGGCTCCCTTCGCCAGCCGGGGGAAGTATTTCTCTTTCTGCTCGGGCGTGCCGAACATCTTGAGGGGCTGGGGAAGGCCGATCGACTGGTGCGCCGACAGGAGGGCAGTCAGGTTGCCGTCCACGCTCGTCACCAGCGCGATGGCGTGCGTGTAGCTCGTCTGGCTGAGGCCGAGCCCGCCGTATTCCTCCGGAATCTTGATCCCGAAGGCGCCGAGCTGTCGCAGGCCCTCCACAACAGCTGGCGGAATCTTCCCCTCGCGGTCGATCCGATCGCTGTCGACGTGATCGCGGAGAAATGCCTCGAGCCGCTCCATGAATGGCCGCGCGCGCTCGACCTCCGCCGGGTCCACGGCCGGGAAGGGATCCACCAGGTCCATCCGGTATGTTCCTTCGAACATCTTCCGCACGAAGCTCGGCGACTCCCATTCCTTCTCGCGCGCATCCTCGGCAACCTGGCGCGCCTCCTGCTCGGTCGCGGGAGCGGGGGCGGAAGGTGGGGTGAGTACGTCGGTCATGAGGATCGTCCGGTGAAGGGTTCGTGCTCGCCTGCCGCGGCGGCAGTCAGGCCGCGGAGTGCGTGGAGGGCGACGGAGATCACGTGTTCGCGCCGCTGGGCGACGCGCTCGGGAGTATCGAGCTCGACCCCGACCGCCGGCGCCACCGTGCGCGCGTGCACGGCGGAGAACCAGCAGAGCGAGATGATGCTGAGGAGCAGCTGCGCGGCCTCGCCGGACGGTGCAGGATCGAGGCCAACCTCCGCCGCAATCGCCGCGAGCGCTTCCTGGCCGGCGGCGAGGGCAGGGGGGATATCGGCCGGAAGCTCGGGCCCCGCGAGGGCGGCCCGCTCGATGAGTCGTACGAAGTTGGGGTGCGAGATGAGGAAGTCGTAGTAGTCGCCCACGGCGCCGGCGAGGATGTCCTCGGGAGTCCTCCCGCTCGCGAGCGCGCGGTCGCGGCCGGCGCGCACGGCCGTGCGGACCTCGTCGAAGCAGCGATCGAGGACCGCCCGGTACAGCTCGGCCTTCGACCCGAAGAAATAGCCGGGGGTGGCCCGCGAGACGCCGGCGAGCGCGCCGACGTCGGTGAGGCTGGTGGCCTCGTACCCGCGGTCGGCGAAAAGCCGCTCGGCGGCGTCGAGAATGGCGGCCCGGGAGCGAGCCGGGTTGCGTTCGCGCTCAGCGGACATCGTGGCTAGCTTGCTAGACGTTCAGCAAGTTAAAATTCACCCACGTCCCCGTCAAGTCGGCCCACCGCACCCCGGCCCTGGAGGCGGCACGGCTCTTGACGTGCAGGCAGAAGGTGCAAACTTCCAAGCACTCGGACCCAACCTTGAGTCAAACTCGACGAGCCGCGGAGTGGCCCGGGGTGCGCCGTCTCCGCTGGAGATACAGTGATCCACGTAGTGTGCTCGACCTGCCGCACGTCGCTGTCCTCCGATGCGTCGTTCTGTCCGCATTGTGGGCCGGACAGTGGCGCCCTGTTCATCAGCGAGAGATCCCGCGTGCCGACCGGCGCTGAGACCGAGACGGCCCGCCGGCTCAAGGCCGCGCTCGGGCCGCAGTTCGAGGTGGTCCGCCTGTTCGGGCGCGGCGGCTTCGCCGAGGTGTACGAGGTCCGCGACACCGAGCTCGAGCGGCGCCTGGCGGTGAAGGTCCTGCGGTCCGACATGGTCTGGACCCCGGGCATGCTCCAGCGCTTCAAGCAGGAAGCGCGCTCGGTGGCCCAGCTCACCCACCCGAATACCGTTCCGATCCATTTCGTCGGTGAAGGCGAGGGGCTCGTCTTCTACGTGATGCCGTTCATCGAGGGCGTCACGCTGGCGGACGTCATGCGCGCCGAAGGTGCGCTCGATCCCGAGCGCGCCATCACGGTGGCGCTCCCGGTGCTCGAGGCGCTGGACCATGCGCACCGCGCGGGGATCGTGCACCGCGACATCAAGCCCGACAACATCCTCATCGAAGCAGGATCCGGACGGCCGCTCCTCGTCGACTTCGGGATTTCCAAGCGCGTCAACGAAACGACGCCGCTGGCCGAATCGCACGAAGGCGTCATTTTCGGTACCCCGATCTACATGTCCCCCGAGCAGGCGCTGGGCCAGCACGACGTGGATGCGCGCACCGATATCTATGCGATGGGTGCGCTGCTCTACCACATGATCGTCGGTGCGCCGCCGTTCACGGGCGAGACGGCCCACGACATCGTCGCGCAGCACCTGACGGAGCCGGTGCGCATCCCCCCGGAAAAAGCGGCCGAGGTGCCCGCCTGGCTCGCCGACGTCATCGTCCGCGCGATGGCGAAGCAGCCGGACGAGCGTTTCCCGTCCGCGGCGATGATGCTCGAGCCGCTGCGCCAGGGCGCGCGCCGGAAGCGCGCGGCGGGCCTCATCACGGCCTCCCGGGTGCTGAGCCGGGTGAATCGGGACGATCCCACCATCCAGCTCGAAGCGGCGCCCGAGCGACGGCGCATCACGGAGCGGCGTTTCATACTCACCGGGGCGCTCGCAGTCGCCGCGCTCGGTGCGGCGGCCGCCCTCGTGGGCAGGCCGGCGCCGGAGTTCGTGGTCGAGAACGCCTTTCCGGAACCCGTCTCGATCTCGGTGAATGGCGACAGCCAGCGGACGCTCGGCCCCGGCGACTCGCTGCGCATGGAGCTGCGCCGCGGCGCGCCGCTGCAGGCGGCCTGGCATGTCGTCGGCCCGCGGTCGGCCAGCGGCGACCAGCTCGGCGAGTCGCTGGGCGGAACGATCCGTGAGGACGAGCCGGTGGGGCATATCCGGAAGCGGCTCGACATCGCGGCAGCCGGGCCCGGCTACATCGTGCCCCGCGTCACCAACGCCACCGGCGAGTCGCTCAGCGTATTCCTCCACGATTCCACCGGCTCCCGCCTGTGCGACTGCGTCGTCATCCCGGGCGCGAGCAACGTGCCGCTCGGGTATCTGCATCCGATCCGCACCCGCGGCGTCTCGCTGGTGGCTCCGAGCGGCGGCCGTGTGACCTACGCCTTCGACTCGCTCGCGGCGCGGGCGTCGGCCGCCACGGGGATCGTCCCGCTCCGCGTGAGCCGCGCGGATCTCACCTTCCCTGTCGCCGCGAACGCGCGCCGCCGCCCCGAGCCTCGGCCGCAGGAGCCGGTCAGCGACGTTCCCGATCTCATGATCTCGGTGCCGCCGCCGGCCCCGGTCGACACGACGCCGTTCGTTCCCGACTCGATCGTTCCACGCACCGACACGGCGGCTGCGCCGAAGAAGGACGATCCGCTCGGCCCCATCTTCCAGAACCGCTGAGCGCGTGATGCACCGGCGCGGCGCCTGGCAGGCACTCGCCTCCCGACGCGGCGGCGTCCTTCCCTGGCTCGTCGTACTCCTCCTCGTCATTCTCGGCTTCATTGCGTGGCGCATGGCGACCCGGCCATCGCTCGTTGTCGTGAATGCGCTCGTGCTCCCGGCGGACGTGCGCATCAATGGCGCCGAGACACGGCGCCTCGCGCCCGGCGACAGCGTGCAGCAGCCGCTCCTGCGCGGCGCGCTCAATACGCTCGTGTGGGAGATGGTGCGCCCGGTGACGCGCGGCGGGGTCCCGGTCGGCGCCGGGCTCGGCGCGTCGGTCGTGGTGGGCGCGGATGGGAAACGGGCGCGCCACGTGCTCCGCGCGATGCGGGGCGACACCGCCTACTTCGCTCCACTCATCAGCAACGCGACGGGGCTCCCACTCAGGGTCCGCGTGAACGCGGGCCTCGCGGCCGCCGAGGAGTGTCCGTGCGAGGTGCCGCCGGCGGCGCTCCGGGCGCCGATCGGGTACTACCGGCTCTTCCAGAACAGCACGGTGGAGGTGCGCGATTCGCTCGGGCGCCGGGCGATCTTCCGGGATCTCGGTCCGCAGGCCGATCCGCGGAGCGGCGCCGTCGGGCTCCGCTTTTCCGCCGCCGACCTCCGCTAGCTAGTCCCGCTTCTTCCGCTTGCGCAATTCGAGCAGCCGGGCCGGCGTCATGGCGTCGAAGCCGTAGCGCTCGCGCACGGCATCGACTGCATCGGTGAGCCGCCGCAGCCGGGCGCGGGAGGGCGGCTCGAAGAGATCCGGTTCCGCCGCCGTGCCGAGGTTCGTCGCCGCGACGCCGAGGAGACGGATACCCCGGTCCCGTCGCCGCGCCTCCTCGAAGGCACCCGTGAGCAGCCGGCGGGCTGCGGCGAGTAGCTCGGCATCGAGGGCCGTGGCCTCCGGGAGCGTCTCGCGTCGCGTCACCGTCCGGAAATCGTCGTGCCGGAGCTTGAGGGTCACGGTGCGTGCGACGAGGTGCTCTTCGCGGAGCTGGGAGGCAACGCGCGCCGTCAGCAGCGCGAGGATCGCATCGAGGCGGGATGGATCGCGCTCGTCGCGCGAGAAGGTCGTCTCGCGGCTCACCGAGCGCGGCAGGCGGTCGGGCCGCAGCGTCGCGCCGCCGAATCCGTGCGCCCTGAGCTTGAGTGCGCGCCCCTCGGGTCCGATGAGCCGCACGAGCGCGCCTTCATCCATCCGCTGGACCTGATGCACTTCGGTGAGGCCGAGCTCCTTCCAGCGCGCGGCGGTCCTGGGCCCGACGCCCGGCATCGCCGCGAGCGGCAGGCCGGCGAGAAAGCCTTCCTCCCAGCCGGCACGCACCTCCAGGAGCCCGCGCGGCTTTGCCTGGTCGCTCGCGAGCTTGGCGATCATCCGGTTCGGGCCGATGCCGATGCTGCAGTCGAGCCCGGCGCGACCGCGGATGGCATCACGAATCGACTCGGCCACGGGGAGGAGCGAGACCGGATACAGCGACTCGGTGCCGGCGAAGTCGAGGTACGCCTCGTCGAGCGACGCCATCGCCACCTGGGGGGCGAAGTCGCGCAGCACGGCCGCTACCGTGTCCGAGGCCTCGCGATACTGCGGAAAGGATCCCTGGAAGAAGGTCGCCTGAGGGCAGAGCCGGACCGCCTCCGCGATCGGCATCCCCGACCGCACGCCGAAGGCCCGCGCGCCGTACGACGCGGACTGCACCACGCCCCGCTGCTCCCGCCGCCCGCCCACGACGAGCAGCTCCACGTCGCGGAGCTCGGGGTTTCGCTGCCGGCACACTTCGACGAAGAAGGCGTCGAGGTCGACGTGCATGATTCGGGCGGGCATGGGGGGGAGGGTAGGGTGCGGCGACCGGCCGGTCAACGGCGGGACGTCCCCGCGCTCGGGGTCCGTACTTCTACGGGCCGTTGCCGGAAGGTGTACCGGTTCGTATCCTCAGAATGCCATCCGGTGCGGCATGCCTGAGCTCTCATCTCACGTCTGCTGCCGCGTCATCGAGTCCACACAGGAGAAAGCCCCGAATGTCGCGTTCCTTCCTCCGTATTTCCGGAGCGGCGGTCGCTGTTGCCGCTCTTGCCGCATGCAGTGAAACCTCCGCGCCCGTCGAGGGTGAGGATCTTGTACCCGCGCTTGTCCCGTCAGCCTCGAGCGCGGCCATCGAAGCAGTGATGCCGGGTGAGGTGATCGTCCAGACCCGCGAAGGCGTCGATCCGGCCGCGTTTGCCCGCGGGAAGGGTCTCGGGCTCGCCGGGCAGCTTTCGGCACCGGGACTCGCCATCGTGCGCGTCCCGGCCGGTAACGAGCGCGCCATGGCGGCGCAGCTCAACCGCGATCCATCGCTGCGGTTTGCCGAGCCGAATTACCTGCGGCAGCCGCACGCGATCGATTCGAGGCTCTGGGCGTTTTATAACCCTGGCGGACTCAGCATCAGGTTCACGAAAGGCGGAAGCCGTGGCTCGCCGGTGAGCAATTATCTGTCTACGCTCGACGCCGATGAGGATAACGTCAACAACTATGGCGCGGGCGGAAGTGCAGTGGTGATCGGCAGCCTGGATACTGGCGTGGATATGGATCACCCGGAATTCCCCGCGGGACGGCTCATTGCAGGACGAGATTGGGTGAACAACGACGCCGACCCGGCAGACGACAACGGGCACGGTACGCATACGACTGGAACCATGGCCGGTAATACGGTCGGGATTTCAGGCGTATCCGGAGCGGGGAGCAATGTCCGCGTGCTGGTGCAGAAGGTCTGCGGCCGGCGAGGGTGCCCCACCTCCGCGATCGTGAGCGCGATCCGCGCCGCCGCCGATCATCCCGGCATGGTCGCCATGAATCTGAGCCTCGGCGGGACGAGCCTTTCTCAGTCCGAGCGAGACGCCATCGCTTATGCCACCGGGAAGAATGTCCTCGTGATTGCTTCGGCCGGGAATAGCGGCGATGAAGTGGTCTCGTGCCCTGCGTGCGATCCAAACGCGATCTCCGTCTCGGCAACCAACTGGCGCGACGAATTGACGTATTACACGCAGTTCGGATCGGGCCTCGACATTTCGGCTCCCGGCGGCGAGTGCTATTCGAATACGACTGATGAATCCTGCATCTACAGCAGCTATCTGGACGGGTCGTATGCAATGCTGCAGGGGACATCGATGGCAGCCCCGCAGGTTACCGGCACGGCCGGGGTCGTTGCTTCGAAGACGGGGCTGCGCGGAGCCGCCCTGCGCTCCAGACTGGAGACGACGACGGACGATCGTGGTACGTCAGGTTATGACACGAGGTTCGGTAACGGTCGCCTCAACAGTTACCGCGCAGTGACCGGCAACTCGCTGCCCGCTGGCCAATAAATCAATTCAGCTGGGACGAGGAGCGGCGGGCCGGTGGCCCGCCGCTCTTCATTTGTCCCGTTTTCACCTCGACGGGAACCCCTTACCTTTGCACCCTTGCGACGACTCTCCGAAAGGAATCTGTGCGCGTTTCGTTTCTCGGCCTCGGCGCCATCGGGCAGCCGATGGCCGCCCGGCTCGCGGGCCCATTCGAGCTGACCGTCTGGAACCGGACGGCGGAGCGCGCCGACGAGTTCGCGCGCAGCCACCGCGCGCACGTAGCCGGATCCCCGCGCGAGGCCGCCACCGGCGCGCAGGCGGTCATCACCTGTCTCCCGACCTCCGCGGACGTCGAGGCGCTGCTCGATGGCCCTGACGGCATCCTGGCGGGCCTCGAGGCGGGGGCCCTGCTCATCGACTGCACCTCCGGCGACCCGGCGACGTCGCGCCGGATCGCCGCGCGCGTGCAGCAGGCGGGCGGCGCGTTCGCCGATGCGCCGGTGAGCGGCGGAACGAACGGCGCGGCCTCCGGCACGCTCACCGTGATGATCGGATCGGACGACGTGACGTTCAGCCGGGCGCGCGAAGTGGTGCGACCATTCGCGGGGCGCGTCGAGCACATGGGTCCCGTCGGCACCGGGCACGCAATGAAGGCGGTGAACAATGCGCTGCTCGCCGTCAACATTGCCGCCACGGCGGAGGGACTCGCGACGCTCGTCAAGGCCGGCGTGCCGGCAGCGAAGGCGGTCGAAGTGCTCAACGCGTCGAGCGGGCGGTCGTTCGTGAGCGAGCACCTCATTCCCGAGCGGGTGCTCACCGGCGCCTGGCCCCGGACCTTCCGGCTCGCCCTCCTCGACAAGGACACCGGCATCGCGCTGTCGCTCGCCGACGAGCTCGGGGTCGAGGTGCCCGTGATGGCGGTGACGGGCGACGTCCTCGCCGTGGCGCGCCGGGCGCTCGAGCCGGAGGCGGACTACCTCGAAGCCATCAAGGTGATCGAGTCCCAGGCCGGCGTGGAGATCCGCGGATGACGACGGCCGCGCCCGGAGTGCGGGCCGCGGGGCCGGCCGATGCCGACACCGTACTCGCCCTCGTCGACGCGCTCGCGGATTACGAGAAGCTTCCGCGGCCCGACGCGGCCGCGCGCGCGCGGCTCCGCGAGGACGGCTTCGGCGATGCGCCCCGCTTCCATGCGCTCATCGCGGAGGCGGGCGACCCGCCGGTGCCGGTGGGCTATGCGCTCTACTTCGAGACCTACTCGAGCTTCCTCGCGCGCCCGACGCTCTACCTCGAGGACCTTTTCGTGGTCCCCGCGGCGCGGCGCGGGGGACACGGCATCGCGCTCTTCCGCGCCCTCGCGCGCGTCGCGCGGTCGCGCGGCTGCGCGCGCATGGAATGGAGCGTGCTCAAGTGGAACCGGCTGGCGATCGACTTCTACGATCACCTGGGCGCGGCGCCGCTCGCCGAGTGGCAGCCCTACCGGCTCGAAGGCGACGCGCTCGAGCAGGTCGCGGCGGGGTGACCCGCTCTTGTGTCGCCCGTCGCCGCGGGGCGACTTTCCAGCGGCAGCCACCGCAACCCTGGAGCGCGCGTGAGTGACTGGGCCCGGACGCACCGTGTCCCCGCGGCGGTGATGCTCGCCGGCGGCGAGGTGGTGATCGGTGAACTGCATCTGCAGCCGTTCGTGCCGCACCGCGACGGGCCCGAATCGCCGATCGAGCTGCTGAACCGCCCCGATCCCTTCTTCGCGGTCGCGGTGGCGGAGGGGGGCGTCGCGTTCTTCTCCAAGGCGCAGGTGGCGGTCGTGTCCTGCGCCACGGAAGACCTGCCGGGTCAGGATCCCGAGCGCGCCAGCGTCTCCATCCACGCCGAGATGGACGTGCGCATCGGGACGACGGAGTATCGCGGGCGCGTGGCGTACGAGCTTCCGCCGACCCGCACCCGCACGCTCGACTTCCTGAACGGGCCCGGCGCGTTCTTCGGGCTGGTCGCCGGCTCGACGACGCGTTTCGTCAACCGCGCGCACGTTCGCCTCATCCGCCCTCTCGACTGAGCACTCCGTGGCGAGACTCGACAGGCTGATCCAGCTCCTGCACGAGCAGCAGGCCGACGCGCTCCGCCTCACGACGGGCCAGCCGGCGGCGCTCCAGCAGAACGGCTCCGCGCGGCCGCTCACGCGCGACGCGCTGACCGACGCCCAGATCGTGTCGCTCCTGCGCGAGATTGCGCCGGCGGACGTCGCGCCGCGCATTGCCGCGGGCAGCGCGCTCTCCTTTTCGTACGCCTCGCCGTCCGGGACGGTCGAGGCCGAGCTCTCGGCGCCGGAAGGCCGGATGCTCGTGCTGGTCCGGCGCGGCGCGGGGTCCACGGAGGCGAGCCGCGCGGACCAGGACGAGGCGCGTGCGGCACTCGAGACGCTGCTGCGAGAGCTCAGCACGAGCGGCGCGTCCGACCTTCACCTGCGCTCGGGTGAGCCGCCGGTGTTCCGCCGGCACGGGGAACTCGTTCGCACCGACGCGCCCCCGATTGCGGCCGCGCGCCTCGAGTCGATGCTCACCAGCATCATGTCGGCGGACAACCTCGCCGAATTCCAGCAGACGGCGGACGTCGACTGGGCGCACGAGATCGCGGGGCTCGCCCGGTTCCGCTGCAACGCGGGGCGCGATCGGCATGGCCCGTTCGCCGTGATGCGGGTCATCCCGACCCGCGTGCAGACGGCGGACGAGCTCGGCCTCACGCGCGAGGTGCAGAACCTCTGCTACCTCACGAAGGGGCTCGTCCTCGTGACGGGGCCGACGGGCTCGGGGAAGTCAACGACCCTCTGCGCGCTGGTCGACCTCGTGAACCGCTCGCGCGGGGACCACATCCTCACGATCGAGGATCCCATCGAGTTCGTACACCCGAGCAAGAAGTGCCTCGTGACCCAGCGCCAGGTCGGCGTGCACACGCAGTC
>JAICNA010000187.1 GCA_025928955.1 Gemmatimonadales bacterium | reverse complement strand
GCGCGCGACGGGGTGGCGGCGAAACTGAGCCGAGGCCCATGAATCTTTCGCTGCTCGTGCCGGTGGCGCTGGCCGTCGGGGCGATGACCGGACTGGTCGGCATCGGCGGCGGGTTCCTCATCGTCCCCGCGCTGGTGCTGCTCGCGCGGGTCCCGATCAAGGAGGCGATCGGGACGTCGCTGCTCGTGATCGCGATGAACACCGCCTCCGGGTACGTCGGGTACGCGGGCCGGACGACCATGGCGTGGGGCTTCCTGGCGGCATTCACGCTCGTCGCCATCGGAGGTATCCTCGCCGGCTCGCGGCTCGTGCAGTATGTCTCGCAAGCCCAGCTCAAGCGCGCCTTCGCGGTGTTCCTCATCGCCGTCGGCGCCTTCGTGCTCGTTCAGAACCGCCACGCGCTCGTCCCGACGGCCCGGGCCGCGGAGACGCGTTGAGGAGTCCTTGATGCTGCTGAAACGCTTCTACGATGCCAAGCTCGCGCAGGCGAGCTATCTCGTCGGCTGTGCCGAGACGGGCGAGGCGCTCGTCATCGATCCCAACCGCGACGCCGACCAGTACGTCGCCGCGGCCGCCGGCGAGCGGCTGCGGATCACCCACGTGACGGAGACGCACATCCACGCCGACTTCGTGAGCGGCAGCCGCGAGCTCGCCGCGCGCACCGGCGCGCGCCTGCTCCTTTCGGCGGAGGGCGGCAGGGACTGGCAGTACGCGTTCGCCGATGACGACGGTGCGGTCCTGCTGCACGACGGCGATGTCTTCATGGTAGGCAACATCAGGATCGAGGCGCTGCATACTCCCGGCCATACGCCGGAACACCTCTCCTTCCTCGTCACCGATACCGCCGCGACCGAGCTGCCGATGGGAGTCTTCACCGGGGACTTCGTCTTCGTCGGCGACGTGGGGCGTCCGGATCTCCTCGAGCGCGCGGCGAAGGTCGCGAATACGATGGACGCGAGCGCGCGGCAGCTCTTCGCCGCGCTCCAGCGGTTCAAGTCACTCCCCGACCATGTCCAGATCTGGCCCGGCCACGGCGCCGGGTCGGCCTGCGGCAAGTCGCTCGGCGCCGTCCCGCAGAGCACGCTCGGATACGAGCGGCTGGTGAACTGGGGCCTCGCAGCGACGTCGGAGGAACAGTTCGTCCAGGATGTGCTGAGCGGTCAGCCGGAGCCGCCGCCCTATTTCGCGGAGATGAAGCGCATCAACCGCGAGGGACCGCGTGTCCTCGGCGCCATCGCGCGGCCGCGCGCGATGCGGCCGGCGGAGCTGGCGGCGCTGCTCGATCGCGGGGTGGTCGTCGCGGATACCCGCTCGGCCGACGCCTTTGCCGCCGGGCACGTTCCCGGCACCATCAACCTCCCGCTCAACAAGTCCTTCACGACGTGGGCCGGCTGGTTCCTGCCGTACGACGCCGACTTCTATCTCCTCACGACCGACGGCGGCCGAGCGCTCGACGAAGCGGTGCGCGACCTCGCGATGATCGGGCTCGACCGTGTCGCCGGCTGGTTCTCCACCGATGCGGTGGCCGGGTGGGCGGCGGCCGGCCGCACGCTCGAGACGATCCGGCAGATGCGCCCGGCGGAGCTCGCGGCGGAGCTGGCCAACGGGCAGGCCGCGGTGCTCGACGTGCGAGCCCCCGAGGAATGGGAGGCCGGCCACCTTCCCGACGTGCCGAACATTCCGCTCGGCCAGCTCCCCGCGCGCATCGGCGACGTGCCCGCCGGACGTCCGCTCGTGCTGCACTGCCAGGGAGGCGGCCGCTCGGCGATCGCGGCGAGCATCCTGCAAGCCCGCGGCATCAAGGACGTGGTGAACCTCACTGGCGGATTCGGCGCCTGGTCCACGGAGGGATTCGCCGTCGAGCGCGGCAACGCGGAGGTCCTTCGATGAGCAGCTCCCTCTCTCCCGTACAGCTCGTGCGCGTGGCCGAGCGCTTCAAGGCGCTCGGCGAGCCTGCGCGGCTCCGGATGCTCGACGTGCTCCGCCACGGCGAGATGGCCGTGTCGGAGCTGATCGAGGTCACCGGCATGGGCCAGGCGAACGTCTCGAAGCACCTCCAGATCCTCCACGCCGCGGGGCTCGTCACGCGGCGCAAGGAGGGACTGTTCGTCTATTACAGCCTTGCCGATCGTGACGTCCTCCTCCTCTGCGACATCATGTGTGGACGGATCGAGCGGCAGCACGATGCCGACCAGCGCCGCTTCGGCACCGGCGCATGACCCTCCACTCCTCGCGAGAGAGAATCCCACCAGGATGACTACGACCCTCGTCGCTCCGTCCGTTCCCGCGCGCGTGACCGTCGGTCCCGCGGGACACGGCATGCGCCAGCAGAGGATCATCGACGCCGCCAAGGCGATCCTGATCCGGGATGGTCTCGCGGGATGGACGGTGGAGCGGGTCGCACGCGAGGCGGGCTGTGCGAAGGGGCTGGTGCATTATCACTTCGAGACCAAGTGGCAGCTGCTCGGCCTGGTCGCGACGGCGCTGCGGAAGGAGCGCATGGTGCGGCGCGCGGTGGCCTTCGGCCGGAGCGGGACGGACGCACTCGATGCGCTGTGGGACGTGCTCCTCGCCGAGACCGCGAGCGGCGAATGCGCGGCGTGGTTCGCGCTCGCGACCCTGCAGGACCGCACCGTCCGCGACACCCTCCCCGCCACCGGCGACGACCTGCGCCGCGTGGCCACCGCCATGGCCGGCGCGCTCTCGCTTCCCGAGCTTCCCATTCCCCGGCTCCGCGTCGTCCTCGCCACCCTCGACGGCATGCAGCTGCCGCTTCTCCTGGGCGACGATCCGGAAGCGGTGCGGGAGGTGTACGATCGGTACTGGCTGGCGACGCTGTAAGGGGTCGGACGGTCGGACGGTGTCACCCCCCCCCCCGGAGCGAAGCGACGGGAAAGAAACCAGGGGCATTCCCTCGCGGCGCTGCCGATCGAAGGAATGCCCCTTTCAATGGCCCCCGTCGCTTCGCTCCGGGGTGACACGTCCGCCCACCATTCCCCGCATACCGCTTACCGCTCCCCCCTTCCTCTCCTCCCCTGATGCCTCTGCCGATGCCCCGACTTGCGTCCGCCCTTCGGCGGGGCGCCCTTCGGTGGGGGGCCGCTGCGACCGCCGCGGCCGCCGCGGCCATCGCGGTCGTCGCGCGCCTTGCGGGGCTGGCGGTCGAGCGCGTCGCGCAGGTCGTCGAGCGTGTCGGCGAGGATCGGCGGGTGATTGCCACGGCGCACGGCGAAGTGGAGCGGGCGGTCGAGCGGCGGGATGTCGCCGGCACGCGCCCGGCGCGCCTGCCCTTCGCGCAGTGTCACGCGCGCGATGCCTCGCCCGTCGCGGATCTCGTAATCGATGGGCGCAGAATCGCCCTTCACATGAATGCGCTCGGGAAGCGCCTCGAGCCGCTGGCGCACCTTCTCGTCCACGAGCTCGGCGGGATCGAGCGAGATCCGGGCGCGGATGAACGACTCCCAGCTCTCCACACCCTCCTGCTCGAGCTGGGCCCTGATGCGCCGGAGCAGCGAGGGCGGCTCGAGGTTGCTGAGCGCACCACCGGAGCGGCGCCAGAGCTCGCCGAGCTGCTCGACGGCGCGCCGCACGCGCGGCTGATCCGGGTGCACCGTCTCCCCCGCGAGCAGCGCTTCCGCGAGCGCATCGAGCGCCGCCCCCCGGTATTCGGGCGGCACCCGGCCCTCGAGCACCTCGACCTCGGTCTCGAGCTCGAAGCCGAAGTACTCGCGCATCCGGCTCACGGTGATGCGCTGGTGCTTGCGCGGCCCTCCCACCGCGATGCGCGGCGGACCCCAGGTCGCATGCTGGCGCACGAGGTCGTACGGAAGCGTCGTGCCCTCGATCGCCGCCCGAGGAATTCCGAAGCGGTCGGCGAAGAAGCGGAGGTTTCCCGCCACCGCCCCCCAACTGCCCGCCACCGACGTCTTCGAGACCCGCGCCTCCTGGCCATCCGCCGTGTGCTCGTCGATCACGAGATCGAACGGCATGATGCGGGCGACGAGGTCGGCGAAGCGCTTCCGGATCTCCTTCGAGGCGTACGGCAGCTGCTTCGGGAGCGGCAGCTCGAGCGCCCGGTACACGCTGGCGGTCCCGAGTGCGGTGTCCTCGATGGCCTTCACCAGCACGCCGCGGCGCTCGGCCCATTCCTCGAGGCCGTCCTCGAAGAGGTGCCGGGGCAGCCCGTACACCTCGCCAAGGTAGCCGTGCTGATTCACCGCTTCGGCGTAGACGTTGTAGGCCGTGAGGTGATCGCTCCCATTGGAGACGAGGCCGTGCAGGTCGCGCTCGTCGCGGGTCATGCGGTGCAGCGAGTCGATGTTGGAGCAGACGGCGACGACCGGGACGAGGTCCCCGTCGGCGTGGACGAGCATCTCCCCCCACGCGCGGTCCACCGGCATCGCCTCGACCTCGCGGCCGTAGGCGGTGAGGCGGCCGCGCTCCACGAGGCCGCGTGAGGTGAGCGTTTCCAGCGCACGGCGATAGGCGGTGCGGTCGAGCGGCACGGGCAGGTCGAGATCGCCCGCGTCCACGCCGAGCGCCGCGCAAGTGATCGCAACGCGCTCGGCATCCCCGGCGAGCTGGAACTCGGGCGGCGTGGGCCGCAGCTCCTCGAAGACGAGATCACGGTCGCTCAGGATCCACACCTCGCCGCCCGGCACCCGGCCGTGGACCCGCCCCGCCATCTGGAGGATTTCGTTCGCGCCGAGATACATCCGGTGCAGCACGTTCCGGCCGCGCTCGACGACGTTGCCATAGCGCGCGTCGTAGATCACCACCGTGTCGAGCCCGCGCACGTTGAGCGCGCTCTGGCCGGCGGCGGTCATCGCGAGCAGCCAGGGACGCGGCACCTCGCTGTCGAGGAACGGCCGGATCACCCGGATCGGCTCGCCGCCATGGTAGAACGCGGTGGTGAGCCGCTTCCACTGCTCGCCGAGCTCGATCGCGAGCTTCTCGACTTCGGCGCGCGTCGGCACGAACACGGCGACGCCGCGCTTCTCCTTGATGATCCGCCGCATGAACTTCTCGTCGAGGAACTCGAGCGGCTGCTGTGCCTCGACCTCGACGCGCGCGCGGAGCTTCGGATCGTAGGCGCGGGTCTCGAGGACTTCACTGCTTTCGAGGTAGCGGGCGTAGAAGGTGGGATCGACCGTGGCGCTGAGCCAGATGAAACGGCATCCGGCGCGCTTGCCGAGTGCGAGGCAGAGCTCGAGCTCGGCGGAGGTCTGGTGGATCTCGTCCACGATGATCGTATCGCGCCCGCTGATGAGG
>JAICNA010000225.1 GCA_025928955.1 Gemmatimonadales bacterium | reverse complement strand
GGACGAGGCGGTGATCGCGGCAGCCCGCCGGCGGGACCTCGAGGAATTCCGGACCTGGATCGCGGAGGCTGACCACACATGAGCAGTCCCGCCGAGAGCGCGTCGCTCCTGCTCAAGCTCTTCGAGCTCCGGCGCGATCCCGTCATGCGCACCGCGCGTGACTGGTTCGTACGGGACTTCAATCCCACGAGTTACGACGAGGTCATCGCCGCCCTCGGGGGAGAGCACAACCCGCATTTTCGCATGGTGGCGGGATACTGGGACATGGCGTGCTCGTTCGTGGTTCACGGCGCGATCGACTGGCAGATGTTCATCGACGCCAATCCCGAGGCGATCCCGGCGTTCGCCAAAGTGGAGCCGTACCTCGCTGAGCTCCGGACCCGGGTCGGCCCGGATTACTTCGGAATGCACTGGGAAGCGGTCATGACCCGCATTCCGGGTGGAGCGGCGCTCTTCCGTCAGTTCCGGGAGGGCCTGCGGGCGGCGGCGGAGACGGGCGCCGCGTGACCGGGCCTCGTCGCTTGCCTCACCACGGTCCGCCCCGCTAGACTGAACACGCACGACGCACCCCCCGAATCGCCGACCACCCGTCCCGCTTCCCGGCCACGCCACCGGCCGGGGTCGCAGGCCGGCGCACGTCGCGAGCGCCGTGTGCCTCCCGGAACTGGCAGGAGCACCATGAGATCGATCATCGTCGTCGACGACGACGTGGCGGTACGGCGGATTGCAGCGCGGATCCTGGTCGAGGAGGGCTTCTTCGTCCTCGAGGCCGAAGACGGAGACGAGGCCATGCGCCTCGCGGAGGCGAACCGCGAGGTCGGCCTGGTGGTGAGCGACATCGTGATGCCGCGCGTGAACGGCATCGAGCTCCTCGAGCGGCTTTCCCGCACCCGCCCGACGCTCCCCGTCGTCCTGATGTCCGGCTACAGCTCGCAGGAGCTCATGGGGCGGGCGCTCGTGGCCCCGTGCGGCGTCCTCAAGAAGCCGTTCGCTCCCGAAGAGCTGCTCGACGAGGTGCGCCGCTGCCTCGCAACGGCGGCGTGAGCTGATCGGGATTCGGTGGCAGGCAGCGTGATGAAGACGGGATCCGGCGAGGCCGCCGGGTCCCGTTGCGCATTCTCGGGTTGGTGGCGCGGCAGGCCACCGCAGAGTCACCCGGCCGACGACGTCGGTGAGAGCCGTTCCCGATCGGCCAGGAGCTCCGTGAGCTCCAGCGCATTCGTCGTTCCGTAGTTGCCGTGGTTGTTGTTGAATACGACGTGGACGTCCACGCCCTTCCAATCCAGCAACTTCTCCACCTGCTCTGCCGTGCGCGCCAGCTGTCCGCGATCGTAGAGATAGCGATACCGCTCCGTCACGACGGCATTCGGCGTTTCCCACGTCTCGGTTCGCCGCCCATGCAGCCTGATCACCGCGAGTTTCGGTGACGTCACCGCGACCGTCGGCGGCATGCTGCTCGCCATCCCCTGCGGCCCGTCCACGACCGTCCACGCGAACTCCAGCGACTCGAGCAGCCGGAGCGTACGAGGTGCGATCCGCGGCGCCATCCACTCGCCGCACCGGAACTCGACCGCGGCGAGCTGGCTGCCGAGCCGCGCGCGCAGGTCGCGCAGCATCGCGGCGGCTTCGCGCGAAGGACGGAACCAGGGCGGGAACTGCAGGAAGACCGCGCCGAGCTTCCGCGCGGCAGCGAGCGGCTCGAGCGCGGCGAGGTACCGATGCCAGACGTCATCCAGGAGCAGCGGCGGCAGGTCCTTTCCATAGACGCGCCCGGCCCGTGCCGCATCGACGGGCAGCTGGCGGCGCAGCCAGTCGGGGAGCCGGCGCACGTCGGCGGGATGACCGGTCATGAGGGCGTGCGCCTTCACATGGAACACGAAGTGCTTCGGCGTGCGCGACGCCCACGCCACCGCCATGGCGCGGGTGGGCAGCGAATAGTAGGTCGCATCCACCTCGACCATCGGATACAGTGAGGCATAGTGGCGGAGGCGTGACTCGGCGTCGTTCGCTGCGGGCGGATAAAAGGCGCCAGGATACAGAAGCGTCGGATCGGTCCAGCTGGCGACGCCCGCGAGGACGCGCCGGCCGTCACCCACCGTCACGCCCTCGGGCCGAAGAATTCGTACGCGCCCTGCACGGCGCACTGCGGTACCGAGGCCGGGATCATGGATCGGATCGGTGCCCGGAAGATCGAGCGGGGAGGATGGCGGCCCCCCAGCATCGGCAGCCGTGCTCCCCGGCTCCGCTTCGAGATCCGTCGGCAGCGCTTCCGGCGTGGCATGCACCTGCTCGAGCATCGCCGCCGTCCGCGCGGGCGCGCCGGAGATGAGATGCGGGATCAGCTGTGCTTCGGGCAGGTTCTTCCAGTACCCCTTCGGCATCTCGGCGCGCATCGCACGCGGATTGACGCGCGCCGGATTGAAGATATTGGCGTAGTATGCCCGCCAGAGCTCCTCCAGCTCGTCGGCGGACGGGGCGGACGCTCGGCGGGCCCCGGGGCCGAACAGGAGGCGGGTGCCGTCCCACCGAACCGAACGCTCCGGCGTCAGGATCGTCCACCGCATCCCCGCAAACCGGCGGGCGAAGAACGGCGCGGTGCGCTCGACGACGTGATGCTCCGGCTCGAACCATGCGATGTATTCGTCGGGCTCCCCCGGCGCGGAGCCATTGTGCCGGAAGCGCACGAAGGCGGTCATCTTGTGCGCCGCACGCTTCACCGCCTTCGCCATTCGCGTGAGGCGATGCACATCATCGTCGGTCGCGAGATCGAGGAGGTGCCGCTCTCCATGCGTGAGGCGCCAGAGGGCGCGATAGAGCAGGCCCCACCGGGCCTCGTCCCGGTGGCACGCTACGAGCGAAGCGAGCTCGAGAAACCGCTGAGAAACGCGTGCGCTGACCGCATCGAGCGGTACCTCGACCGGCGCCGCGGCCGGCCAGAGCGCCGCGTCGGCCGACTCGACCAGAAAATGCACCCCATGCGGCACGATCTCCCGGGCGAGCGCCGATCGCGCGGCGGCGCGCCAGCCGGCATAGCTCCCATCGAAGCGCAGCACCTCCACGGGTCAGAGCTCGCCGGTGCGGGCCGATTCGGCGATGGCGAAGAGGTCGAGCTGATCCCGCGAGGCGATCCGCTGGCGAAGGTCGATTGCATCTGCGGACTGGCCGGGGGTGTGGTCGGCCGTGACGACGAACGGCAGGGTGCGGCGCAGCGGAATGCCGAGCCGCTTGAGGTCGGCGAGGCGAATCCGGTGCCACCGGCGCATGGTCAGGATGCGCTTGACGTTGCGGACGCCGATGCCGGGAACGCGGAGCAGCGTCGCCTTGTCGGCACGCTGCAGATCGCAGGGGAAGGCGCCGCGGTTGGCGAGCGCCCAGGCGAGCTTGGGGTCTACCGCAAGCTCGAGGTTCCCTCCGGGCCGCGCCGTCAGTTCGGCGGCGGCGAATCCATAGAACCGCATGAGCCAGTCGGCCTGGTAGAGCCGGTGCTCCCTGAGAAGTGGCGGCGCG
>JAICNA010000209.1 GCA_025928955.1 Gemmatimonadales bacterium | reverse complement strand
CAAAGGCGCTGAAACCGACCAGTGAGCCGAACACGACGAGATAGAGGAACGAGCCGGCGGAACGGAGCGAGACCGACTCGAGGTCGAGACGCGCGGGCTCTCCGGTGGCGAGGCCAAGCAGCGTGAGGAGCGCTCCACCCGCGAGCAGCTGCAGTCCGGATGAGAGCGCAGCAGACTGGGGCTGCGGGAGTTCCTTCGAGATGATGCCCGCGTACGCCCACGAAAGTGAGGCGAGGATGAGCACCATGCCGCCGACCGGATCGACCTGTGCCCCGCTCCCCACACCGGGAGCGAGCAGCAGCGCGACGCCGGCGAACCCGGTGACGAGCCCGACGGTCACGCCCGCCGTCGGGCGCTTGCCCGGCGGACGAATCCATTCGATGATTGCGGTCCAGATGGGAAGGAGCGCCACGAGCACCGCGGCGATCCCCGAGGGAACCTTCTGCTCCGCCCAGACGACTCCGCCGTTGCCGAGCAGGAGGAAGAATGCCCCGAGGATGGTCGCAGCGCGCCACGTTCCGACCGACGGCCTCGACGCCCCGCGCATCCGCGCCCATCCGTACAGCAGCGACCCGGCGATGAGGAAGCGCGTTCCCGCCATGAGGAACGGCGGAATCGTCTCGATGGCGACTCGGATGGCGAGGTAGGTGGATCCCCAGATGATGTAGATGGCCGCGAAAGCCGCGATGAGGAGCGCACGAGACGGCGAGGCGGGATGATGCGCAGCGGTGGAGGGCATCTGGGCGCCGGAACATAACCCCAACGAGGCACGATCGGCATGACCGACGAATCGCGCGAGGCACCCCGACCGCACGGCTACGCTCGCCGGCTCGGGCTCTTCTCGGGCACCATGATGGTGATGGGCGGGATCATCGGCTCCGGGATCTTCCGGTCGCCGCAGGTCGTGGCCCAGCGGGTGCACACGGCGGAGCTCACGCTGATGGTGTGGCTGCTCGGCGGCGCCATCGCGCTCATCGGAGCGTTCGTATACGCCGAGCTCGGCGGGCGCGCGCCGCGCGCGGGCGGCCAGTACGTCTATCTCCGGGACACGTTCGGGCCACTTCCCGCCTTCCTGTACGCCTGGGCGCTGCTCCTCATCATCGCGACCGGCGCGATCGCCGCCGTGGCCGTCACCTTCGCCGACTACGCGCTGGCGCTCTTCGGGCTCGAGGCGGGACCGCGCACCATCCTCGCCTCCGGGGCGATCGTCCTGCTCTCCGCGATCAACTACGCGGGCGTCCGGCCGGGTGCCATCACGCAGAACATCTTCACGGTGCTCAAGCTCGCTGCCCTGGGCGCGCTCATCGCGGCGGGCATCGCGGCCGCGGCAGGGCTCATCGAGGTACCCGCCGTGGCGGGCGCCACCGTGACGCGGCCGGCCAACGTCGTCCTTGCGGTCGGGGCCGCGCTCGTGCCGGTGCTCTTCTCGTTCGGGGGGTGGCAGCAGACCAATTTCATAGCGGAGGAGATCATCGCGCCGGAGCGGAACCTGCCGCGCGCACTGATCATCGGGGTGATCGGCGTGATCCTCGTGTACCTCCTCGCGAACTACACCTACATCGCGACGCTCGGCGCCGCCGGGCTGGCGGCGAGCGATGCGCCGGCGGCGGATTCGATGACGCGGCTGGTCGGCTCGGCGGGCCGGACGCTCATCACCGCGGGGATCGTCGTCTCGACGTTCGGGTTCCTCAACCTCGTGATTCTCGTGACGCCGCGCGTAATTCAGGCGATGGCCGCGGACGGCCTCTTCATTCCACGGCTCGCGCAGCTCCACCCGACGTATCGCACCCCCGGCGCGGCCATCGTGCTGCAGGGGATCTGGGCCCTCATCCTGGTGCAGAGCGGCCGTTACGGCGCGCTCCTCGACTACGTCGTCTTTGCGGACTGGATCTTCTTCGGCCTGACCGCCGCATCATTGTTCGTATACCGCGCGCGCGACCGGAAGGACCGCGCGGGCTACGCCGGCTTCCGGGCGCCCGGCCATCCCGTGCTGCCCGCGCTCTTCATCGCCGCAGCGCTCTACGTCGTGGTCGGCTCGATCTCATCGAACCCCGGCAATGCGCTCCGCGGCGCGGCGCTGCTCGCCCTCGGGATTCCCGTCTTCCTCTGGAGCCGGCGTCGCGCCGGCTGAGGCCCCGAGGCTGGAACTTCGGTGATTACTCGGGAGGGCGCGAAAACGACGGCCAGCTGAGGCGGCGGCGGCGTGGCAGCGGCACGGGCTCGAGCTCGGCCTCGACCGGCTCCCGCGGGAGATACTCCTCGCGGTACATCCGGATGAGCTCGAAGAAATACGAGATGGCGAGCGGCCCGATCAGCAGGCCCAGGATCCCGAAGTACTTGATGCCGGCGAGGGCGCCGATCACCGTGATGAACGGATGGATCTGTGCGTACCGGCGATAGACCCACGGACGGATGAAATTGTCGATACCGCCCACGACCACGACGCCCCAGAGGACGAGCAGCACGGCCATCAGGAACCGCTGCTGCAGGAACAGCACGATCGCGCCCGGTATCCAGATGAGCCCGCTGCCGACGACGGGCAGAACGGAAAAGAGCATCGTGATGACGCCCCAGAACACCGGATTCGCGAGCCCCACGACGGTGAATCCGATGCCCATCAGGACGCCCTGCACCGCCGCCGTGAGGAACGTTCCGATGAGGGTCGAGATCGTAACGTCCTTGAAGCGCTTGCGCAGCAGATCGGCATTGTCGGCCGAGAACGGGATGAACGGCCGCATGCCCTTCCATGCCTGGCGCCGCGACCGGAGCAGGTAGTAGAGCCCGAAGAAGGCCACGGTGAGCTGCAGGCTCAGCCGGGTGGCCGAGCCGAGGATGCCGAGGGCATTCGAGCCGACGATCGATACGAGCTGGCCGCCGAGGTTCCGGAACTGCACCCCGAGCTGCTCGCCGACATTGTACCGGCCCACGCGGAGCTCCATGAGCCGGTCGACGAGCGGGCTGTCGACGACCCCCCGGAGCATTCCGGGGCCCTGGGTGGCGACGAGCGAGATGATCGAGGCGACCGGCATCACGACGAGGAGGATCGCGAGGACGATCACGATCCCTGCGGCAACGCCCTCCGGGGCTCTCGAGGAGAGCTCCCGATAGACCGGGGCAAAAATCACATAGAGCACGAGCGCGCCGATCAGGCCGCTCACGAACGGCCAGAGCGCGATCGCCAGGAACGCGCCGAGGATCAGGATGACCCCGGCGGCGCGCTGCTTGTCCGTATCGAAGTAGGACATGGGGGTGGAGTCTAGGTACGAACCTGCATCGCCGCCAGCGCCCGGTTCAAACCATCAGGGGCGCTCGGGCGTCGAATCGGAGTGCATGCCGAAGCGCTTCTTTCCGCCGGGCTCGCGGACGCACCCCGTCCCGCCCGCTCCGTGAGCGACCTGACCGTTCGCCGCGCCCAGCAGGGCGACGCCGGCGCGTTCGGCGAGCTCTACCGGACGCACGCCGGGCGGATCCATGCGCTCTGCCTCCGCCTCGAGGGCGATCAGGCGCGCGCGGAGGAGCTGACGCAGGACGTCTTCGTCAGGGCATGGGAACGGCTCTCGACGTTCCGGGGGGAAAGCGCCTTCGGAACCTGGCTGCACCGGCTGGCGGTGAACGTGGTGCTCGCGGACCGCCGATCGCTCTGGCGGCGGGGACGCCGGCTCCTCTTCACCGACGACCCCGCCGCCTTCGAGCGGCCCGACGAGGCTGTGAGCGGCAACTCGAGCGACCTCGAAGGCGCCATCGCGGGGCTTCCGCCGGGAGCGCGGACCGTGTTCGTCCTGCACGATATCGAGGGGTATACCCACGACGAGATCGCCCGGCTCTCGGGCATCGCGGAAGGAACGTCGAAGGCGCAGCTCTTCCGGGCGCGGAGACTGCTGCGGGAGGCACTGGAACGATGAACTGCAACGAAGTCCGCGACAGGATCGACGACGCGATCGCCGGGCGTCTGGCGCCGGCCGAGCTCGCTTCCGTGGAAGCGCATGTCGCCGGGTGCGCCGAGTGCGGCGCCGATCTCGAAGCGGCGCGGGCGCTCGCGATGCCGCTGGCGCAGCTGCCTCGCGCGAT
>JAICNA010000241.1 GCA_025928955.1 Gemmatimonadales bacterium | reverse complement strand
GTTCTTGAGGCCTTCGCGGAAGATGGCCTGCGCAAGCACGGTGGCGGTGGTGGTGCCGTCGCCGGCGAGATCGGACGTCTTGGTCGCGACTTCCTTCACCATCTGCGCGCCCATGTTCTCGATCGGATCGCTGAGCTCGATCTCTTTCGCGACCGTGACGCCGTCCTTGGTCACGGTGGGCGAGCCGAACTTCTTGTCGATCACGACATTCCGGCCCTTCGGACCGAGCGTGACCTTCACCGCCTCGGCGAGGGCGTCGACGCCCCTCTTGAGCTTCGCGCGGGCGTCGGTGTTGAACATCAGTTCCTTGGCAGCCATTGCAGTCTCTCTCTCCTGAGTGATGTCCGGGACGCTCAGCCGACCTTGGCGAGGACGTCCGAGGCCTTGATGATGATGACTTCGTCGCCTTCGACGGTGAACGGCGTGCCGCTGTACTTGCCGTAGATCACCTTGTCGCCGACGGCGAGGTCCATCTTGACCCGCTCGCCCTTCTCGATCCGGCCGGGACCGACGGCGATGACCTCGCCCTGGGTCGGCTTCTCCTTGGCGGTGTCGGGGATGTAGAGGCCGCCACGCATCGACTCCGCCTCATCGGCGGGCATGATGACGACGCGATCCTCGAGGGGCATGATCTTCACTTTGGGCTTGGCCTTGGTACCGGCGGACATCGCATCCTCCACGACTATTTGGTGATGATGTAACTGCGGCAAATTCAATGCGTTAGCACTCTGCCTTCGAGAGTGCCAGCGCGACAGACCGGAAGATAAGCCGCGCTCGAAGCGTGTCAAGCGTCACACGCGGCGCCAAGGCAGGCCCGATGCCACCGCTCTCGGCCAACGCGGCAGGCCCGGCGCCCCGCGCGAACGAGGGCCTGGCAGGCCTCCCGCCAGAGTGGCGGCGGGACCCGGTCGGGGCCCACCGGCGTTCTCCGCTTGACTTGGGTGCAGCGAATCTAGACCTTGATTTCACCGATCGAACCGTCTGGAGGGTCCGTGCTGGCGTCGCTCGTCCTCGCCTCGTTACTGCTGCATGCAGCTCCCCCACCCGATACGCTCCCGCTCCGCGTGTCCGTCGATTCCACGCGATACGAAGTCCTAATCGAATACCGCGTCGAGCCGGGGGCGCAGCCGACGCCGTCCGGAACGGAGGGAGAGCACGGCGATCACGATGGGCATGGCGGTGACCATTCCGGGCACTCGCAGCGCCTGCTCCGCTTCGATTGGCCACTCGACGGCTGGCTCCGCGGAGCGCGGGTCGAGCTCGAGGCCCCGGACGGGAGCGCACTGCCCCAGGAGCGGCTCCATCACGTCAATCTCCTGAACTTCGATCGGCGCCAGCTGGTGCATCCTGCCGTCGAGCGCCTGTACGCGGCCGGGCAGGAAACGCGACCTGTGATGTTCCCGGCAACCGTCGGGACGCCGATCCGCCGCGGGGCACGCCTCGGGCTCCTCGCCGCCTTCGCGCCGGCGGACCTCGCCCCGGGCTCGGTGATCCGCGTTCGCCTCAAGTGGATGCCGATGACCATGACGCCGAGACCGGTCGACGTGTACCCCGTGCTGGTGGACGTGGGATTCCGGCCAGGCATGTCGCCGGCCTATGAGCTGCCGGTCGGGCGCTCGTCCCGCGAGCTCACCTTCTCGGTACCGCTGTCGGGCCGCGTGCTCGCCGTGGGTGGGCACATGCACGATTACGGGGAGTCGCTCACGCTGGAGGAAGTGGGCGGCGGCGAAGTCTTCACGCTCCGTGCCGAGCTGGAGGAGGACGGCCGGATGCGCGGCATCCCGCTCCGGCTCTTCGGTGTGAGCGGCCGCGGCCGCGCCTTGCGGCCCGGCAGGGAGTACCGCCTCCGGGTCGTGTACGACAACCGCTCGGGAACCCCGATCAAGGATGGAGCGATGGGCGAAGTCGCGCTGCTGTTCGCCCCCGACCGTCCGGACGAATGGCCACAGGCGGATCCTGCGGATCCGCTGATCGCAGCGGACCTGGAAGGGCTTTCAGCGCACGAACGCGCAACTCACTGACCGCCCCGAGGAGGCGGAAACCCGTGGAGGCTGGATGATTTCCACCATCGGCCTGTTGGCGCTCACTCATCTGGCGCAGACCGCGCCCCTGGCGGGTCCCCCGATCCGGATCACGACCGATTCGTCGCAGCGCGCGGTCATCGTCGAGTACCGGATCACCGATCGCCCGGACGCCGTGAGCCACGAGCATCACGGCTCGCACGCGGCGCACATCCAGCGGATGGTGCGCTTCAGGTCGCCGATCACCGGCTGGTTCCGCGCCGCGCGACTCGAGATGTTCGATGCGGGCGGCACGCCGATCTCGCAGCGCTCCCTCCACCATTTCAACCTGCTCAACCTGAGCCGCCGGCAGCTGGTGCACGGCGGCGTGGAGCGCATGTTCGCCGCGGGACAGGAGACGGAAGCGATCGAACTTCCTGCCGGCGTGGGCATGCCGGTCTCCTCCGACATGACGCTCGGCATCGTCGTCGCGTACGACCCGACCCAGCTGCTGCCCGGATCGCTCGTGCGGCTCCATCTGCACTGGACGCCCCGGAACACGACGCCGCGACCGGTGGACATCTTCCCGCTGCCCCTCGACGTGAACTATGCCGTCGGACGCTCGGCGGCCTATGACCTTCCCCCCGGGCGC
>JAICNA010000020.1 GCA_025928955.1 Gemmatimonadales bacterium | reverse complement strand
TTGGTGCCGGTGTCTCCGTCGGGGACCGGGAAGACGTTGATGCGATTGATCTCCTCCCGGCCCGCAGCCACCCAGTCGGACGCGGCGAACAGCGAGCGCGCGAGGCGCTCGCCGTCGACGTAGGCGATCCCGACGTTCACCGCCGCCTACTCGGCGACGACCGTCACCCGAACGTCGGCATGTACTTCGGGGTGCAGGCGCACGGCGACCGTGTGCTCGCCGACGTGCCGGATCGGCTGATCGAGCTCGATCCGCCGCCGGTCCACCTCATGGCCCTGTGCCGCGATCGCTTCGGCGATATCGGCGGCCGTCACGGAGCCGAAGAGCTTGCCCTCTTCACCGGCCTTGCCGGGAATCGTGAGGGTGAGCGCGCCGAGGGTCTGCGCGAACGCCTCGGCGCTCGTCTTCTCGCTCGCGAGTCGGGCGGAGCGCGCCTTCGTCTCCGCGGCGATGCGCTTCCGGTTGCCTTCGGTGGCTTCGTACGCGAGGCCCTGCGGGAGGAGATAGTTGCGCGCATAGCCCGGCTTGACGCGCACCAGCTCACCCGCCTTGCCGAGCGAGCGGACATCGTCCCGCAGAATCACTTCCATCATCGTTCCCTTCCTCCAGTTGGCGGCGACTCGAGGCGTCGCCGGAAATCTACCCACGAATCAGCCAGGCCGAGCAGCAGCAGGCCCCCGGCAGCGAAGGGCCAGAGCAGCAGCCCCACCAGGGCGAGGACCACGACGATCCGCTTCGGCGTCCGTCCGGACGCGGCCGAGAAGATCGCGAGGCCTCGCGCTATGTAGAGCGCGACCATGACCGCGAGAACGTTCTCCGCCCAGGTCTCGATCGTCGCCCCGAGCAGCATCCCGTCGGCAGCCGGCAGCAGCGTGATGGCCAGTGCGCCGATGAGGATCCACACCGCGTGGTCCGAGAACCGGAACCCGGCGAACGCTTCCCCATCGAGCGCCGGCGGCCGGTCGGCGACGAGCCGGAACCAGCGCCACCCGAGCACGCATCCCGCGATGCCCGTCACCGTGAGCAGGGCGGGATAGAACGATGCGCTCTCGCCGGCGCTCCGGGCCATGTCGCGCAGCGCACCGACCACGCCGGAGCCGAACCCGCTCGCCTCGGCGACGCGCGCCTGGGCGAGGAACGCCTCACGGAGCCCGCGCTCGAGTGCGCGCTCGACGCTTTCCCATCCCGTGCCCAGCAGCGCGGCGAGCACGAGCGCGGCGACGAGCCCGGTGACGGTCGCGACGACCGCGCGCCGGAAGACACCACGGGGATTCCATACCGACAGCGCCACGAACGTTCCGGCAACGAAGACGCCGGTGGCTCGCACAAAGCCCTCGGCGAGCCCGTTGCCGCGGAGCGAGAGGGCGAGCAGCGCGCCGCTCGCCGCGAGCCAGAACCATTCCCGCCCCGACGAGGGCCGCGAGACGAGGAGCATCCCCGCGAGCGGCCCGAGCACGAAGACGGGCGGGACGAGCAGGATGAAAACGGCCAGCAGTCCGACCAGCCCCCAGGAACGGCGGCCGTCGGACGCGCCAGGTCCGGTCAGCCGACGTGTCCCTTGATGTACGGAAGCAGCGCGAGCTCCCGGGCCCGCTTGATCGCGGTGCTGAGCTGGCGCTGATGCCGCGCGCACGTTCCCGACAGCCGCGCCGGGAGGATCTTTCCGCGCTCCGTGAGGAAGCGCTGCAGCGTCCGCTCATCCTTGAAGTCGACGACCCGCACGCCCGATTCGCAGATGGCGCAGGTCTTGGCGGCACGCTTCATTCGTCATCCTCCTCGTCGGACTTCGTTGCGGTCACCGGGACCGGCTGGGCGCCCTCGTGAACCACGACGAGGTGGCGCAGGACGCCATCGTCGAGCTTGATGGCGCGCTCGAACTCCGGCAGCGCCGCCGCCGCCGTCTCGAACTTGGCGATGACGTAGTGCCCGGTTTCGCGCTTCTTGATCGGGAATGCGAGAGTCCGCTTGCCCCAGTTGTCGAGGGCGGGGGGTTCGACCCCCTCCTGGCGGATGAGCGCGTGGAAGCGCTCGAGCTTCTCGTTGATGGCGGTCTCTTCGAGCGCACTGTCGAAGATGTAGACCACCTCATACTGGTGGGTCATGACACCGTCCTTTGGACATTGCCCGATGAGCCGGGCCGCGCGCCCCAGCCCGGTGCGGGGCCGAGGAGGAAATTTGTGAGCCGGGGAAGATAGTCGGGAGGTAGGAGGGAGGGTAGGGCCGGAGCCCTGCGCTCACTCCCCGAGCACGTAGACCGCGGTCTCCCGAGCCGCCGACTGCCCGTCCGCAGTCTTGACGGTCATCCGCATCAGGTAGCGTCCGGGCCTGAGCCGGTCGGTGCCGAGCTCGCGGCGTATGCGCTCGATCGGGCCGGAGGCTCGCTCGGTGAAGGTCACCGTCACGCCGCGGTCGTCATCCTCGGGCATGAAGGAGATCCCGGTCTCGATCTCAGTGCCGGCAGCTACCCCGGCGACCTCGTAGTAGATCGGAATCGAGCGGCCCTTCCGGTAGCTGCCGGTCGAGCTCAGCGGGAAGGGGCCGTCGGGCGCCTGCCATGGACGGCCGCCCTGCGTCTCGCCCAGTACAATGTCGCTCAGCGACAGCGCCCCCCCCGCCGCCGGTACCGCAACATCCGCATCGCGGAAGAACTGGCCGGAGGAATCGGCGGGCTGACGGAGGGAGGCGCCGAGCCGCCACATGCCGGGCTCCGCGGAGAGCTCGGTGACGAACGTGAGCATCTCCTGGGGTCCGGGAGCCTGCCGGACGGCAAGGCGGCGCACCGTGTCGAGCTCAATGGTGTGGGAACCGGATTGCCCGACGAGCCGCATATCGAATCCATATCCGATCGGCTGCTCCGAAATCCGCTGGAGGGAGGCGCCGGGCACCGAGACGAGGAGGAGAATCCGGCCGTCTCCGCCATCGCCCAGAAGCCCGTATGCCCGCCAGGCCACGTCGAGCACGCGGGGATATCGGAGGGCGTCCGAATCGGTCGTGGTTCCGATCTCACGGCTCCTCGTCGTCATTCCGAGCTCCCGCTCCCAGTTCATCCGGGACGGATTCACGGCGAGCCGCCCATAGATCGGATCGAGTGCGGCACGGGACTCGAGCAGCCCTTCCACCGTGCCGCAGCTTCTCGACGGCCCGGCCTGGCGAACGCGCGTCGTCGCTCCCGCGCCACCGGCCACGTTCGCGAGCGTTTCGACCAGCCGCCAGTCGTCCGGATTCTCGCGCGCGACGAAATGGAAGATCAGGTTCCCATCGGCCCGGCGGTACAGCCACGAGGTGTTCGGACAGGCTCCGGCGCGCACCGCGGAAGCGGTGTCGTCCGGCATGCCGTGGCGAATGAAGACGAGGCCGCGATCATCGAACTCCGCATCGCGATTGACCCACAGCTCATCGAGCTCATAGCGGCGGGGATAGGTGAGCAGCCGGAAGCGGCGGCGCGCGGCTCCGATCCGTTCGTAATGCGCCGCCACGCGGGTGCCGCGAGGCTTCAGCGATTCGAGGTCCCGCTCTTCCCAGAATCGCCTGAGCCACGCGGGCCGGTCGCCAGGCGCCAGCGCGTCGAATCCGGCGAGCTCCCCGGAGTCGGCGATCAGCGAGATATCGGCGCGAAGGGCGCGAATGACGAGCGAATCGTCCGACCCGGCCGCCGAGTAATAGAGGGAGTCCCCGTTACTTCCGCCGATCGCCAGCCTGATGCGCGCCAGCTCGAGCGCCGCGCGCGCCTGGCCGCCGCCCGCAGCCGCGTAGGCGGCAAAGGCCGAGTCGGCAGTGATCGGCTCCCAGAGCCAGGCGGCGAGGCGCCCCCGCTGGAGCTGGCGCATCGAGTCGGATACGTCCCCGGGTCCGGCGAGCGCCCCCAGCAGGCGCGGCCCCACCTCCCGAACGAGCCACGGCAGCTCCGCACCCTCGGCGAGGAGCAACCCGACCGCGATCGCGCCCGACGTGGCGGCGGAGGCTCCACCGGCCTCCGCGGCCAGCGTGAGGTCGTAGATGGCATCGGCGTTCCATGGCACTCCGGGCCGCTGACCGGGCCCTTCCTTCGGAGTCCATGGCGTCCCGACGAGCTGCCACTTCACCAGTCCGCGGACGCCGAATGCCGCGCCGCAACGGTCGGTGCCGAGCGCGAGATCGGTGAGCCGACGGAGGATCAGGTCCACATCCTCCCGGCTCTCGATCCGGTACACCGGGGAAGGGCGCTCGGTCGCGGCCCGCGACGCGAGGAGCGCGGCAGCCTCGGCACAGCGGAACCGGGCGTCCGCAGGCAGCGGCGCGTCGGGGGCGGGGGCCTGCGCTCCCGCGGCCGCGGCGCTGGCAAGGAGCAGGAGGGAAGTGGTCAGAAGCGAAGGGATGTCCATTCGGGTCCCCGAGGTGCGGGAAATGGGGGCGAATCGATCCTCTGGGGGACGACGGTCCTGGCGCACCGTGCACCCCGGGTGGCTCGCAGGCGGGTCCGACCGTAGAATCCATCGTGGGGCGCCGCCCGGCAAGACGGGTCGGCCCATTGAGACCCGCCGTCTCGATCGATCACCTCGCCGAGCCAGGAGCCGTCCTCATGCACCGAATCGTCGTCTGCTGTGTGCTGTCCGTGCTGCTTCCCCTTTCACTGCGTGCGCAGGCCGACGGGACGGCCCGGCTCGCGGTGGCGCTGGACGCGGCCGCGCCCGATTCGGCATACACGTTCGATCGGATGCCGCCCGGCTGGCACGTCACGATGGGTCCTGGGGCCGTGCTGTTCGACTCGCTGCATCGGGCGGAAGGGCGGTTCGTGGTCGAGTCCGAGATCTTCCTCTTCCCGAATTCGTCGGCAGCCGAGTATGGGCTCGTATTCGGAAAGGTCGAAGAATCGTGGGTCGGATTTCTTACGCGGCGCGACGGCACGGCGGCGATCGTCAGGCGGTCGGGCGGAGGCGAAGCAGCGCTCATCCCGTGGCTCGCGCACGATTCCATTCCTCGGCCGGCGGCCGAGCCGGTGCGGGTGCTACTTCGCGTGGAGGCGGAACGCGATTCAGCGCACTTCGTGGTGAACGGGGCCCGGGTGGGAAGCGTGCTCCGCTCGGCGGCGCCCATGGATGGCGTGTTCGGGCTGCGAGTCGGCCGGGGAATCAACGTGCACGTGAGCCGACTCGATTACACCCGCCGTCTCGCGCCGCCGCGTGGCGAGTGAGCGCGCGGTGCGCGGGTACCGGCTTCCGCCGCACCCGCGCAACGCGGGCCTACTGGAAGATTCCGAAGTTTCCGAGGAGCCACCAGAGCAGAATGAAGATCAGCACGGTGCTGATGCACCCGCCGCCCAGTTTCTTTGCGCCATATCCCGCCGCCAGCGCCCGCAAGAGCTTGCTCATCCACGTCGCTCCCGAAAATGATCCACGATCCCGACCTGCGAGGGATGATTGTTATGCGGTTCCATCCGATGGGACCGTGACATCAGTCACCGGAGGCCCCATCGAGTGCGCCACTGCCGCGAGGCGGCGGTGAGCGCCACCGTCGAGGCCTGGCTCGGCGGGCCGCTGCCGGACATCGCGCCACTCCTCCAGCCGGCCGCGCATGCCATCGAGCAGGTGCGCCGGGACCTGCCGCCCCTGCTGCGGTCGCTGGCTCACGAGCGCCTCTGGGCGCGGCCGGGCCGCTCCGCCTCGATCGGGTACCACGCCGTCCACCTCGCCGGCAGTCTCGAGCGCCTCTTCACCTACGCGCGCGGCGAGTCGCTGAGCGAGGCGCAGCGCGCAGCGCTCGCGCAGGAGCGTGCGATCGACGGTGTGCAACCGCCCGTCGAGGTGGTCGCAACGCTGGTCGAGCGCGCGCTGGCGGCCGCGCTGGAACAGCTTGCGGGCACCCGGGAGGAGGCGTTGCTCGTGCGTCGCGAGGTTGGGCGAGCGAAGGCCCCGTCGACCGTCGTGGGGCTGCTATTTCACGGCGCCGAGCATACGGCGCGTCACGCCGGGCAGATCGTCACGCTCGCCCGCGTGACGGAGCCGGGCTGAGCGGCGTCAGCTGCTGAAGCGGAAAAGCATCACGTCGCCGTCCTGCACGACGTATTCCTTGCCTTCGGCGCGGGACAGCCCCTGTTCGCGTGCCGGCTTCCACCCGCCGACGCGCACGAAGTCGTCGTAGGCGACGGTCTCCGCGCGGATGAATCCCTTCTCGAAATCCGAGTGAATGACCCCGGCGGCCTGGGGCGCCCGGTCGCCGCGGTGAATGGTCCAGGCGCGAACCTCCTTCTCGCCGGCGGTGAAGTAACTCTGCAGGCCAAGGAGGTGGTATGCGGCGTGCGCGAGCCGATCGAGCCCGGACTCGCTCACCCCGAGCGATTCGAGAAAGTCCCTGCGGTCCTCGGCGGGGAGCTCGGCGAGCTCGGCTTCGACCTGGGCAGAAAACGTGACGATCTCCGCCTCCTCGGCCTCGGCAGCGAGCGCTTCCGCCAGTCGCTCGACGTGCGGGTTTCCACCGTTCAGCTCGGCCTCGGCGACGTTCGCCGCGTAGAGCACCGGTTTCGATGTCAGGAGGTTGAACGACCGGTAGGCGGGGTGCTCCTCTTCGCTCGGCACGACCGACCGCGCAGGCTGCCCCGCGGCGAGCGCCTGCTGGAGTCGCTCGAGCAGGCGTGCCTCGAGCTTCGCCTGAGGGTCGCCGGACTTGGCTGCGCGCGTGGTGCGATCCAACCGCTTCTCGACGCTCGCGAGGTCGGCGAGCCCGAGCTCGATGTTGATCACCTCGCGATCCCGGACCGGATCCACCGAGCCCATCACGTGCTGGATGTCGTCGTCCTCGAAACAGCGGACGACGTGGACGATCGCATCCACCTCGCGGATGTTGGCCAGAAACTGGTTGCCCAGCCCCTCGCCCTGACTCGCGCCCTTTACGAGTCCCGCGATGTCCACGAACTCGACGGTCGCGGGGAGCGTCCGCTGCGGGACCACGATCCTGGCGAGCGTATCGAGCCGCGGATCGGGGACCTGAACGACGCCGGTATTCGGCTCGATCGTGGCGAACGGATAGTTCGCCACGAGCGCGCCCGCCGACGTCAGCGCGTTGAAGAGCGTGCTCTTGCCGACGTTCGGCAGGCCGACGATGCCCAGCCGGAGCACGCCGCGCTACCCGGCCATCCTGGCGAACCACGGCGCCAGCACCAGCGAGACGACGCTCATCAGCTTGATGAGAATGTTCATCGCGGGGCCCGAGGTGTCCTTGAACGGATCGCCGACGGTGTCGCCGACGACGGCCGCCTTGTGCGGCTCCGAGCCCTTGCCGCCGTGGGCACCGCCCTCGATGTACTTCTTGGCGTTGTCCCACGCGCCGCCGGCGTTCGCCATGAAGAGCGCCAGCAGCACGCCCGAGAGGGTGGCGCCGCCGAGGAGGCCGCCGAGCGCCTTGATCCCGAGGAAATAGCCGACGACGACCGGCGCCGCGACCGCTACGACGCCCGGCAGCACCATTTCCCGCAGCGCGGCCTTCGTCGAAATGTCGACACAGCGCGCGCTGTCGGGCTTGGCGGTCCCTGCCATCAGTCCGGGAATCTCCCGGAACTGGCGGCGCACTTCATCCACCATGCCCGCGGCGGCGCGGCCCACGGCCGTCATCGTGAGCGAGCCGATCACGAAGGGCAGGGTGCCGCCGATGAACAGGCCGATGACCACCATCGGATCCACGAGGTCGAGCGCGAGGACCTCGCCGGGCGGGGTGACCGCGGTCGCATAGGCGGAAAAGAGCGCCAGCGCCGTGAGCGCTGCCGACCCGATGGCGAAGCCCTTGCCGATGGCGGCCGTCGTGTTGCCGAGCGCATCGAGGCCATCGGTGATCTTCCGGACGTCGGGGCCCAGGTGGCTCATCTGGCTGATCCCGCCAGCATTGTCGGCGATCGGCCCGTACGCATCCACCGACATGGTGACGCCGACGGTCGCGAGCATGCCGACCGCCGCGATCGCGATCCCGTAGAGCCCGGCCTGATCGAACGACACCCAGATGGCCCCGCAGATGAGGAGCAGCGGCAGCAGCGTGCTCATCATGCCGACGGAGAGGCCGGCAATGATGTTCGTGGCGGGGCCGGTCAGCGAGGCCTGTGCGATGTCACGAACGGGCTTGGCGGAGGTGTAGTACTCGGTGACGAGGCCGATGGCGATGCCGGCGAGCGTCCCGGCAACGACCGCCCAGAACGGCCCCATCGCCGGTCGCCCCTCCATCCCGATCGGCAGCGCGCCGACGAGGAAGTAGGCGCCGAGAATGAAGAGACCGGCGGCGATGAACGTCGTGAGCCGGAGCGCGTTCGCGGGCGAGCCCTTCTCCAGCACCTTCATCGCGCCGATCCCGACGAGGGAGGCCAGCAGCCCGAGCACGATCATGCCGATGGGCAGCGCCACCGCATTGCCGCGCCCCGCGAGATCGATCGCCGGGCTCGTGGCCGCGAGGGCGATGGTGGCGATGACGGCGCCGACGTAGCTCTCGAAGATGTCCGCGCCCATGCCCGCCACGTCGCCGACGTTGTCGCCGACGTTGTCGGCGATCGTGGCCGGGTTGCGCGGGTCGTCCTCGGGAATCCCGGCTTCGACCTTGCCGACGAGGTCGGCGCCGACGTCTGCCGCCTTGGTGTAGATGCCGCCGCCGACGCGCGCGAAGAGCGCGATGGACGACGCGCCCATCGCAAAGCCGCTGATCGTTTCGCTGTAGGACCAGAAGCCCTCGGCGGAGAGGTTCGCGATGTTGGCCCAGTCCAGGAGCCACGTCGAGACGATGCCGATGCCGAGGAGCCCGAGCGAGGCGACCGCGAGGCCCATCACCGCGCCGCCGTTGAACGCCATGCGGAGGGCCTTGGCCTGCCCCGACGAGCGCGCCGCCTCCGAGGTTCGGACGTTCGCCTTGGTCGCGGCCTTCATCCCGAACAGGCCGGCGCCGATCGAGCAGAGGCCGCCGAAGATATAGGCGACGGCGGTGTAGGGGCCGATCGCCAGGTAGAGCAGCGCCGCGATCACGAGGATGAACGGGAGGAGCACCGTGTATTCGCGGCGGAGGAACGCCATCGCGCCCTGTTCGATGAGCTCGGCCAGGTCCTGCATCCCCTGCGTCCCCGCCGGCTGGCGCTTGAGCGCGAAGTAGATGAGGAATGCGATGATCAGGCCGAGGCCGCCGGCTGCGGCGGCATAGGGTGCGAGCAGGTTCACGACTCCTCCATCAACGGTTGAAGCGACTCATGGCGCGCTCGATGCCTTCGGCGGCCCAGCCCTCGACGGCGTCCGCCATCGGGTCGAGCAGCGTGTCGAGCGTCGCGCGTTCGTCGCGGGAAAATTCGCCGAGCACGTAATCGGCGAGATCGGCGGCCTCCGCCGGCAGCGGACCGATGCCGATCCGGAGCCGGGCATAGTCCTGGCGACGCAGGGTGCCTTCGATGCTCTTGAGCCCATTGTGCCCCCCGCTCGACCCCGCGCCGCGCAACCGGAACTTCCCGGCGAGCGTGGCGACGTCGTCCACCAGGACGAGCAGGTCGCGCGAGGGATCGAAGGCGGGGTCGGCGAGGAGCGGCGCGAGCGCCGCTCCACTCCGGTTCATGTACGTCTGCGGCTTGATCAGGCGGACCGGGCGATCCGCCACCGTGGCCCGCGCCTCTCGCGCGCGGTCGCCGCGCCGCCAGGGGCCGGTGCCCCAGCGTCGGGCGAGATGGTCCGCCAACCGGAACCCGGCGTTGTGCCGGGTGCCTTCGTACTCGGGCCCGGGGTTGCCGAGCCCAACGATCGCGAGCAGGGCCTACGCCTTGTCCTCGGCGTCTTCCGCCTCGGCCTTCGCCTTCCGGATGAGCTCGGGCTCGCTCGGTGCGGCCTCTTCCGGCGCGACGGGCGCGGCTTCTTCGGTGCGCGGCGCGACGACGGTGGCGACCGGCAGGTCCTCGTCGTTCAGGATCTCGGCCTTGTCGAGCTGGATGTCGCGGACGAAGAGCGAGTGGCCGATCGTGAGCCCGGTGACGTCCACATCGATGCTCTCCGGGATGTCGCCGGGGAACACCTCGATCTCGAGCTCGCGCAGGACCTGGTCGAGCACGCCGCCGAAGTTGCGCACGCCATCGGGAATGCCGACGAGGTGCACCGGCACGGACACGGTGATCTTCTCGTCCGCGTGCACTTCATAGAGATCGAGGTGCAGGATGTCCGCGGCGCGCATCGGATTCCGCTGGACCTCGCGGAGGAGCGCCCGAACCGGGGCGCGGTTGTCCACCACGATTTCGAGCACCGTCGCTGCGGTGGCGCCGGTCAGGGCGCGCGCGAGCACGGGCGCGTCGATCACGAGCGCCTCCGGCTCCCGCCCGTGGCCGTAGATCACTGCCGGCACCTTGCCTTCACGCCGCATCGAGCGCGCGGCACCCTTGCCGGTCTGCGTGCGGGTTGCCGCCTCAAGCTTCACCTGTTGTGCCATGATCCCGATCCTTCGTGTGTAATGGGCCTCGCGGCCCTCAATCGAACAGCGAGCTGACCGACTGGTCGCTGTGCGTGTAGCCGATCGCCTTCGCGAGCAGGCCGGCGATCGAAAGAACCTTGAGCCGGTCGAAGCGCCGCTCGGCCGGGATGTTGATCGTATTCGTGACGGCCACTTCCTTCACCGGCGACGCCTGCAGGCGGTCGACCGCCGGACCCGAGAGCAGCGCGTGCGTCGCGCAGCAATAGACGTCCTCGGCGCCCAGGCGCTTGAGGGCCATGACCGCTTCCGCCATCGTCCCCGCGGTGTCGATCATGTCGTCCGGGATGATGCAGTCCCGGCCCCGCACCTCGCCGACGACGTTGAGCACCTCAGCCACGTTCGCCGACGGCCGCCGCTTGTCGATGATCGCGAGCGACGCATTGAGGCGCTTGGCGAAGCCCCGCGCCATCTTGGCCGAGCCGACGTCCGGAGCGACGATCACGAGGTCGCGCAGCGACTTCTGCCGGTAGTGGTTCACCAGCACCGGCGCCGCGTACAGGTGATCGACCGGCAGGTCGAAGAAGCCCTGCAGCTGGTGCTGGTGGAAGTCGATCGCCAGTACGCGATCGGCCCCGGCCATCGACACCATGTTCGCCATGAGCTTCGCGCTGATCGCGACCCGCGGCTGGTCCTTGCGGTCCTGGCGCGCATACCCGAAATAGGGAATGACCGCCGTCACCCGGGCCGCGCTTGCCCGCTTCGCCGCGTCCATGAGGAGCAGCAGCTCCATCATGTTCTCCGCGGGCGGGTTCGTCGGCTGGACGATATACACGTCGCGTCCACGAACGTTCTCGTCGATCTTGATGAACAGCTCTCCGTCGGCAAAGCGCCGCAGAGTGACGGCGCAGAGCGGCTGCCCGAGATGCGCCGCGACCTCTTCGGCGAGGGGGCGGTTCGCAGTGCCGCTGAGAAGCAGCATCTGACTGCGCGACAGAGAAAGGTCCGTCATGACGATAGCCGCGAAAAATATCCCCCCGCGCGAGGAGCGTCAACTCTCGGTCGGGATTGGGGTTGTGCTCGCGGCGAGTTGCCGCCGGCGGACCGGTCGGCGGGGGTGAGACGACCGGTGTGCCTCGGATCACTGCAGCGAAGGTGTGACCAGACCTACCCTTCGGGAGGTCTGAACCTTGCAGTTCGACGTTCGCACCGTCCGGTCGCTTGTCTGCCCTGACCCCCAGGGTGCCATCATAACCTCTTCATCCTTCGATAGTTGACCATACAATGGGAGATGCCTGCATGAGGATCGATCGTGGGGTTCGGGCAACAGTTGGCTTTGCACTCCTCCTCGTCGCGGGAGCATGCAAGGATTCCAACGAGCCGGGTGGCGATCCGATCGACACGCCGCTCGAATGCGAGGTCCAGCCGTGCGGCCTGCCGCTCGAGCAGCGGGCCCGGTTCGAGGTGACGCTCGTGAGCCACAGCTGTGCGGCGCACGACAACGAGATTCACGTGATCGCTCCCGAGTCGGAGCGGCTGACCGACGATGCCTGTTATGAGGAAGTCGGCAAGGTCTGGGAATTCGACGGGCCGTTCGAAGCGGGGACGGTGCTCAACTTCCGGATCGACTCGTTCGAGCAGCTGAATCCCCCGGCGTTCGTCTCCTCGGGGGCCTACCCGGAGTGGACGCTGACGTTCGAGGACGGGGGCGACAGCGACTTCAACGACATCATCCTCCTCGTTCGCGCGATCCCGGTGCCCTGAACTGCAGGGAGAGAAAATGAGAACGCCCCGGTCACCCCGGGGCGTTCTCGTTTTCGGTGGCGTCATTGCCGCTGCATTGGCCCTGGTGGATTCGAACCACCATTCTCGGATCCAAAGTCCGATGTCCTGCCATTGGACGAAGGGCCAGTCGGCGCTGGGATTATAAGGCCGGTTGCGGACTCCTCACAGGCGCGCCGCCCGCCGTCGTCACCGCGCGGACTTCACCGTGCCTTCCCCCGAGCATCATGCGTGCGTCGTCGCGGTCCCGCACCGAGCGGTAGATCGCGAAGATGGTCGAGCCCGAGCCACTCATCCGGCAAAGGAGCGGGCGCGTGAGGACGAGCGCTTCGAAGGCCGACCGGACGGCCGGGACATGGGTGAACACCGGCGATTCGAAGTCATTGCCTGCCATCCGGCCGATGTCGCCCCAGGTGCGAAGGGCGTCGAGATCCAGCGCGACCGCGCCGCGGCGGGCCTGTTCCTGACGCGCCTGATCGAGCCAGCGGTACGCCTCGGCCGTCGGCACGGGCGCTGGTGGCGTCACGAGCAGCCCGGGTGCGGCCGGCAGCGGCGGCAGCCGCAGGAGCCGCTCGCCATGCCCCCACGCGAGCGCGAGCGGAGCGCCGGAGAGGAAGAACGGAACATCGCTGCCGAGCCGCGCGGCAAACTGAAGCAGCTCGTGCCGCGGTACGGCGTTGTTCGCCAGTTGATTGACCGCCGTGAGCGCGGCCGCGGCATCGCTCGACCCGCCGCCCAGGCCCGCCTGCGATGGGATCCGCTTCAGCAGCCGCAGCTCGACGCCGAACGGCCGCCCGGTCGCATCGAGGACGGCGTGCCCGGCCCGGACGGCGAGATTGTCTGCGGCGGGGCCACTGTCGATGCCCCCTTCCACTGCAATCCTCACGCCCGGCGTTCCGGTGCGCGTCGCTTCGAGCTCGTCGGCCAGGTCGAGCAGGCAGAAGAGCGTCTCGAGGCCGTGAAAGCCGTCCGATTCCCGCGCGAGCACCCGCAGGAAGAGATTCACCTTTGCGTACGCCAGCTGGCGGACGGGTTCGCCGCTCACGTCGACGGCGCCTCCCGGATCTCCTGCAACGAAAGGGACGTCCGGATCAGCGACCAGACGCCGAGGAGAACGATCGGCACGAACGTGGTGACGTGATAGGTCAGTGCGTAGGCGACGGCGTGGTCGGCGCCGACGCCGAGGACCAGGAGCACCGCCTTGATCGCACCCTCGAACACGCCGACGTAGCCGGGTGTGGTCGGAACGGCGATGCCGAAGACGAGAATTCCCTGCAGCAGGAGCGCGGCGGCAAAACTGGCGGAGATGCCGAATGCGACGAAGGCGAGATAGAACGAAAGGGCGTTGACCAGCCAGAGCACGACCGACATCGCGACCACGGCTGCGGCGCGGCCCGGTGACCGGAGCACCGAGAGGCCGTGGCGCAGCCCCTCGACGATGTGGACCAGGCGCGTCGCGAAGCCACGCGACGGCACGATGGCCAGAATGATGCGCTCGGCGAGCACGGGGAACGCCACGACGACGAGCGCCATGACGAGCGCCGAGCCCATGGCCAGGCCGGCGACGGTGGCCGTCCGCGTCACCGGAACCCCGGCAATCTCGACGCCGGCGGGAAGGCCGGCTGCGAAGAGCGAGAAGACGAGGAGCGCGACGACCGTGAGGCCGTCGAAGACGCGCTCGACCGCCACCGAGGAGAACGCGGCGGTGAAGCGCACGCCGGCAAGCCGGCTCGCGGTGAGCGAGCGCATCACTTCGCCCATGCGGAACGGCAGGATGTTGTTCGCCATGAAGCCGATGGCGACGGCATGCCAGAGCGGCGGCAGCGGGATCGCCTCGCCGTTCTCGCGGCGAAGGAGGAGTTGCCAGCGGAGGAGCCGCAGCGGGAACGTCGCCGTGGCGACCACGACCGCCGCGACGAGCGGCAGCAGTCGCGCCTCGACGATGTGCGCCCGCACCTCGGCCCAGTGGACGTCCGCGAGGACCCACCAGAGCGCCGCCACCGAAATGACGATGCCCGCGATGCCCAGCCAGATGCGCCGGGACGAACCGGTCACGTCACCCTGCGAGCGCGAGCGGGACGAGATCGAGCAGCTCCCGCACCAGCGGCTCGACGCTGCTCAGGTCGTGGGCGTCGCGAGTGTGGCGCGCAATCTCGGCGCGGATCTCGGCCGCACGTTCGAGCGCGCCGCGACCGGAATAGCAGAGCGTGCCGATGTCCACGATTTCCGCCTCGGTCTCGCCGGGCCTCAGGACCGGGTCGCGGCCTGCCGCGAGGGCTGCGGCGGGTGGAGCGGGCGAATGTGCCTCCCCCGCGCCCCCGGCGAGAAGCTGCCGATAGCGGTCGAACCCACGCTCGAGGCCCATGCGTCCGCTCGGCGCCAGGGACTCGATCGACACGGTCTCCGACGCGAACACGCTCTCGCCGTCGTATGCGAGCGATTCGATGGCGACAGGCTCGGTCTCGGAGTCGGCCAGCGCGGTCGCGGGCACCGGCTTCGAGGGGGCCGTCACGGTGAAAGTCGGCGCCGGGACCGGGGCGGCGGGCTCCGCCTCGACCGGAGCCGCCGACTCGGGCTCCGGGGCCGGGCGCGATGGTGCTGCCGGGGCCGCCAATGCGGGCGCTTCGGCGCTCGGTGCTCCGCCGATGCGATCGGCGAGCGCCCCGAGACGGCGGCCCGACTCGGCGTGATCGGCGCCGTCGGCGAGGCGCCGCAGCACGGCGCCCGCTTCACGGAGCGCCTCCGCAAACGCGTCGGGATCGCGCGCTGCCGTGCCGGCGGCGATGGCGGCCCGCGCCGCGCGCCCGAAGCGCGCGAGTGATGGCGAAACCGGATCGTCCCCGGGGATCGTGACCGATCGAAAGGTGCTCACGAGCGCATAGAGTCGGAGATCGCGGGTCGAGCCCTGCGATGCGCCCGCGATCCGGTCGGCGGCCTGCGCGAGGTGCTCGCCGTAGCTCACCATTTCGACGATGCCGAGCGCCGCGGGAGGCGCAAACTGCGGCTGTGCGGTGGACCGCTGCATCGGCTCCGGGTCGCCCTCGCGATACAGCGACTCGATCGGGATCACGTCGGCTTCGGCGGCGAAGGCCCGGAGGAGCCCCTCGGTGAATGCTCGCGCTTCGGGCGGATCCCCCTGAGGGCGGCCGTGCTCGGTGACGTCCCGTGAGATGCGCGTGAGTGCCGCCGCGGCGGCATCGAGCACCTGGGCGACGTTCGGCGGGGGGGCGAACAGTCGGGTGAGGTCTCCGACGGCGAGCTCGATGCCGTCGAGGATCTCGGGCAGGGGCGGCAGATCTGCGATCTCGGCGAGACCCCGCAGCGACTGCATGCGCCGGAGCACCGCGTAGAGCGGCTCGCGCGACTCGGGTGCGGCTTCCAGCGCCCGTGCCGCGCGATCGAGCGCGCTCGCGATGAGCGCACCCTCCCGGGCGACGAAGGCGCGAACCCCGGTACTTGCCGTTCCCGCGGCTGGCGCGCCGCCGGGTCGCAGCAGGTCGCCCGATGGGCTGCCGGCCAAGGCATCGAGATCGGCGGCGAGCCGGCCGGCCCGAGTCGTGTCGGCATCCGTCCACTCGCGGGCGTGCCGGACGAGATGGCGCAGCTCGTCCACACCCTGCGCGCTCCGCTCGCGTGCCGTCATGTCCCATGCGCGGCCGCGATCGCGAAGCGCTCGCGCCAGCCCTTCGAATCCCGCGGCCGCGCGCGCGATGCCCGCCTGGCTCGCCATGAGCGCGGAGCCGCGGAGAGCCCGGGCGGCGCGCAGCATCTCCTCCGCGCGCGGGCCGTCGGCGTGGGTGATCGCCTGCTCGAGGCGGTCGAGACAATCGCCCGCTTCGAGGGCAAAGAAATCCGCCGTGCCGTGAGGTCTGTTCATCGAGGCTCGTGGAGGGGCGGGGAACCGGCCGCGGCGCGTGACGCCCGGGCCAGCCGAAAGGTAATCATCGCCCGCCGCTGTGAGGACGGGCGCTGTCGATGCATCTGCGCATCTCGGCCACGGCGGGTCCGATCCCGGAAAAGATCGCACGGCTCACGATGCTGTGGCCGATGTTGAGCTCCTCGATCTCCGTGAGTGCCGCAACGGCGCCGACGTTCTCATACGTGAGTCCATGCCCGGCGTGCACCGCGAGGCCGCCGTCCCGCGCAAGCCGCGCCGCACGCTGCAGCTCGTCGAGCGCAGCGCTCCCGCGCCGCCAGGCATGTGCGTACCGGCCGGTGTGGAGTTCGACTGCCGGCACCCCCGCGGCGCGAGCGGCGGCCACGGCCGCTGCGTCCGGATCGATGAAGAGGCTGACGCGAATCCCCGCCGCGGTCAGCCGGTCAATCGCTTCCTGGAGGCGCGCGGTCGGCCGGGCGAGGTCGAGCCCGCCCTCGGTGGTGATTTCCTCGCGCCGCTCGGGCACGAGCGTCGCCTGGAACGGGCGGAGGTGACACGCCAGGGTAACGATCTCCGGATGCGTGGCGAGCTCGAGGTTGAATACGCCGCGCACGGAGCTTGCGAGCGCTTCGACGTCCCGATCCTGGATGTGGCGGCGGTCCTCCCGGAGGTGCGCGGTGATGCCGTCGGCGCCCGCCGATTCCGCAATCCGCGCCGCTTCGACGGGATCGGGTTCATCGGTCCGCCGGGCTTCGCGCAGCGTGGCCACATGATCGATATTGACGTACAGGCGCATTCGCATGGGTGTTCGCGGGTTTTCCGCGCGGTTATCTTCGAATGAGACCTTCTACCCGGAGCATCGCTTGACTCAGCGCTGGCTATTGGCCGCTGCCCTCACGCTGGCGGCATGCGGGGGCAATGCCGCCTCATCCGTCGCCCAGAACCGGCAGCCTGAACCAGCGGCGGATGCCGAAGCCGCCGTCCAGCAGTTCATGGAGGCCGTGGCGGACAGCAATCTGGCCAAGATGGCCGAACTCTGGGGCACCGCCAAGGGCTCCGCGGCGCGGACCCGGGAGCCGGCCGATTACGAGCGCCGGATCGTGATCATGCAGGCATATCTGCGCGACCGGCGGCACCGGCTGATGTCGAATACGCAGGAAGGCGCCGATGCCACCCGGCGGATCGTCCAGGTCGAGTTCCGGCGCGGTGACTGCGTGAAGATGGTGCCGTTCACCGTGATCCGGTCGGAGCCGGGGGACTGGATCGTGAACTCGATCGACCTCGCGCTGCTCGGCGCCCCGGGCGGAAACTGCGACGAAGAGGCAGCCGAGAGCTGACCGGGAACCTCCCGGTGTTTATTCAGTAAGCTCGAGCAGGATGCCGGCGGTCGATTTCGGATGGATGAATGCGATGCGGCGGCCGCCGGCGCCCAGGCGAGGAACCTCGTCCACCAGCCGGTAGCCGGCGCTCCGGCACCGCTCGAGTGCGGCGTCGAGATCGGACACCCGGTAGCAGACGTGATGGATGCCGGGGCCGCGGCGCTGGAGGAAACGGGCGATCGGCCCGTCTTCACTCTGCGGAGCGAGCAGCTCGATCTCGGACTCGCCGAGAGAAAAGGACAGGATGTCGGCGCCGTCGGCCGACTCGGGAGGATGCGGCTCGATTCCGAGCACTTCCCGGTAGAAGGCGGACGCGGCGGCGAGGTCGGACACCGCGATCCCGACATGCGCAATGCGAGGGGCGTCGGACAATCGTCGCTCCTGAATCATGGGCCGGACAATCCGGCGACATACTGATCAATGCGCGGCTGCAGGGCCGCAATGACCCGGAGAATAACAGCATGACCGCAACGAATACCCAGATCGCCCACGTCACCGACGCGACCTTCGCCTCCGAGGTCGAGCAGGCCTCGGGCCTCGTCCTCGTGGACTTCTGGGCCACCTGGTGCGGGCCATGCCAGGTCATCGCGCCGATCCTCGAGCAGCTCGCCGGCCAGCACTCGGGCAAGGTGAAGATCGCCAAGCTGGACGTCGATTCCAACCAGCAGACGACGCTCCGCTTCAACGTGCGCTCGATCCCGAGCATCCTCTTCTTCCGCGACGGGCGCCACGTGGATACGGTCGTCGGCGCGGTCCCGAAGGGAACGCTCGATCAGCGGATCCAGCAGCACCTCGCCTGAGTCCGACCGGAGTCCGGGGGCGGGAGAGGTTTCCCGCCCCGGCAGCCGGTCCCAGCCGATGCCTCCCGGCACGCTTTTCGTCGTCGCCACGCCCCTGGGCAATCTCGGGGACCTCACCCCGCGAGCCGCGGACCTGCTTCGCGCCGTGCCGGTCGTCGCCGCGGAAGATACTCGCCGTACGCGCGGCCTCCTCACGTATCTCGGGGCGTCGCCCCGGCTCCTGAGCTTCCACGCCCATTCGACGGCCGCACGGGCCGAGAGTCTCCTCGAAATCCTTCGGGGTGGGCGCGATGTGGCGCTGGTCTCCGATGCGGGCACTCCGGTCGTTTCCGACCCCGGCTCGTCCCTCGTGCAGGCGGTGCGGGCGGCCGGGATCCCGGTCGTCCCCATTCCCGGGGTCTCGGCGGTGGCCACTGCCGTATCGGTCTCGGGCTTCGACGGCGACCGCTATCTCTTTCTCGGTTTCGTTCCCCGGAAGGGATCCGAACGCCTGCGGCTCCTCTCACGCGCGGCGCAGGAGGAGTGGCCGACGGTGTTCTTCGAGTCGCCGAACCGGCTTGCCGGGTTGCTCGCCGACCTCGCGGACCTTGCTGGAGAGGACCGGGCGGTGACCGTGGCGCGGGAGCTGACGAAAATCCACGAGGAAATCCGTACGGGTACCCTGGGGACGCTGGCGCATCACTATGCGCAGGCAGAGCCGAAGGGGGAGATTACGGTGGTGCTCGCTGGTACCGGCGTGCCTGAAGTGCCGCCGGACCGAACGGCTGAAGGGTCAACCCTCGCACAGGCGCTTCTCGGGGCCGGCCTCACCCGGCGGGACGTGGTGGAGCAGCTGACGAGTCGGCTCGGGATCGCGCGGAACGAGGCGTATCGCATGGTCATGGAGATTCAATGAGAGTAGCGGTGGCCGGTTTCACAGCGCTCTTCCTCTCGGCCGCACCGATCGCGGCACAGGAGGCGGGTCCCGATCTGACGGTCGGCCGGCTCCACTACGAGGGGGGCGGCGACTGGTATGCGAATCCGTCCAGCCTTCCGAATCTCCTCAAGGCGGTTCGCGAGCGGACCACGCTCCGCGTCGCCGCCGCCGAGAAGGTGGTTCGGCTCGACCAGGACGACCTCTGGAACGTCCCGTACATCTACATGACCGGGCACGGCAATGTCCGGTTCGGCGATCAGGATCTGGAGACGCTGCGCCGATATCTGCGCCAGGGCGGATTCCTGCACATCGACGACAATTACGGCATGGACGAATCGATCCGGCGGGAGCTGGGGCGGCTCTTTCCAGACCGCCCGCTGGTCGAAGTTCCGCTCGACCATCCGGTCTACCGGGTCGTCTACCAGTTCCCGCGCGGCATTCCGAAGGTGCACGAGCATGATGGCAAGCCGGCCCAGGGCTTCGGAATCTTTCTGGATGGTCGCCTCGCAGTGTTCTACTCCTATGAGACTGACCTTGGGGACGGTTGGGAGGATCCGGAGGTCCATCGTGATACGCCGGAACAGCGCGAGGCGGCACTGCGAATGGGCGTGAACCTTTTCGCCTACGCGGTGGGGTTCGGCGGATGACCGGAGCGACGCGACGCTCGCTCGCCGGGCTCACCCGCCCGATGCAGCGCGGGAGCCGGGCCGGCTGGGTCGCGCTGGCGCTCGGCGCGGCGCTGCTCCTGCTCGGCGCGGCGGCGTGGGCGGTGCGTGCCGGGATCTTCTCTGCGCCGTGGTGGGTGTTCATCGCCTGGGCGGCCGCGATCGTCGTGGCCGCGACGCTGCTGGTAATCGCGCGGCGGACGGACGGGCGGTACTCGATTCGCGGTGTCGCGGGCTGGCTCGAGGAACGGAATCTCTGGCGGCAGGGCGCGCTTACGTCGCTGCTCGATGCGCCTGCGCTCGGCACGAGCGATGCGCTGCTGTCCGCGGCGGATGCGAGCCGCGCGGACGAGGTGGAGCGCCGAGGCCGGGAGGCCGTCGAGCCGATCGGGCGCCCGGTCCGGCGGCGTGCGCTCGCCGGCTTCGCCGTGCTCATCCTCGGCCTCGCCACGCTCGGCACCGCCGGCCCGCGCCGGGGGACCGCCTCTCAGCTCTGGCATCCCGTACGCGCGTGGGAAATGACCACCGCGCCCGTCCGGATCCGCGCGAGTGCCGGGCAGGTCGACCGTGGTGCGAGCGTGCGTCTCGACCTCGAAGCGGTCGGGCGCCGGCACGCGACGCTGTGGACGCGTGCGCCCGGAGAAACCTGGCGCCCGGAGGGCATTGAACTCGATTCCCTCGGCCGAGCCACCCGCACGGTCGGGCCACTGCGCAGCGACCTGCATGCGCGCCTCACCAGCGGAAGCCGTTCGTCCGACACGGTACTGGTGCATGTGCGCCTCCCGGTGTTCCTCGGATCACTCACCGTGACCGCGCGCTATCCCGGTTACCTCGGCCTCGAGGACGAGCCGGTTCCGACCAACGGCGATACGATCATCATCCCGGCCGGAACGCGGCTCTCGACCCGAGGCGCCGCCACCGCGGCCCTCGGCGCCGCCGCGTGGCGCGCCGGCGCCCGGGTGCACCCGCTCGAGGTGGACGGCACCGCGTTCAGTGGCGATTTCGTGCCGCCGGTCTCCGCCGCTTTCGAGCTCGAGCTCGCCACGCGCGAGGGCGGGCCGCTCGGAGGCGATACGGTGCGGCTTCCGCTGCGCGTCGTACCCGATAGCGCCCCGGTGGTGGATCTCCCCGTTCCGGGAACGGACACCATCGCGCCGCTCTCGATGCGGCTGGGGCTCGTCATCGACGTGAGGGACGATCACGGGCTCGCCGCGGTGGCAGTGGAAACCCGCCGCAGTGGACGGGGCGTACGGGATTCGGTGCGCCCGGCTCCGGTCGCCCTGCCGTCGGGTCGTCCCGACCGCGCAATCCTTTCGTACGAACTCGATCTCGCGGCGCTGCAGCTCCGCCCGGGCGATACGCTCTTCTACCGCGCCACTGCCGTGGACGATGCGCCGGCGCGCCACCGCGGCCGCTCGCGCGAGTACTCCGTCCGGATTCCCACCACGAGCGAGCTCCGCGCCGCCCAGCGGGAAGTGACCGAGGGCATCGGCAGCCGACTCGATTCCCTCGCCGACCGGAGCAGGCAGCTCGAGCGCGAGACCGAGGATGCATCGCGGGAGCAGGCGCGCAGCGAGAATCAGTCGCGGAACGGCGAGCAGGCCCTGTCCTTCGAGCAGGCAAAGAAGGCCGAAGCGATCGCGCAGGCGCAGGAGGCGCTCCTCGAAGAAGCGGAAGCGCTGCAGGAAGCCCTCGAGCAGCTCAAGGAAAGCGTGGAACAGGCGGGCCTCGAGGACCCGGCGTTCCGCGAGCAGATCGAGCAGCTGCAGGAGCAGCTGAACCGCGCCCTGACGCCGGAGATGCGTGAAAAGCTGGCGGAGCTCCAGCGCGCGCTGCAGGAGCTGAACGCGGAGCGGACGCAGGAGGCGCTCCAGGACCTGGCGAAGGCGCAGGAGCAGCTGCGCGAGGCACTGGAGCGAAGCCGCGAGCTGTTCGAACGCGCGGCGCTCGAAGGTGATCTCGCGAATCTCGCCGAAGAGGCCAAGGACCTCGCCGCGGAGCAGCGGGAATGGACCGACGAGGCCGCGCGGGCCGACAGCACCGCCGCGGCCGCCGAGGAGAAGGCGCTCGCCGACCGCGCCGACTCGCTCGCCGCTGCGATGAAGGAAACCGCGGAACAGCTCGGCAACGAGGCGCGTCAGGAGCAGATGGAGGCCAGCGCCGAACAGGCCGAGCAGGCGGCCGCCGAGATGCGCGAGGCACAGCAGGCCATGCAGCAGGGGGATCGACAGGGCGCGCGGCAGCGCGGGAAGCACGCCGCCGACAAGCTCGCCCCCCTCGCCGGGGCGATGGACCAGCAGCGCTCATCCATGCAGCAGGAATGGCGCGACGAGGTCGCGGCCGCGCTCGACCGCGCCCTCGCGGAGACGAGCAGGCTCACGGAGCGCGAGCTCGCGGTGCAGCAGGCGCTCCGCAGCGGCGCCCCATCGGCGCAGACCCGGGCGGAGCAGGGAGCGATCGAGGAGGGTGTGGAACGGCTGCTCGATCAGGTGCGCGCCGCGGGAGGAAAGAATGCCCTGGTCTCGCAGCAGATCACGGGGTCGCTGACGCTCGCCAAGGACCAGATGGGGCAGGCGCGCGAGGCGATCTCCACCGCGGCGCCCAATCCGCGCGCCGCGGCCGAGCGCGCCGGCGGTGCCGTGGATGCGCTCAACGCCGCGGCATACCAGTTGCTTCGCTCCCGCGAGGATGTCGCCGGTGCGGCGTCGGGGTCCGGCATGGGGGAGGCCATGGAGCGGATGGCACAGATGGCGGGACAGCAGGGGGCGATGGGCCAGCAGGGCGCGAGCCTTCTCCCGATGGCGGGGCGCGGCGACGTGCGCACCCAGATCCAGCAGCTCGGCGCGCAGCAGCGGGCCATGGCGGAGCAGCTGGAGCGCCTGCGGGCGCAGGGTGGCCCGTCGGGGACCGCGGAATTCGCCGAAGAGGCCAAGGATCTGGCTCGGCGGCTCGAAGCCGGGCGCATCGATCGGCAGACGGTCGAGCGGCAGGAACGGCTCTTCCGCCGCATGCTCGATGCCGGACGCACGCTCCAGGGAGAAGAGCAGGATGAGCGGAAGGAACGCCAGAGCAAGACGGGCGACGACAGCAATGCGGCGTTGCCGCCCGCGCTGCGCGCGCGTCTCGAGGAGAACGGCCGCCCGCGCTTCCCGAGCTGGGATGAGCTGCAGCGCCTGAGCCCGGAAGAGCGCCGGCTCGTGGTCGATTACTTCCGCGAGCTGACGGAGCCGGCAGAGTGAGTCGCGTCCTTGGCTCGCTTCTCGTCGGCGCGTGGCTCTGCGCGGGATCGGGAAGCCTCGCGGCCCAGCAGGCGCAGGCGTCGGCCGATCCCCTCGCACAGGGGCACGAGTTCGAGCGCAAGGGAAACCACGCGGCGGCTGCGGAGGCGTTCGCACGGGTGCTGTCCGCGCGGCCAGGCGACGCCTCCGCCCTCCTCGGCCTCGAACGCTCACTCGATCCCCTCGGTCGCAACGCCGAAATCCTGCCACACGCGCGAAAGGCGGTCGGCGCCGTTCCGAACGCGGTCGTGTACCCGATCCTGATCCGGACGCACATGGCGGCCGGCGCGCGGGACAGCGCACGCGCTGCCGCCGAGGCATGGGCGAAGATGGCTCCGCGCGAGCCCTCCCCGTGGCGCGAGCTGGTCACTGCCGCGTTGCAGCGGCGGGACCGACCGATGGCGCGCACCGCGATCGAGGCCGCTCGGCAGCGACTCGGCCGCGAGCAGGCGCTCGCGTACGAGGCGGCGCAGCTGCTTGCGGCCGAGGGGGACTGGAATGGGGCCACGCGCGAGTGGCTCGCCGCCATTTCCGAGCTGCCCGGACATCAGCTCACCGCGCTGGCCGCCCTCACGCCGGCGCCTGAGCGGACGCGCCCCGCAATCCTCGAAACGCTGGAACGGGAACGCTCGCTCGACGCTCGCCGGCTCGAGGCGGCGCTGATGGCACGCTGGGGAGATCCCCTCGGCGGCGCGCGGCGGTTGATCGCCGCGCTGACGACGCCGTCGCGCGCGCAGGCCGCCGAAGCCCTGACGCAGTTTGCCGACCAGCTCAGGGCGCTCGGATCACCCGACGCTCCGCGGGCGCGGGGCCTCGTGCTCGAGGAACTCGCTCAGAGGTCGACGGGCGTTGCGGCGTCGCGGGCCCGCCTCGAATCGGCGCGTGCGTACCAGGAGGCCGGCGATCGCGAAGCGTCCCGCCGCATGCTCGGCAATCTCCTCATTGGAGATACGCTTGATGCCTGTCCCGGCTTCCATATCTACGGTGAACATGACGAAGCCGATCTGCTTTTCCCGGTAATAAGCGATCGTTTCGGGAATGGTCGGCCGCTTCCGGTCCGCCTTGAAATATTTGGTCGAATAGTCGAAGAACTCGCCCATG
>JAICNA010000029.1 GCA_025928955.1 Gemmatimonadales bacterium | reverse complement strand
GCTCGGCATCGGACAGATCGGGCCAGGCCGCATCGCGCAGCCGCAGGAATGCGACGCGCTCCCGGAGGCGGCGTGCCGCGTCGCTCCACGGAAACCCGCCCAGTCCCTCGCCGCGCAGGCCTTCGATGACTGCGGCGCGAATGCGCTCGGAATCCGCGTCACGCAGCTCGCCGTCGTCGAGCAGGATCGCACCGAGCCGCCGGCGCCGGCGCGCAACAACAGCGCCCGATGCACTGTCCCACGCCACGACGTCGTCCCGCACGATCGCCGCCGCGAGTCTTCGCTCGATTGCTTCCCGGGAGATCGGCGCAGCGATGAGGATCCGGGCCTCCGGGCGGGCGCCATCGGTCTCCGCGATGACGAGATACTCCTCGCGCGCGAGTGCATCGCCGCGGTCGAGCGTTGCGCCGGTGCCGTGGCTCAGGAGATAGCGCGGCGCGGCGCCGGGCCGGCGCCGCGCAATCCGATCCGGATAGGCGAGCGCCAGGATTCCGCCGGCCTCGTCGATGTCCACATCGCTCGCGCGGACATTCATCGCGCGACGGATCTCGCCGGCTTCCGCCCGCACGCGTGCGAGGGCGGCGACATCGACGGCGGTGAATTCCCTGCGCTCTCCGCGAAGCTGGTCGAGGCGGAGCCGCAGGTCGGCCGGGGGCGGCCCATCCTTCCATTGAAGGATGTCCCGCTCGCCGAGGAGTGCCGCGATATCGGCGGCGAGGGATCCCGCGCCCGACTCCGCCCCGTCGATCAGCATGTGCGCGAGGCGCGGATGCACGGCGAGGCGCGACATCTCCCGGCCGCGCGCCGTGATGCGGCCATCGCCGTCGAGTGCGTCCAGCGTGTGGAGCAGCGCGCGCGCCCCCTCGTAGGGAGCGGACGGCGGCGGATCGAGCCAGGCGAGGTGGGCTGCGTCCGTGACTCCCGCCGCGGCGAGCGTGAGCGCGAGCGGAACAAGATCGGCCTCGAGTATCTCCGGCGTGTCATGCGGCAGGAGCGACGCGTGCTCGCCTTCGGACCAGAGGCGATAGCAGACTCCCGGAGCCACGCGTCCGGCACGCCCGGCGCGCTGGTCCGCGCTCGCGCGGGAGACGCGGACCGTCTCGAGGCGCGTCATCCCGCTCCGCGGAGAGAAGCGCGGCACCCGGCTGAGCCCGGCGTCGATCACGACCCGCACGCCCTCGATCGTGAGGCTCGTCTGCGCGATCGACGTCGCGAGCACGACCTTTCGGCCACCGCCCGGCGCCGGGTCGAGCGCGCGGTCCTGGTCCGCCGGCGGAAGGGAGCCGTGCAGCTGGGCAATGCGGATGTCTTCCGGGAATCGCTGGTCTTCGAGCCGGGCCGCGACGCGACGGATTTCCCCGGCACCCGGGAGGAACACGAGCACGTCGCCGTCCGTATCGGCAAGCGCCGACCCGATCGCGGCCACGACATTCGCCTCGAGCGGGCGTGACGCGCCGGGGCCGAGATACTGCACGCGCACGGGATGGACGCGTCCCTCGCTCGTGATGACCGGAGCGCCGCCGAGCAGCCCGGCGACGCGCGCCCCGTCGAGCGTCGCCGACATGACGAGGATGCGGAGGTCGGGCCGGAGCACATCGGCGCCCTGGAGCGCGAGCGCCAGCCCGAGATCCGCGTGGATGCTCCGCTCGTGAAATTCGTCGAAGATCACGATTCCCGCCGAATCGAGCGCGGGATCGTCCTGCAGCATCCGCGTAAGCACGCCCTCGGTCACGACCTCGATCCTCGTCCGCGGCCCCGCGCGCGTGTCGAGGCGCACGCGGTAGCCGACCGTCTCCCCGACCGGCTCGTTCATCCCGCGCGCCATGAAACGCGCCGCCGCCCGGGCGGCGACGCGGCGGGGCTCGAGCATCACGATCTTGCGCCCGGCCAGCCAGGGCTCGCCGAGCAGCGCGGGGGGCACGAGCGTCGTCTTGCCGGCGCCCGGCGGGGCCTGAAGCACGGCGCGGCCACGCTCTGCGAGCGCGCGAGCCAGTGCCGGCAGGGCGGCGACGACGGGAAGCTCCATGACTCAATCTAGGCAGCCGGCGCGTCCCTTCGGCCGGGCTGCGCATCAGGAAGGAACACCCACACCGGCGGAAACGATGCTCGGCCTTTCCCTGATGATCCTCGTCTCACTCCAGGATGGAGACCGCCGCCTCACCACGCCGGCCGGTTCGGTCGATCACGACTTCAGCCGGATCAGCGGCGTGCGCGAGCTCGCGGATGGACGGCTGCTCGTGAGCGACTGGATCGAGGAAACCGTGAGCGTGGTGGATGTCGGTCGTGGCGTGATCCGGGTCGTCGGACGCCGCGGCGCGGGACCGTCGGAATACCGACTTCCCGGAGCGCTCCTTCCCCTGCCGGGCGATTCGACGCTCCTCGTGGACCAGGGCAATGAGCGGCTGGCCGTCATAGGGCCCGATCTCCGCATCGTGCGCTCGTTCTCGAGCCACCGGCCCGGCATGACCCACGCGATCTCCCCGCGCGGCATCGACGAGCGCGGCCGGCTCTACTTCGAGATTCCCGCCTGGGCGGATCCCGGAGGGGCTCGCGATTCCGTGGCCGTCGCGCGCTGGGATCCTGCCACCGGCCGGGTCGAGCGGCTCGCGCGGGTCAGGGGCATCACCTACCGCGAAGGGCGGGTCGAGGGCATACCCTACGTCATCTTCGCGCCGCGCGACGTCTGGCAGGTGGATGTAGCGGGACGCCTCGCGCTCGTGCGTTCGGCAGGCTACGTGGTGGAGTGGCGCGAGCAGGATGGGGCGATCACACGCGGCTCCCCGGTCAGGCGCGCGACGCTTCCGGTCACCGCACGCGATCGCCTCGGCTACGTCACGCAGTTCATGGCGACCGCCGTCATCGCCGGGCGGGGCGAGCAGGGCATGACCGCGATGCCGGCGAGCCAGAAGACCCCCGAAGCGCTCGCACGGCTCGTGACGAAGCAGGAGTTCCGCGAGGTGCGGCCGCCGTTCACCGACCGCGCGCCGCTGATCGCCCCGGACGGGAGCGTATGGGTCGAGCGATCGGTGCCCGCGGGCGCCCCGCCGGCCTGGGACCGCTTCGACGCTCGCGGTACGCACCTCGGCGGGATCATCCTGCCCACCGGCCGCCGCCTCCTCGCGGCGGGATCGCGCGGGCTTTACGCCGCGGCCGCCGATTCCGATGGGCTCGAGCGGCTCGAGCGGTACGATCTGCCGTAGATAGTTGCCAGGCGGACGATGAGGGATCCACAGATGGCGCAGATGACACAGATGTGTTGCCGCCGTGGATGAAGCGCCGATACTGGAGCCGGGTGGTGCCGAAGTTCAGGAGGAGGCCGGTCTTGAGGTTGCTGGCCTTCAGGTAGTTGATCACTTGTGCTGTTTCCACGCCGCTGAGCTCACGCATTGCCTTCACTTCCACAATGATGCGCTCGAATCAGACGAAGTCGGTTCGATAGGCAGTTCTCAGTGGATTTCCACGGTATGACAGCTTCAGTCGCATCTCGGGCACCTGCGGTATCCCGAAAAGGTTGAACTCGATCTGAAGTGCCTCTCGGTATACCGCTTCGAGGAAGCCGCAGCAGAACAGCCGTAACCAATTCTCTCTGCAGCATACCCGAATGACGCCACCAATCTGCGTCATCTGCGGATCTCCTAAACTATCCTCCGCTTCCACCGCCCCCGCCGGAACAGCACCGCGCTCAGCACCGCGATCATCGAGAACGCGGCCATGATCGCGATGAACGCGCCTGTGGGGCCGAGGCCGGCTTCGCGCGCGAGGAACCAGGCGAGCGGGATCTCGAGGCACCAGTAGCAGAGGAGATTGAGCAGCGTCGGTGTCCAGGTGTCGCCCGCGCCGTTGAACGACTGCGTGAGCACCATCCCGTACGCATAGAACGGGAAGCCGAGCGATACGATGCGCAGGCACGTCGACGCGATCGGGATCACGGTCGGGTCCTGCGTGAAGAGCCGAACAATCCACGGCGCACCGATCACGAAGGCAAGCCCCACGACGCCGAGGAACACGACATTGTACGCGCCCGCGACCCAGACCGCGCGCTCGGCGCGCTCCGGTTTTCCCGCGCCGAGGCCCTGTCCCACCATCGTCGCCGCGGCGTTGCTCAGGCCCCAGGCCGGCAGGAGTGCGAAGAGGATCACCCTGATCCCGATCGTGTAGCCGGCGAGGGCGCTGCTCCCGAACGTCGCGATGACGCGCACCAGGCCGATCCAGCTCGCTGTCGCGATCAGGATCTGCAGCATGCCCGTCGCCGAGAGCCGGACGAGGCGCCACATGAGCGCCGGATCCGCGACGACGTGCCGGCGCGCCACCTGCACACGGCGTCCCGGGCGCGTGAGGAGCCAGAGCTGCAGCAGCACACCCGTGCCGCGCCCGATCGTCGTGCCGACGGCCGCGCCGGTGACACCGAGCTCCGGCAGCGGGCCGACGCCGAAGATGAGCGAGGGCGCGAGCACGATGTTGATGAGGTTCGCGGTCCAGAGCACGCGCATGGCGATCGCCGCATCGCCGGCGCCGCGGAAGGCGGCGTTGATGAGGAAGAGCAGGAGGATGACGCCGTTGCCGCCGAGCATGACCCGCGTGTACCCCGCCCCGGTCGCGACCACGGTCGGCGAGGCGCCCATCAGGCGGAGCAGGTCCTCGGCGAACGCGATCCCGACGGCGGCGATGCCCACCGAGACGAGGATCCCGAGGAAGATGCCTTGCACCGCGGTGCGCGCTGCCGCCTCGGGATCCCGCTCGCCGATGCGGCGCGATACCGTGGCGGTGACGCCGATGGCGAGTCCCATCGCCACCGTGTAGACGAGGGCGAGCAGCGATTCGGTGAGCCCCACGGTCGCGACGGCATCCGCGCCGAGCTTCGACACGAAGAAGACGTCGACGACGGCGAAGATCGACTCCATCACCATTTCGAGCACCATCGGCACGGCCAGCAGGAGCACGGCCCGGCCGATCGGCCCATCGGTGTAGTCGTGATGGACGCCGCGGAGCGCATCGCGGACATTGACCCAGAAACCGCCGGACGGCGGCGCCAGGGCCACGCTGGAATCGGTCACGCTGCAAGCCTTCGGGCCGGGTTCTGAACGTGCGAGCGCTGAATATAGAGGGTACTTTTCGGGGGTGAATCACTCATCGTATCTGCTCGCCATCGCGCTCGTCGCCGCTGCCGCATGCAGTCCGGATGCCCGCGGAGACTCCGCGCTCCCCGGCGATGCCGCCATGCCGCTCGTCGAGCGCGGGGACGAGCCTCCCGTCGCCCTGAACGCGGTCTCGCCGGTCGCGTACCCCGCCGCCCTCGCGCGCGAGCGGATCGACGGCGTGGTGCTCCTCCGGCTCTACGCTGATTCGACCGGCCGCCTGGTGGCCGACTCGACGCGGGTCGCGGAGTCGAGCGGATACCCGGCGCTCGATTCCGCTGCCCTCGCCGGTGCGGCACAGCTCCGGTTCGCTCCGGCGCTCCGACGGGGCACGCCGGTCGCCACCGCCTTCCTGCAGCCGGTCCACTTCCGCCATCCCCCCGAGCAGCCATGACAGCGCCGCATCTCACGCCGTACGAATCGGTCCTCGACATGGTCGGATGGACGCCGCTCATCCGGCTCGCCCGGGTCGGCGCCGGGCTCCGCACGCCGGTCTACGGCAAGGCCGAATACGCGAATCCCGGCGGGTCGGTGAAGGACCGGATCGGGCTCGCCATCATCGAGGACGCCGAGCGCCGCGGGGAGCTTCGACCGGGCGGCACGGTGGTCGAGGGGACCAGCGGCAACACCGGCGTCGGGCTCGCGATCGCCGCGGCGCTCAAGGGGTATCGCTGCATCTTCACGATGCCCGACAAGATGTCGCAGGAGAAGGTGCGCCTGCTCAAGGCATATGGCGCGGAAGTCGTGATCACCCCGACAGCCGTCCCGCCCGATCATCCCGACAACTATGTGATGAAGGCCAAGCAGATCGTGAAGGACACGCCCGGCGCCGTGCTCGCCAATCAGTTCTACAACCAGGTGAACCCCGAGGCACACTACGCGACGACCGGCCCCGAGATCTGGGAGCAGACCGGGGGGCGCGTCACGCACCTCGTGGCGGGAGCGGGCACGGGCGGCACCGTGAGCGGCGCCGGGAAGTACCTCAAGGAGCGGAACCCCGCGATCCGCGTGATCGCGGGCGACCCGGTGGGCTCGCTCTATAGCGGGTACGCGGAAACCCATGCCCTCGGCGAGGGCCATCCCTACAAGGTCGAGGGCATCGGCGGAGACAAGATCCCGACCACCGTCTGGTTCGACGAGATCGACGAGTGGCGGCAGATGAGCGACAAGGCGTCCATGGCCATGGCCCGCCGGCTCGCGCGCGAGGAAGGGATCCTCGTCGGCGGCTCGGCGGGGCTCAACGTGCAGATCGCCATCGACATCGCACGCGAGCTCGACGATCCTTCGGCGCTCGTCGTCACGATCCTCTGCGACACCGGCGAGCGGTACCTCTCCAAGCTCTTCAACGACGAATGGATGGAGGAGAACCAGCTCCTCGACCGCGCGCCGGTCACGGTGGACCAGCTGCTGCAGGCGCGCGCGGGCGGGGCGCCGGCGCTGGTCCAGGTCGCGCCGGCCGCCGCCGTGCGGCAGGCGCTCAACCTGATGGCGACGTGGGGCGTGAGCCAGATTCCGGTGCTCGACGACGGCCGCTCGGTCGGCGGGCTCATCGAGAGCACGCTGATGACGCGCGCCCTCGCGCAGCCGGCGCTGCTCGACCGCCCGGTGCGCGAGGTCATGGAGGCGCCCTTCCCCGAGGTGGATGCGTCGTTCGCCGTGGATCGCCTCGCGCAGGCGCTCACGCGCGAGAGCCCGGCCGCGCTCGTCCGGCGGGACGGCGCCATCGTCGGCATCGTGAGCCGGTACGACCTCCTCCAGCGCATGATCGGAACGAGATAGGTGGCGCGATGCGGATAACGGTCCTGACCGGCGGCACGTCGTCCGAGCGCGATGTCGCCCTCGCGTCCGCGGCGCAGGTGGTGCGCGCGCTCCGCTCGAGAGGACACGATGTCGCCGTCGTGGACACCGCGCGGGGGCTCATCCCCGAAGCCGACGAGCCGGCGATGCTCGGTATCCGTGTGGGTGCGGAGCCGCCTTCCATCGCCCACCTGAAGGCCCTGGAGCGCGGACTCTTCCTCTCGGGACTGGCCGCCCTTCCCGTGATCCGCGACGCAGACGTCCTGTTCCTCGCGTTGCATGGTGGACCGGGTGAGGATGGGACGCTGCAGACCCTACTCGAAATGGTGGGGGTTCCCTACACCGGGAGCGGGCGCCTCGGCAGCGCGATGGCGATGGACAAGGACATCTCCAAGCGGCTCTTCCTGCAGGGCGGGATCCCGACGGCCGACTGGCTCATGGCGCCGGTCACGGCGGCCGGCGTGGCAGCCGGGATCGGGTGGCCGGCGGTCGTAAAGCCCTCGAAGCAGGGGTCGACGGTGGGACTGAGCGTCGTCCGGGGCCCGGAGGGGCTCGCGGCGGCCATCGAGCTCGCCGGGCGTTACGACGACGAAGTGATGGTGGAACGATTCGTTCCGGGACGGGAGCTCACCGTCGGAATCCTCGACGGCGAGGCCCTGGCGGTGGGGGAGATCATCCCACGGCACGAACTTTTCGATTACGAATGCAAGTACACCCCGGGAATGTCGGAGGAGATCTTCCCGGCGAACCTCCCCGGGGAGGTCTCGGAGGAGTGCCGGCGCCTCGGACTGCTGGCGCACGAGGTGCTGAAGCTCGGGGGATACTCCCGGGTCGATTTTCGCTTGACACCGGAGGGCGGGCTCTTCTGTTTAGAGGTGAACACCCTCCCGGGCATGACGGCCACGAGCCTCATGCCGCAGTCGGCCGGTGCGCTGGGTATCGCCTTTCCCGAGCTGTGCGAGCGGATCTGCCGTGCCGCCCTCCGGAAGGCGAAGGATGCGGCCGGCGCCGACGGCCCCCCGCGCTGAACTGCCTGACCCCGATCACCGGAGCCTGGACCTGAGCCTGTGAGCCTGCTTCCCTATCCCCGCGTGACGCCCTGGGTGGGCCGCCTCATCGCCGCGAATGCGGTGGTGCTGCTGCTCATGCAGACGCTCTTCACGTCGCCGGAGCTGGGGGCGGCACTGGCGTTCGATCCCGCGGCCATCGCGAGCCGGCCCTGGACGTTCGTGACGTATTTCTTCGTGCACGGCGGCCTCTTCCACCTGCTCACGAACAGCCTCATCCTCTTCTTCTTCGGCACCGCGGTCGAGAGCCGGATGGGAAGCCGCGCATTCATCACCTACTACCTGTACTGCGGCGTGTGCGCGGCCGTGTTCTGCTGGCTCCTCTCGTTCGTGCACGATGTCCAGCCGTTCATCGGTGCCTCGGGCGCCGTGCTGGGGATCTCGGTGGCGTTCGCGCTCTACTGGCCCGACGCCCCCGTCTTCGTCTTCCCGATTCCCGTTCCGATCAAGGCGCGCACGCTGGTCATCGGCCTCCTGGCGCTCGACGTCACCTTCGCCTGGCTCCTGCCCGGAGACGGCATCGCGCACGAAGCACACATCGGCGGCGCCATCTTCGGCTTCCTCTTCTTCCGCCTCCAGGCGCTCTCGCGCGCCGAACCGCCCGAGCCGCGGCGCGCGGAACGGGTGGTCATGGTTCAGTCGGGTGCGTTCGATTCACCCGAGCCGAGGCGGCGGCCCTCACCGGTGCCGCGCGCCCGCGCGCGGAAGGAAGTGGACACCTCGGCCGCCGAGCTCGACCGCGTCCTCGACAAGATCAGCGCCGAAGGGCTCTCGAGCCTCACCGCCTCGGAGCGCCGCTTTCTCGACGAAGTCTCCCGCCGGAAGAAGCAGAGCCTCTAGACAGCAGCACCGCTACCTTGCGCGCGGCCGCGCCGATCTCTTATCATGGCGCGTGCTCATCAATCTCGTTCCTTCCTTCCTCGCCGTTCTCGAAGCCGCCGATCCCGAGGCCGCCTACGCGCGATATCGCGACGCCCACCGTCCGATTCTCGATGCGTACTGGCGGAACTACGTGCTGGATCCGGACACCGCGCAAGCCGCCGAGGTCGTCTCGGCCGCGCTGCGTGCCGACCGCAGCGATCTCCACGCGCTCCTCGCCACGCACAACGTCGTCCGGATCGCGGAGGAAGCGATGGCGCGCGCACAGGAGCTGCTCCGCGCCGACCGCCCGATCGACTGCTACCTGATGGTGGGCATGGGCGCGGCGAATGCCGGGGAACTGATCGTCGGAGGCCGCGCAGCGGTGTTCGTCTGCCTCGAGCATTTCACGGGTAAGGCCAATCCGGAGACGTACGGGATGGGCCTTTCGCCGTCGCTGATCCCGGTCTGGATCGCACACGAGGTGGTGCACGCCGTCCGGTACACCTCGCCGGACAGCGCGAGCGATCTCAGGCGGCTCGTCGCGGAGGAGGGGGGCTATTACGACTTCTGGGTCACCGGAAGCCGCGCGACGCTGCGCGAGCTCCTGCTCAACGAAGGCCTCGCGGTGCACGCGGCGCAGGCCGTGGCGCCGGGGCTCGATCCGGCGGACTACTTCGGGTACCCGAAGCGGCAGTACAACCGGCTGCGGGAGATGGAATCGTTCCTCTCGCGCATGATGGCGCCCGAGCTCGACCTGACCGGCCTTGGCCTCCGGCTCCGCTACCTGACCGGCGGCATGAGCCCCTCGGCGCGGCTCGTCGGCGGTCGGGTCATTCCCGAGCGCTCCGGATACTACATCGGCTACCGCATGGCTGAGGCGCTCGTCGAGCAGCGCGGGATCGCCGCGGCCCTCCGTGCGTCACCCGCGGAGTTCGAGGCCGCGGACCATTCCGCGCGTGGCGTGCAGACGGCATGATCACGGCGCCGCAGGCACTTCCTCGAGGCTTCTCACCCAGACATTCCTGAACTGCACGCGCTGTCCATGGTCCTGCAGGGCCAGTGGAAGCCGGTCCGCGTGCGCCTCGTACGGCCGCCGCTCCCTGTGGCCGACCGGCCCGGTCAGCAGCACCCCATCCTGCACCAGCACACCGTTGTGCAGCAGCGTAATCCGCGCCGGAGAGACCACGCTGCCGGCCGAATCGAAGCGAGGGCGCCGGAAGACGATGTCGTACGTCTGCCACTGCCCCGGCGGCCGGCTCGCATTCACCAGCGGCGGATGCTGGCCGTAGACGGCTGCCGCCTGACCGTCGGCATACGTCCGGTTCTGGTAGGAGTCCAGCACCTGGATCTCGTAGCGCTCCATCAGGAAGACGCCGCTGTTTCCGCGATCCTGACCCTCGCCGGCCGGCGGGACCGGGGAGCGCCACTCGATGTGGAATTGCGCATCACCGAACGCTGCTCTGGTGCGGATCGCCCCGGCGCCCGGCACGACTTCGAAACCCTGCTCGGTGACCCGCCACGCGGCCGCCCCGCCGCGCGCGCCCTCCCACGCGGCGAGCGTGCCGCCGGCGAAGAGCACCATCGCGTCCGATGGTGGCGCGACCGGTGCCGCCGGAGGTGCCGGCTTCACCAGCCGGGGCACCGGCCGCTCCATCGAATGCACCGGCCACTCCGTGACCTGGGCCCCGAGCCGGAGCGGGAGGGCAATCAGGAGCGAACCTCCAGCGATCAGGTGACGAAGTGCTTTCATGAGTCCGACCCCTCGAAGTTAGGTTCCCTGTGGCCGCGAGCTGCAGGTCACCACCGCCAGGATGCGCCGATGTCCCACGATCCCGCGTCGCAGACGAGAATCACCTGGAAGCCGTCCGGGCCCTACGTGATCGAAGGCCCCGTCGAGATCCGTGACAACAATGGCGATCCGATCGAGCCGCCTCCTGCGAAGATCCCCGGCCAGATCAAGCTGTGCGGCTGTGGCATGTCGCGCACGAAACCGTTCTGCGACGGCAGCCACAAACGGTAGGGGCGGCCACACGGTCGCCCCTACTTCCCCACGCAGAAATCCCTGAACACCCGGTCCAGTACCTCCTCGATGTCCACCACGCCCACCAGTTCATCGAGCGCCAGCGTCGCCAGGCGCACGTGATGCGAAGCGAGGACGGCATCCCCCTCGGGACCGAAGTGCGGCCGGGCGTCCTCCAGCTCCGCGCGCGCCCGCGCCAGTGCTTCGCGATGCCGCGCCCGGGAGAGTCCGGGCTCGAGATCGGCCAGCGCGGCTCGTGCGCCGAAGAGATGCTCCGCCACCGCCCGCCGCACCACCTCGAGCCCGTCGCCCGTCACGGCGGACACTGGGATGCCCTCGCCCTCGGGCGCCGGCAGGTCCGACTTCGTTCTGAGCGTGAGCGTGCGCGCGGGCGGCAGCCCGTCGCTCGGGGCTTCGGCGCCGGTCTCGACACAGTGCAGCACGAGGTCCGCCGACTCCAGCCATCGCCGGCTCGTCTCCACGCCCATGCGCTCGATCCTGTCGTCGGTGTCACGCAGCCCTGCCGTGTCCACGAGCCGCACGGGCCAGCCGAAGAAGCTCGTGTGCGCCTCGATGGCGTCCCGCGTCGTGCCGGCAATCTCGGTGACGAGTGCCCGCTCGCTCCCGAGCAGCGCGTTGAAGAGCGACGATTTCCCGGCATTCGGCCGGCCGGCCAGCACTACGAGCGCCCCCTCGCGCAGCCGCTCGCCCGCCGGCGCCGTCGCCAGCAGCCGGTCGATGCGCGCCGCGACCTCGTCGCGCGCCGCGGCGATGCGCTCCGGGGCCACCGGACCGTCGTCCTCACCGGGGAAATCGATCTCGTAGCCCAGGAGCGCCTGCAGCTCCACGAGGGCGGAGCGGAGTTGGGCGATGCGGGAGGAGAGGTTTCCATCGAGCTGGGCGAGCGCCCGGCCGGCCTGCGCGGGCGCGGTCGCATCGATGAGATCGCCCACCGCTTCCGCCTGCAGCAGGTCGAGCCGGCCGTTCAGTACCGCCCGGCGCGTGAACTCCCCGGGCGCTGCCGCGCGCGCGCCGGCCGCGTGCAGCGCCTCGAGCAGCCGGAGCGGCGCGAGGAGCCCGCCGTGACAGGAGAACTCGACCGTATCCTCGCCGGTGTAGCTGTGCGGAGCGGGAAACACGGTGACGATGCCGCGGTCGATCGGTGCGCCGTCGCTCGCCACGAACGCCGCCAGCTGCGCGAGCCTCGGTGCCGGACGAAAGGCGGGAACGACGCGCGCAGCCACGTCGAAGGCCCCATCACCGCTCAGGCGCACCACCGCAATGGCCGATCGGCCGGGTGGCGTCGCAAGCGCGGCGATGGGATCGGAGAGCATGGGGGAAAGTAAGGCGAAGGGAGCGGCGGGCGCTCACCGCCTCTCCCCTACCGCCGCCCTCCCCCCTTTTCCGGCTTCTTCGTCTTGACCTCGACGATGGCCCTCGCCGCGCGCTTCTTCCGCTCGTTGGCCAGCAGCCACTGCTGCGGAATGCTCGCGATGTTGCTCACGGCGTAGTAGAGGTTGAGCCCCGAGGCGAAATTGATGAAGAGCACCGTCATCATGACCGGCATGATGTAGAGCATCGCCTTCATCTGCGGATTCGGTTCCATCCCCGCCTGGCCTACCTTGCTCAGCACGTACATCGACGCGCCCATGACGAGCGGAATGATGTAGTACGGGTCCTTCTGCGCGAGGTCGGGCAGCCACAGGAACGACTGGCCGCGCAACTCGATCGCGTTCTGGAAGACGAAGAACAGGGCGAAGAGCACCGGCATCGGGAGCAGCATCGGCCAGCAGCCGCTCATCGGGTTGACGCCGTATTCCTTGTAGAGCCGGAACATCTCCACCTGGAGCTGCTGTGGATTGTCCTTGTAGCGCTCCTGCGCCGCCTTCAGCTGCGGCTGCATCTCCTGCATCTTCATGTTGGCGCGCATGGCCTTCTGGTTGAGCGGCCAGAGCACCACCCGGACCAGGATCCCGAAGAGCACCAGCACCATGCCGTACGCGAGATTCAGGTTCTCGTGCATCTGCACGAGGAGCCACCGCACCGGAACCGCGAAGAACCGGACGATGGTCCGGAAGCCCGGCCAGCCGTAGGGATTGACGTCGTCGAAGCCGTGGCCGATCGACTTGAGTCGATCGTACTCGAGCGGACCGATGTAGGCGGCATAGCTCACCCGTCCCGAGGCCGGGACCGGCATCGTCGCCACCACATGCACATCATCCTCGAACTGTGGTTCGACCGGCGCGGCCGAGGCGCGGACCCCGCTGATCCTCCCGCCCGGCCCGCCGGCGGAATCGAAGGCGAAGACGCTCGCGACGAAGTACTTCGACTTGATCGCCGCCCACTCGAACGGCCCGCTCAGCAGCGACGTCTCGCCGGCGTCGATGCTCCGGAAGTCGGTCCGGTTGGCGCCGTCGGCATCCTTCACCACGATCGCGTAGGCGCCGAAATTCTGCGACGAGTCGATCTCGGTGTTCCGCAGTCCACGGCCGAGGTCCACGAGGGCCAGCCCGCCGTCGGGGCCGAGGCCGGTCACCTGCCCCGACACGCCGATCCGGTAGTCGGGCATGAAGGTGTAGGTCAGCTCGACCGAGACCGCTCCCTCCGCTCCGGTCAGCGTCAGCGACGCCGGCGCGTCGCCCACCGTGACGCTCCGCGTCGAGGGCGTGAGGACCCACCGATCGACCGGGATCGTGTCGCCGGCGGCGACGAGTCGGAACGCCAGCAGCTGGCTCTCCGGCTTCACGATCTGCGCCGGCGCCGAATCGCCCGGCACCATCGACCGGTAGTCGTTCAGCGTCGCCGAGAGCAGCCGGCCGCCCTGCGTGCTGATGATGTAGGTGTAGAGCGGCGCACGGACCGTGATGGTCTCGGCCGGGCGCGCGCGCGTCGGCACGGCGCCCGCCGAATCGGATGGGGCGGCACCGACGACCGGCGCGCCGGCCGAATCGGCGCGCTGCCCGCCGGCGGGAGCCGTGGCTGGCGCAGGCGCGACGGCAGTCGTATCCGCGAGGCCGCCCGCACCGCGCTCCACCGGCTTCTTGAGGAAGAAGGTCGGCGCCAGCGCGATCAGCATCATGAGCGCGACGGCCCAGATGACACGACGGTCCATGGACTCAGGTCACCGGTTCAGGGTACAGGGTCGACGCCACCCGGATGAAACGGATGGCATCGGGCGAGGCGGCGCGCTGCGAGCCAGGAGCCCTTGAGGGCGCCGTGCCGCTCGAGCGCTTCGAGCGCGTACTGGGAGCAGGAGGGCGTGAAGCGGCAGCTGGGCGGCAGCGCGGGCGAAATGGCGATCTGGTAGCCCCGCACGAGCAGCATGAGGGAACGGCGCGGGAGGCTGGCCAGCGTCGCCACCGCTCACCGCGCGAGGGTGGCGTCGCGCCAGACGAGGAGCTGGCGGCGGAGCTCGGCGAACGGAACGCCGTACGTTTCGCGGCGCGCCCTGATGATGAGGTCGACGGCGGACTGCTGCGGAAGGATCTCGCGGCGCCAGATCTCGCGGAGGCGCCGGCGCAGACGATTGCGGGCCACCGCGGTCGCCCGGAACTTCGGAACGATCAGTCCCATGCGCGGATGGCCCGTCATGTTGTCAGCCCAGATCATGTCGAGGTGCTCGGTCCGCCGGCGCCGGCCGCGTGCGAGACAGCGGCGGATGTCAGAGGCCCGCGCGAGCCGGTGGGCCCGCTCGAGGCGCTCCGATGGCGTCAGAAGCTCCCGTGCTTCGACGGAAGCGAGACGACGAGCCGCTTCCGACCCTTCTTCCGGCGGCGCGACAGTACGGCGCGGCCCCAGCGATCGGCCATGCGGGCGCGAAATCCATGCTTTGCGATCCGGCGCTTGTTGCGCGGACGATACGACGGCTTCATCGGTTCCACCCTCCAGTGAGCCCGGAAACCTAGCCGGGACAAGGGGGTGGGTCAAGCGGGAGGAGGTGAGCGTCAGGCAGGGATCGGCGGCGGGAAAAGGCAGGGAAGGCACACGAAACCACGAAAGGACGAAAGGCGCCCGGGACGCGAGGCGATGCTGCCTCGGGCGGGCATGGGCGAATCGCGAAACCGTGAAAGGAGCTGAAGCCCGCGAAGGGCCGGTGGGCGTGCCAGCCTCTCCTCGCCATGCTGCGATCGAAGAGAACTGTTGTGAACTCCGTTCACGTCCGGCGCGCAGAGGCCTCCGGGAGGATCAAGGCACCTCAGCTCGGAACCCGTCTGGGTGCGCGGAGCGAAATCAACCAGGGACCTTTTCCGCGGTTTCTTTTCCATTTCGCGGTTTCGCGATTCTGCAATAGGCCAGTTGCCCCACCGCGGCTCGACTCGTCGCCGACGCCCCTTCGTCCTTTCGTGTTTTTGTGTGCGCTTTCTTGTTCACTGCACCGCAATCTCCACCGGACAAACGAGTTCGCGCGGCCCCACATTTCCGACCACCCGACTCACCGACCGTCCGACCATTTTTCGCCGATTGACTTTTCCACAACCCGCCCGTAACATCTCCTGCCCTTGGATCACCCTTCGAATATTTGAGTGTAGATGCAGCCGTCCGCCAGGGAAGCTTGGAAGCGCATTCTCGACGAAGCGCAGCAGGAACTTCCCGATCACACCATCCGCACCTGGCTGGAGCCGACGGAGGCCATCGCCCTCGAAGAGGGACGCCTGGTCGTCGGCGCGCCCGACCAGTTTGCGGTGGAATGGAACGAGTCGAAGCACGCCGGCATCCTCTCGCGGCTCGCGGAGCCCGTCATCGGGCGGCCCACCGCGATCGTCTTTCGCGTCCTCGAGGATCGTCAGAAGCGCCCGCAGATGGACTTCTTCGTCGCCCCGGCTCCGCCGAGCGCCACGCCGGCCGTGTCCACGAATCCGAGCACGCAGCCGCTCAACGAGCGCTACACCTTCCAGCACTTCGTCATCGGCAAGTCGAATGAGCTGGCCGCGGCCGCCGCACACGCCGTGGCGGAGTCGCCCGGCAAGACCTACAACCCGCTCTTCATCTACGGCGCCACCGGCCTCGGCAAGACGCATCTCATGCAGGCCATTGCACATACGGTCTGCCAGAAGAACCCCGAGACGCGCGTGCTGTACGTCGGCGCCGAGCAGTTCATCAACGAGGTCATCGAGAGCATCCACGGCCGCACCATGCCCGAGTTCCGGCGCCGGTACCGGAGCGACGTGGACCTCTTCCTGGTGGACGATGTGCATTTCCTCGAAGGCAAGGAGATGACCCAGGAGGAGTTCTTCCATACCTTCAACGCGCTTTACGAGGGGAACAAGCAGATCGTCCTCACCTCGGACCGCGCGCCGAAGGAGATCCCCGGCCTCGAGGCGCGGCTCGTGAGCCGCTTCGAGTGGGGCATGGTGGCGGACATCGGCCAGCCCGACCTCGAGCACCGGATCGCGATCCTCCAGAAGAAGCAGGAGCAGGACCACCTCGAGCAGACCATCCCGGACGACGTGCTGCGCTTCATCGCCGAGCACGTCCGATCGAGCGTGCGCGAGCTCGAGGGGTGCATCATCAAGATGCTCCTCTACGCCTCGCTCAAGCACAAGGAGATCTCGATCGAGCTCGCGCGCGAGGCCCTCTCGGACAAGATCCGCGCCGGCGAGGCCGACGGAGAGCCCCGTCCGCTGCCGACGATCAACAAGGTCCAGGAGGTCGTGGCGCGCCGCTGGGGCGTGACACCCGAGGGACTTCGGAGCAAGGCGCGCATCAAGACGCTCACCGTCCCGCGCCAGATCGCGATGTTCCTCGCGCGCGATCTCCTGCAGATGCAGCTCGTCGAGATCGGCCAGGCCTTCGGCGGCCGCGATCACTCGACTGTCATTCATAGTGTCGACAAGGTGACGCGACAGATGGCGCGCGATCGTGTCTTCCGTGATCGCATCGAGCACGCGCGGCAGGAGCTCACGGCCGCCGATTGACGAGTTTCCCCAATCGGGTCCACGCGTGGATATCGTTCGTGTTGGGAATCTCGAAGCGCGTGGGGAAGCGGGGAGAAATCGGTGGGATGTCCGCACTCGACACATCGAGTCGGCGCGCGCGATGTGACCTAACCGTTACCGTACGCTGATGCTTGGGGAGTCGGTCCACATTTCCAGAGACTCTACTGCTACTGCTAGTTTATAAAATAGGTTGGAAGTATCTGTTTATAGCATCCCGAGGAGACGCATGAAGTTCACGATCACGCGGGAGCAGTTGCAGGAAGGACTCGTCGCGGTAGCGGCCAGCGTTCCGTCGAAGACGACGCTGCCGGTGCTGTCGAACATCCTGCTCGAAGCGACCAAGGACGGCATCCGTCTCTCGGGCACCGATCTCGACATCGCGGTCGCGACGACCGTGAGCGCTTCGGTGGACCAGGAAGGGGCCATCACGCTTCCCGCGCGCAAGCTCGTCGAGATCGTCCGCGAGCTGCCGAGCGCCTCCATCCGCATCACCGCTGCCGGCGAGCAGCGGGTCACGATCGAGTGCGGCCGCTCCCGCTTCCGGCTCCTCGGCCTCCCGAAGGAGGAGTTCCCCGCCTTCCCCGCCGTCAAGTTCGACAAGGCGTGGCACGCCACGTCGGGAGACCTCCAGAAGCTGATCGCGCACGTGGCGTTCGCGGCGAGCACCGAGGAGAGCCGGCCGATCCTGAACGGCGTGCTCTGGGAGCTCCGGCCGGAGCGCATGCGCATGGTGGCGACGAACGGCCATCGCCTTGCCCGGATGGATGTTCCGGCCACCGCCGGCAGCGGCGCCCAGGCCGACCTCATCGTGCCGCCGAAGGCGCTCGAGCAGATCCGCCGGCTCTTCGCCTCCGACGAGCAGGTCGAGATCGCGAAGAGCGAGAACCACCTCGGCTTCCGCTCGAAGACAACGCAGATCTTCACCCGGCTCATCGAGGGTCCGTACCCGAACTACGAGCAGGTCATTCCGCGCGAAAACGACAAGTCGGCCACCGCCGACAAGTCGGCGCTCACAGCCGCCCTCCGCCGCATGAGCATCGTCGCCAGCGACCAGACCCACCGGATCCGGATGGCCTTCGCGAATGGCTCCTGCAAGCTCTCGGTCCAGACGCCCGACCTGGGCGAGGCGCAGGAAGAAGTCACCGTGAGCTACGACGGGGACCCGCTCGAGATCGGCTTCAATGCCTCGTACATGCTCGAGATCCTGAAGTACATGCCCACCGACGAGGTGCGCATGACCTTCAAGGCCCCCGAGCGCGCCGCCACCTGCGAGCCCGTCGGCTGGGACGACCCGGCGTCGTTCCTGACGCTCGTGATGCCGCTGCGGCTGGTGGACTAGGAGGTCGGAGGGTCGAACGGTCGGACAAGAAAATGCGGGCGGAGATCACAGGGTCTCCGCCCGCTCTTCTAGTCCGTCCGACCCTCCGACCGTCCGACCTGACTACACCTCACTCCCATTCAGCCGCTCCACCTCGAGATCGGCCGTCGTCGTCGGCGCCTCCTGCCGCGCCCGATGCTCGCGCCATCTGAGCGACGCGTTGTTGCGCAGGTCGTCGAAGGTGTGACCGATCCACTCTCTCGTTTCGCGACCGCCCTGCGGTGTGAGCAGCGCGGCAAGCGCGGCTCCCGCGACCGTCCCGAGCGCGGCATAGAGCGCTCCGTTCTCGGCCTTCGGCTCCCGCCGGAGCGCACGGTGCCGCCGACGCCCTCCGCGACCCCGACCACGCCCGCGGGCGGCCGCGAGGCGCTCCGCCGCGACGCCGCCCAGGCGCTCCACGTGCTCACCGAGCTCGAGGTGACTCAGCTTCCGCGCCACCCGCTTCCGGGTATCCCGCCCGGCATCGGTCGCGAGCAGCAGCGCGACGCCGGCCCCGACGGCCGCGGCAAGCGCGAGCGTGCCGATGCCTGCGGTGCCGTGCTCTCGAGCCGCGCGCGGCTCGTCCAGGAGATCGAACTCTTCCATTCTCGGAGCTCCGCTAGAGAAACGATGAGGAGCCCCAATGATTCCATTTCCGCGGCAGGCCGGCTGTGACTCAGGGCACAGGGCGCCCGGTGGCCGGTTCCGGCGGCAGCGACTCGACGACGACCGGCCGGGCCACGCTGTCGGCGACCGCGCGCGGGATCTGCTCCGCGATCGCCGGCGGGGGCTCCGCGAGGCGCCCCCGCATCCGCCGGAGGATGTAGGACTGGCGCCATCGCATCCGCCCCGGCTGGTGTGAGGGATTCGATGCGAGCGGAAAGGGCAGCGTCGCGGCGAGCGCCGCGGCCTCGCTTCGCGTGAGCGCCGCGGCCGGCCGCCGGAAGTAGGCCCGACTTGCCGCCTCGACGCCCCAGATGCCGGTGCCGAGCTCGGCCACGTTCACGTAGAGCTCGAGCACGCGCACCTTCCCGAGCGCAAGCTCGAGCCGGTAGGCCGTGACCGCCTCTTTCAGTTTCCGGAGCGGATTCCGGGACGGGGAGAGATAGAGGTTCTTGGCCAGCTGCTGCGATACCGTGCTCGCTCCGCGCAGGGCATCGCGCCGGCCCCACGCGCCGCCCAGTGCCCGCAGGAGCTCCGCCACGTCCCGGGGCGCGGCCCATGAGAAGCCGTCCCTCCTGTAGCCCAGCGCGCGCCGCACCTCGATGAAGTCGATCCCGTGGTGGGACCAGAAGCGGTGGTCTTCCCCGACCAGCACCGCGCGCGGAAAATGGCGCGAGATCGAATCGAGGGGCACCGGATGGTAGGCCGCCGCGCCGCCGCGCATGCGCATGAAGGCGGTTTCGCGGGGAAAATGTGTGCGGTACCAGGCCGGCGGCGGCCAGACGGCAAACAGCCACAGCACGAAGAGCGCTGTGGCTGCGGCCGCCGCCAGCAGGAGTCGGCGGGTAAGGCTCACCGGCTCAGCGGGAGGCGATTGGCGTGACCTGGATCGTTCCGGACTGCGTCGCCTGAATGGACTGGCCGACTTCGGGCACGGTGATCGTCACGTCGTTCGTCTCGGTCCCGTCGAGACCTGCCGGCGTGCCATCGACGCCGAGAAAATGCGTGAACCGCCTGGCGCCCTTCGATTCCATCTCGAGCGTGCGCCCGAACTGCGTGCCGGTTCCGTCGCGCGTGAAGGTCCCCGTCGCGACGATCGGGAGGACCGACTGTCCCCGGCGGGTGGCGGGCGCTCCCGCCTCATACTGCATCACGGCGCGCTCCTGGACGTCGAAGTTGTCCGCCTTGGTCGGCGCATCGGTCGTATCGGTCCACCGTGCGCCCGCACGGATCGAGCTCCCGGGGAGGCGGGGGAAGAGGAGCTGCAGCAGCGCACCGATCTGGTCGCCGATGCCGCTCTGCCGGTTCGGCTCGACATCGCTGAGCTCGCCATCCGGCGCGACCGAGGCCGTCCACTCCGTCCCGCGCGCGCTGTCGAGCGAAGCCTGCGGCACGGGTGCTCCCGAGATATCGAGCGAGTCGAGCGCCACTTCCGCGCGGAGGCCGGAGCTCCGCTTTTCGGTGCGGACCGACAGCCAGGCGCTGCGGCGGAACGTCTGCCGCTGCGCGCTCCCGTCCGGCATCGTCACCGAGACGGTGTCGAAGCGGTCGACGCGAAAGCGCGAGGCACCCGCGGTATACTCGATTTCCCGTCCCCGGCCCTCGGAGGGTGCGGCGACTTCCGCGGGTGCCTCGCGCGTCGGCGCCGGGACGGGGGCCCGCTCCGGCGGCGATGCAGACGCGCAGCCGGAGAGGAGCAGGATGATGCCGACCGCCGGCTTCACCGGAGCAGCGTGATGGTGACCGCGGAAACGGTCGACATCGGAATCGGCTCCGGGCTCTGCGGCACGGTGAACGACATGTTGGCGTTGTCGTTGAACGTTCCGTCCACGAGGTAACCCTGCGCCGTGCGCTGGAAGGTGCCGGTCTGTGTCCCGGTGCCTTCGAAGGCGACGCCGGCGTCGTTCGCGCCGCCGACCGAGTACGTGCCGGTGACGTCGAGCTTCATGGTCTTCTGCCCGGCCGCGCTCGCGCCGTCGGCCGCCTTGTACGTGACGATCGAGCGGCGGCTCGTCGGCATGCCGTTGGCAGTGTCCGACGTCGCCGTCGTGTCGGTCCACGAATCGCCCGCCTTGGCGCCCGCCTTGACGGCCGGGAAAAGGCTGTGCAGGAGTCCCCGCAGGGCCGTACCCCCTGCGGCGGTCGAATCCGCGGCCTTCTCGCTGAAGTTCACCAGCTTCCCGTCCGGACCGATGAAGGCCGTCGCCGTTGCGCCCTTGCTCCGGTTGAGCACGGACATGATGGTCGGCTCCGCGTCCGCGTCGGGAACCAGCGAGTCGACGGTGCCGCGAATCGTCCGGCCGGACGCGCTGTCGTCCATAACCACGGTCAGGTAGGCCGAGTAGCCCATCGCGACCTTCTGCTCGCCCTGGCCCATGGCGCTCGCGTCGATGGTCTGCTCCATCCGCTGCACGATCCGGTACTTGAGCGTCGTCGGTGCCGCAGCGTCACCGATCGGGAGGAGAAAAGCGCTCGAGGCGAAGGCCGCGAACGTGAGTGAACGGCGATGCATGGGTCCTCAACGGGCTGAAGTCACTCGGGCAGGACCAGCTCCTGCGCCGAACCGGGCATGATCCCGGGACCGGAAAAATACGCAACGGCCCCCAGGAGTGCACCTGGGGGCCGTTGCAAGGGCCGGGCCGTAAGCCGAGTTCTGTTCCGCCGGGCCGAAACCCGGGGGATGGTCATCTGTCTGGGACGGTCGTCGCCGACCGCCTCGAGCAGCCTACCCGCGGCTCCCCGCTTGCGCGGGCTTGTCGGTGTGGGTCACACCTCGCCGCTTATTTGGCCTTGCTCCGACTGGGGGTTGCCGTGCCACCGCTGTTGCCAGCGGCGC
>JAICNA010000226.1 GCA_025928955.1 Gemmatimonadales bacterium | reverse complement strand
GAAGCAATCGACGACTTCGGTTGAGAGCGGGCGATCACGATGCTTCCACTTGGACGGGACAGGCTCTAGAGCCTGCGCCTCAACCGAATCCGAGGGAGCATGAAGTGGCGGAAGGAAACGTCGCGGCCGACGAATTGAGGCTGCTGATCGAACGGGTCGAGCGGCTCGAGGAGGAGAAGAAGGGCATCTCCGACGACATCAAGGACGTCTATGGCGAGGCCAAGGCGCGCGGCTATGATCCCAAGACGATGCGGGCGATCGTTCGCCTTCGGAAGATGGAAAAGGATGCCCGCCAGGAAGCCGACGCTGTGCTGGAGACCTACAAGGCCGCTCTGGGGCTGGTCTGAGCCGTCATTGCGAGGAGCGCAGCGACGAAGCAATCGGGTCGCAGACCAGCCGCACCTCCTCGAGCAACCCGATTGCGTCGTCGGCGGCGCCTCCTCGCAATGACTGCCCGCTACCGCCGCAGCTCCTCGAACCAGTTCGTGATCACCATCAGCCGCCCCACCGTGGCCGGATCACTGCGGACGAACACGAAACGGCCGTTGCGGTCCATATCCCAATTGCGCGCCTGCGAGAAGTCGAATGGCGCGGAAAAGAGCTCGCGCGGACGGGCGGCGAGCTCGACCGCTGGTCCGGGACGGAGCTCGGTGCGCATGATGCGCGCCCCGTTCCGGTAGACGATGGCCGACGCGTCCGAAGTCCAGCGCGGGTCGCTTCCGCCGCCTGCCGATATCAGGACCGCCTCGGTCGACCCGTCGAACGTGCGCGCATAGACCTCGGCGACGCCCGAAACATCGGAGACGTATGCCATGAGGCGACCGTCGGCCGTGACATCGGGAGTCCGCGCATCGACGTCGGGCGACGAGAGCATGGTGAGCGCCGTGTCCCCCAGGGCGAACCAGGCGAGCCGATGACCGAGAGTATCCGCCAGCTCTCCGACGATGCCGCGCCCGGGGGCCCAGTCGTACGGCCAGAAATTGGCGCGGTCGAGCGGCGGGAAGAGGACATCACTCGAGTCGGTGCCCGGCCAGCGCAGCGCGCGGATCCCGGCCGCCCAATACCCGATCCGCCCCCCGTCAGGTGACCAGAAGGGAAGGATCGTGTGCCGGCCCCGCACCACCGGGACCGCGCTCTCCCGGCGCAGGTCCACGAGCCACGTCTCGGACGGCCGCGGATCCACCGTCACGGCGATGCGCTGGCCATCGGGTGCGAAGCGGGGAAACCGGTACCCTCGCGGCTGGATGGCAATCGGCGCGGTGCGGCCGGCGGAGTCCGCGAGGACGAGCGAACGCGCGAAGCCTCCGGCGACGTAGACGACGGTGCCGTTGCCCGCGATGGCGAACTGCGAGTTGCCGCTTCCCGGGCTCCGGAATGCTTCGAACGCAGGCTCGGGGTCACCCGTCACCCGCAGGCGGCCCACGTCGAACGGCACGACGCGGATCCGGCCTTCGTCCTCGTCGTACGCCAGGTGACCGGTCGGGAGATAGCGCGCCTGCCGGCCGCGGAAGAGCGGGGTCAGCGCGCCCGTCTCGAGCGTAACCACGGCGACGTTCGCGTCGGCGGAGACGATCGCGTGACGGCCGTCGGGGAGGAGGTGCGGCCAGCGGATCGGCGCGGGATCGAGCGTGCGGGTGGAGCTGTCGGGGAGAAAGTCCACGGGAATCCGTACGGGCGTTCCGCCTTCGTCGGGGACGCGGTAGAGCATCGGTCCTCGCACGGCATACAGAATGGTACCGTCTCTGGTCCAGTCGGCGCCCCAGACCTCGCGTACCTGCGTGATCGTGATCGGCGCGCCACCCGCGCGGGCCACCTTCTGCAGCTTCCCGTCGGCGACGAAGCCGATCCATCGGCCGTCGGGCGAGAAGAAGGGATGGCGGGCGCCGTCGGTGCCCGCGATGGCGCGCGCTTCGAAGCTCGCGAGCGGCCGGAGGAAGAGCTGCCGCCGCCCGCCCGACTCGCCGACATAGACGATCGCCGAGCCGTCGGGGGAGATCGCGAACGGGAGCGCATCGGGCGCGAGCGCCTGCCCGGAATCGAGCGGGACGACGAGGCGGGCGGTGACCGCGGGCGCCGATGCCGGGGCGAAGCGCCGCGTGGCCCAGGCACCGATGGCGGCGAGTGCCACCAGCGCGACCCCGACGATCGGAAGGAGGCGCGCGCGCGAGCGGTGCGGCCGCGCCGGCACTGCGGAAGGCAGTGACGCGAACGATCCGCTCTTCCCCTCCAGGGCCGCGGCGAATTCCGCCGGAGTCCGCCACCGATCCGCGGGCACCCGCTCGAGCGCCTTGAGCACCGCGGCTTCCACGACCGGCGGCACTGCCGGACGTGCGGTGCGGATCGGGAGCGGCGCTTCGCTCAGGATCCTCGCGACCACCGCCTGCGCCGAAGGGCCGGTGAATGGCGGCGCGCCGGAGAGCATCTCGTAGGCGACGCAGCCGAGGGCGTAGGTGTCGGTGCGCCCGGTGATCTGCCGCTCCCCCATCGCCTGCTCCGGGCTCATGTAGCGCGGCGTGCCGAGACTGAGCCCGGTACCGGTCAGGCGATCCGCGCCGGCGCGGCTCGCGGCGAGGGCAATGCCGAAATCGGCGACGAGCGCACGCCCGTCGTGCAGGAGAATGTTCTCGGGCTTGACGTCGCGATGGATGATTCCCTTCCGATGCGCGTAGTCGAGCGCAGCCGCCACCTCGACCGCGATACGGATCGCGTCCTCGATCGGGAGCTGCCCCTCGCGCTCGAGCCGCGCGCGGAGCGATTCGCCCTCGACGTACGGCATCACGTAGAAGAGCAGCTCGTCGACCGCCCCGGAGTCGTGGAGGGGAAGGATGTTCGGATGCTGCAGCCGCGCGGTGGTGCGGATTTCTTCGAGGAAACGCTCGCCGCCGAGCGCGGCGGCTAGCTCGGGCCGGAGCACCTTGATCGCGACCGGGCGCTCGTGGCGGATGTCGTGCGCGAGGTAGACGGTGGCCATGCCGCCCGCGCCGAGTTCCCGATCGAGCCGGTACCGGTCGGCGAGGGCAGTGCGAAGGCGGTCGTGGATGCCGGGCGCAGGGGCGTCCATCGGAGCCGAAATTAGCGCGGGGACGGGCGCGGGGTTAGGGGGGCTGCCCGCTCGCGTTCGCGGCTGAAGCCGCGGCTCGGCTGGCTGTCGCTGAAGCGACGTGAGATCCGGATTTCGGGGAGGCTTCGCGATAGCCGCTGGCGCGCGGGACGAGGCCGCTTCAGCGGCCTTTGCCGAGCCGCGGCTTCAGCCGCG
>JAICNA010000049.1 GCA_025928955.1 Gemmatimonadales bacterium | reverse complement strand
CCACTGCACCCGGCTCTGCCACTCCACCTCGGTCTCGGCAATGAACCGCGCGCTCAGCACCGCGGCGGCAAGCGGCTCGATGCGCGAGATCGAGGAGGCCTGTGACGTCATCTTCATCGCCGGCGCCAACACGACCGAGTCCCACCCGGTGTTCGGAGCGCTGATCAAGCGCGCGGCCGCGCGCGGTGCGCGGCTCATCGTCGCCGACCCGCGCCGGCTCGAGCTCGCGGAGCTCGCCGACATCCACCTCCAGATGCTCCCCGGTACCGACGTCGCCCTCTTCAACGCGATGCTCCACCACATCCTCGCCGAGGGCCTCGAGGATCGGAAGTTCATCCGCGCGCGCATGCACGACTTCGAAGCGGTCGAGGCCGCCGTGAAGCCGTACACGCTCGAGGTCGGCTCGCGCATCACGGGCATACCGGCAGCCACGATCCGCGCGGCGGCCGAGATGTACGCGCGCGGGCCGCGCACCTCCACGCTGTGGGCAATGGGGCTCACGCAGCACGCCACCGGCACCGACATCGTCGCGAGCCTCCTGAACCTGCTCTTCGCGTGCGGGATGATCGGGCGGTGGGGCGCGCAGATGATGCCGATCCGGGGCCAGAACAACGTGCAGGGCGCGAGCGATGTCGGGGCCATTCCGTTCGCGTACACCGACTATCGCCCGGTCGCCGACCCGGCCAACCGTCGCGAGTACGCCGAGGCCTGGGGCGTGCCCGAGGATCGGCTTTCGCTGAGGCCCGGGCTGATGGTCACCGAGATGACCCGGTCCGACAGCGGTGTGCGCGGCCTGTACGTCATGGGGGAGAACCCGGTCATTTCGGACCCCGACATCTCGCACGCAGAGGAGTGGGTGCGGGGCCTCGAATTCCTCGCGGTCCAGGACCTCTTCCTGACGGAGACCGCGCGCTGGGCCGACGTCGTCCTTCCCGGCTCGTCCTTCGCGGAGAAGCGCGGGACCTACGTCAACACCGAGCGGCGGATCCAGCTCACCGAGCCCGCGCTCGACCCGCCCGGCGCGGCGCGGCGCGATCTCGACATCATCATCGATCTCACGAACCGTCTGGGCCTCCCGACGCCGTGGACCGACGCCGAAGAAGTGATGGCCGAGATCACGAGGGTGACTCCGTCGTGGCGTGGCGTCACGTACGAGGCGCTGCGCGGGCCCGGACTCCAGTATCCCGTCCCGGAGCGGGGGCATCCGGGAACGTCCTACCTGTTCGCCGACCGCTTCCCGACGCCGGACGGGAAGGCGCGCTTCATCGCCGTGGAGTACCTGCCACCCGCCGAGCTGCCCGACGACGAGTACCCGTTCGTGATGAATACCGGCCGCCAGATGTATCACTGGCACACGGGCACGATGACGCGGCGCTCGGAGGGTCTCGATTCGCGGGAGCCGGTGCCCGTCGCCGAGATTCATCCGGGCGATGCGATGCGCCTCGGCATCGGCGACGGCGACACGATGCGCGTCACCAGCCGGCGCGGCTCGCTCCTCATCGGCGCACGGCTCTCCGATCGCCAGGCCCCGGGCCAGATCTTCATTCCCTTCCACTTCCGCGAGGCGGCGGCGAACCTGCTGACGAATCCCCGCCTCGACCCCTACGCGAAGATTGCCGAGTTCAAGGTGAGCGCCGTACGGGTGGAGCCCGTCGCCCGACCCGTGCCGGTCTAGTGAGCCGCGCTTTCCGCGCGCTCGTTGCTCTCACTCTCGCCGGCGCCGCGCTGATCGTCGCGGGGTGGGCGGTCACCTACCTCACCTGGCCGTTCGGCTGGGACCACGGTGCGTTCGCCTGGGTGGGCGACGTGATCACCCGCGGAGGAATGCCGTATCGCGACGCGTTCGACGTGAAGGGACCGCTCTCCTTCTATCCGTCGGCCGCGGTGCAGCTCGTGGCGGGGCGCAACTGGTGGGGCATCCGCGCCTTCGACCTTCTGCTCGTCCTCCCCTGTGCCCTGCTCATTGCCCGGACCGGGGCGCGGTTCGCAGGCCGTGCTGTCGGCATCGGCGCGGCACTCCTCTGGGTGCTGGCCTACGCCAATACGGGCTTCATGAATACCGCCCAGCCGGATGGCTGGGTCGCCTGGATCCTGCTGTTCTCGCTCGCTCCCCTGCTGCTGCGCGCGGCACCTCCGTCCGCTGCCCTGCTGGCGGTTGCCGGTGGCGCCGCGGCGCTCGCGGCGCTGCTGAAGCCGCACTACGCGGCCTTCCTCGCGCTTCCCCTCCTCCTCGCCGCGCTCGATGCGCGAGCCGCCGAGCGGCCACGGCTGGCCCTCGCGGCGCTCGGCGGCTTTCTCGCGCCGGTCATCGCGTGGCTCGCGATCGCGGGGGCGACCGGGACGCTCGACCCATTCTACGAGGCGGTGATCCGCTTCAACTCCGAAAAGAACACCGCGGGGTTGCTGGCGGCCCTGTCCGAATCCCTTTCGTACGGGTTCCTCGAGGATCCGGTCATCCTGCTCGGGCTTCCGCTCGCGGCGGCCGGGATCGCCTCGCTCGCTCGGATCGACCGGCGCGCAGCGCTGATCCTCGGCGCGTGGCTCGTGCTCGCGCTGCCGCTCATCCTGCTTCAGCGTCCCTACTATCCGTACCGGCTCCACATCGTCTCCCCGGTGATCGCGATGCTCGCCGCGGCGGCCGTATCGCGGCTTCCCGCAAACGACAGCGCTGCGGACCAGCTCGGAATGCGCGAGGTCCTCGCGGGCGCGCTGCTCGCACTCGGAGTCGTCACACTCGGGCGCCATCCGCTCGGCGAGGCGGCGCGATCGGTCCGGCTGCTGAGCGGTTCCGTGCCGCGGGCAGAGCACTACGGCCGGTACGCCTCCTGGATGGCGACTGCCGATGCGGAGCGCGCTGCCGCCGCGTTCGTGCGCGACTCGACGCCGGCGGACTCCCGCACCTTTGCGTGGAATCATCCCGCGGTCGCGTTCCTTGCCCGGCGCCCCGCCGCAGGCCGATTCCTCATCGAGACACCGGTGAGCGCCCGGCTCGACCCTCCACTTCGCGCGCGGTATCTCGACTCGCTCGGGGCCGGGCTCGCCGCCGCGCCACCGCACGTCGTCGTGACGGAGGATACGCTCGGACTCGACGGATCCTGTCTCGCGTGCCTGCCGCCGTACGACGCACTCGCGCAGGGCCGGAGCCTCGCCGCGCCCTACCGCCTCCGGTATCGCACCGGCACACTCGCCGTCTATACCCGTACCTCCGTCCCCTGACACTCGCGGCACCAGCCACATGCTCCGTAGGTATATTCCCGCGCTGTTTCGACCGGGCGACGACGCTTCCCACGAGGTGACATGCGGGCGCTAGTGAAGGAGACTGCCGGGCCGGGGATGGTGGTGCGCGACGTCCCGAAGCCGACCTGCGGGCCCAATGATGTGCTGATCCGCGTGCACTACGCCGGCGTGTGCGGCACCGACCTGCACATCTGGGAGTGGGATGCGTGGGCGAGCGCACGTCTCAAGCCGCCGGTTGTCATCGGGCACGAGTTCTCGGGCGAAGTCGCCGAGCTCGGCCGCGAAGCGGCCGCGGCCGGTCTCCTCGCGATCGGCGATCTCGTCACGGCGGAAGGGCACATCATCTGCGGGCATTGCCTGCAATGCCGGATCGGCGAAGGCCATCTCTGCCGGCGCACGCAGATCATCGGCGTGGACCGCGATGGCGCGTTCGCCGAATACATCGCGATGCCGGCCGGCAACGTGATGAAGCTGGAGGGCATTCCGCCCGAGCTCGGCGCGGTGATGGATCCGATGGGCAACGCCGTGCATACCGTGCTCGAAGGGGGGATGGTCGTGGGAAGCCGGGTGCTCGTGGTGGGCTGCGGACCGATCGGCTGCTTTGCGGTCGGCGTCGCGCGCGCGGCGGGTGCCGCCGTCGTGATCGCGAGCGACTTCAATCCGACCCGCCGGGAGCTCGCCTCGCGCATGGGCGCGCACGTCACCCTCGATCCTGCCGCCGACGACGTCGTGGCCCGCGTCCGCCAGCTCACCGAGGGCGACGGCGCTGACCTGGTGTGCGAGATGAGCGGGCACCCTGCCGGCCATGCACAGGCGTTCGCCGCGGCGCGGCTGGGCGGGCGCGTGAACCTGCTCGGGACGCCGAGTCGCACGACCGAGGTGGACTTCGCGCGCGACGTGATCTTCAAGGGCCTCACCCTCTACGGCGTGACCGGCCGCCGCATGTACGATACGTGGGACGTGATGCAGCGCTTCCTTCGTTCCGGCCAGCTCGATCCCCGCCCCGTCATCACTCACCGCTATCCGCTCGACCGGATGACCGATGCCATCGAGGTCATCAAGGAAGGTCAGGCGGGCAAGGTCATCCTGGAGATCGGCAGTTGAGCGTGGGTGGTCCGCCGCTCCGCATCGGGCTGCTCGTGGACGGGCCCGAGGTGCCGGCCTGGCTCGGATCCGCCCTGTCGGAGGTCGTCGCACGCGGCATCGGGGAGATCGCGCTCATCGTGGAGCGCGAGCCCGATCCGATCGTCCACCTCTCCCGTGGTGCGCGGCTCTGGCAGAACCGGTCGAAGCTCGCCTTTGCGCTCGCGGAGCGACTCGATGCGCGCCGCGCGAAGCTTCCGCCCGAGGAGCCTCCGCTCGCACTCGCCTCGATCGCCCCGTCGGCGGAAGTGCTGCGGGTGCGCCCGGCCACGACGCGCTTCAGCGACGTCATTGCCGATGCGGATGTGGCGAAGATACGGGGCGCGGATCTCGACGTGATCGTCCGCGGCGGCTTCCGGATCCTTCGCGGCGGCGTGCTCTCGTCGGCGCGGTACGGCGTATGGTCGTTTCACCATGGCGACAATCGCGAGAACCGCGGCGGCCCACCCGGCATCTGGGAAGTGCTCGAGGATTCGCCGGTCACGGGCGTCACGCTGCAACGACTCACCGAGGAGCTGGACGGCGGGGTGGCGCTCGCCCGGTCGGTCGGTGCGACGCGGCGCTTCTCTTTTGCCCAGAACATCCGGCACATGTACCGGCGGTCGGCACGGATGCTGGTGCGATCGCTCGAGCGCCTGCACGCCGGCCGCGATCCGCGGCAGGCCTCCGCTGGAGACACGGCGCTCTGGGATGCCTACCAGCAGCCACTCTACCGGATCCCCGACAATGGCGCCGTCCTGCGCCACGGCGCTTCCCTCGCGCGGACATGGCTGGCGCAGCGCCTGCGCCATCGCGGGCGCCGGCTGCAATGGTCGCTCGCCTGGCACGCGGCGCCGGGCATCGACGGGAGCGCGCCGCACGGCGTCATGCATCGCTACCGCGAGATCCCGACGCCGCGCGACCGCTTCTGGGCCGATCCCTTCATCGTACGCGATGGATCCCGCTGGTGGATGTTCTTCGAGGAGTTGATCTACCGGGGCAACCGCGGAACGATCGCCGTGTGGGAGATGGGGCCGAAGGGGCCGGTCGGCGAGCTGGCCACGGCGCTCGAGACCGATTGCCACCTTTCCTATCCCCAGGTGTTCCGCGTCGGTGACGCCTGGTATATGATCCCCGAAACGAACCGGCGACGGCGGATCGAGCTCTACCGCGCGGCGGCCTTTCCGCTCGGCTGGACGCTCGACCGCATCCTCGTCGACGACATCGATGCCGTGGATGCGACGCTCCTCGAGCACGAGGGTCGCTGGTACCTCTTCACCAGCATCGGCGAGCCGGGTATCGACCGGACCGAGGAACTGCACATCCTCGTGGCCGACAGCCCGTTCGGCCCGTTCCACCCGCACCCGGAGAACCCCGTCGTGGCCGATGTCCGCCGCGCACGGATGGGTGGGCAGTTCTTCAGGCACCAGGGACGGCTCTATCGGCCGGCGCAGATCGGTGTGCCGGTGTATGGCGCCGGGCTGACGATCCATGAAGTGCTCGAGCTGACGCCGACGCGGTTCGCCGAACGAGTGGTGTACGAGATCCTTCCGAAATGGCAGGCGGGCCTGATCGGTGCCCACACGATCAACGCCGCCGACGGAATCTCGGTCATCGACCTTCTCCGGCCCGTACGGCCCCGAGCCTCAGGACTACCATGAGCACCGCACCAGAACACACCAGCTCGCTCGACCAGCGTATCGCCGGCGAACTGGAGCGCTTCCGCTCCGACGGCGTCTACAAGCAGCTCAACTACCTGCAGAGTCCGCAGGCCGCGCGGGTCCTCATGGAGGGACGGGGGGAGGTCATCATCCTTTCGTCCAACAACTATCTCGGCCTCAGCAACGAGCCGACCGTCGTGGCGGCGGGACAGGCGGCCCTCACGCGCTATGGCGCCGGCACGGCGTCGGTCCGCTTCATCTGTGGTACGTTCGACATCCATCGCGACCTGGAGGCCGCATGCGCGCGCCTCGTCGGCACGGAGGCGAGCCTCAGCTTCGTCAGCTGCTGGAACGCGAACGAAGCCACCCCGGGCACGCTGCTCGGCGAAGAAGACATCGTCATCAGCGACCAGCTGAACCACGCGTCGATCATCGACGGGATCCGCCTCGCCAAGGCGATCACGAAGTGCCAGACCGCCGTCTACCGCCACGCGGACCTCGATCACCTCGTCGAGCTGCTCACGGCCGCGCGCGGCCGGCGGACGCGCATGGTCATCACCGACGGCGTCTTCTCGATGGAGGGGGCGATCGCCCCGCTGCCCGACCTCGTCGAAATCTGCCGCCGGCACGATGCCGTTCTCGTCGTGGACGATTCGCATGCCACCGGCGTCCTCGGAGCCACCGGGCGCGGCACGGCCGAGCATTTCGGGCTCGTCGGCGAGATCGACATCATCACGTCGACGCTCGGCAAGGCGCTCGGCGGCGCGGCCGGCGGCTTCGTTGCCGCCTCCGAAGCCGTGTGCGATTACCTCACCCAGCGTGCCCGGCCGCAACTCTTTTCCAACGCGCTCCCGCCCACCGTGGCGGCGAGCGCGCTCGCGAGCATCGAGTTCCTCGAGGCGCACCCCGAACGAGTCGAGACGCTCGCGCAGAACGCCGCCTATTTCCGCGACGGACTCCTCGAGCTCGGTTTCCGTCCGCACCCGGGCGAGACGCCCATCATCCCGGTCATCATCGGCGAAACAGCCGACGCGATCCGGATGAGCCAGCTGCTGCTCGACGAAGGCGTCTTCGTGACCGGGTTCGGGTTCCCGGTCGTTCCGCAGGGCCAGGCGCGCGTGCGCTGCCAGATCTCAGCCGCGCATTCCCAGGCGGACCTCGACGAGGCACTGGCGGCATTTCGCACGGTCGGAACCAGGCTCGGCCTCATCTGACCCGGGGGGCCGCGCTGGCCCCCTCTTTGCACTTTCCCCTCCTGACGGCCGGTCCGCCCCGGAATGAATCCGGGCGCATCGCACCGGCTATCTCGTTGCCATAACGTAGTTTAGGCTGGACCGGCAGGCGCCGGTCCTGCCCGTGAAGGTGCCGCCCGAGGCGCCTCGCGTTTTTCCACGGGCCCCGCGCAATCCGCTGTGCGCCGAGGCCCCCAGCCGCAGCCAGGAGATGGTCCCGATGAGCCTGCTCAGCCGCAGCATCCCGATGATCGCGTTCGCCCTGGCGCTGGGCGCTCAGGATGTGCGCGCGCAGGAGATGACGCAGAGTGACGACCACCGCTGGTACCTCGGCGGCCAGGCCGGCATGTTCATTTACCGCACCCCGACCCAGAGCCGCGGTGCGATTCCGATGGCCGGCGGCCACGCGCTGATCAAGGCGAAGAAGGGTGCGCTCTACCTGGCTGTGGAGGAGGCCTTCCAGGACAATCAGACCTCGGCCTATATCGATTACACCGCCGGTGGCGGCCCGCAGAACGTGACCTTCAGCGACGTGCGCCGCTACACCTTCGGCCTCCTTGTCTTCCCGGTGCGGGGGCACATGCAGCCCTACTTCGGCGTCGGTGGCGGGATCATCCACGTCGTCTCGCCTGATCCGCTCGACGGCGGCACGCCTGCCGTGGCGCAGGATATCGGGAGCAGCGGGTTCGGCGCGTTCATGGGGGGCCTGCAGTTCCGCGTCGGTGGGCTGAGCGTGTTCGGCCACTATCAGCTGCAGACGGTGCCGGGATACCGCTTCACCACCGAAGGGAACCAGCTCCTCGGCGAAGGGCGGCTCATCAGCGGCGCGGTGCACACCGTGACGGGCGGCGTCCGGTTCAGCCTGGGAAGCTCGCGCGAGACCTGGTGAGCACAGCGGCGTGGCCGGAACACGAGCGCCCCTTCGAATCAACGAAGGGGCGCTCGTGTTCTACGGAGGTCATCGGGCAGGCGTGTCGACCGCCCGGGGCTACCGTCCGCCTCGCAGCTCCTGCACGATCCGTTCGGCGCCGTAGACGCTTCCGAGTGCCGCGACGATTCCCTCCGAGTGCACGCTCACCGACCGCGCGACCTCGTCCGTGAAGATGAAGCGGTTGGGGAGCGACTCGATGTTGCCATCGAAGATCAGGCCCACGATCTCGGCATCGCGGTTGATCACCGGGCTTCCCGAGTTTCCGCCGATGATGTCGTTGGTCGAGACGAAGTTGATCGGCTGCTTCATGTCGAGCCGTGCTTCCGCGTCACGCCATCGCGCGGGGAGGTGGAACGGCGCTGCGTCGTCGAAATCGGCGGATCGGGCGTAGAGACCGTAGAAGGATGTCTTGTAGGGGGCGACGGTGCCGTTCATCGGAAAGCCCCGGACCACCCCGTCCGAAATCCTGAGCGTGAACGTCGCATCCGGCGGCAGCGTCGTGCCGTACGCCGCAAAGAGGGCCTGGCCGACTTTCTCGGCGTTGGCCGAGAGAACGGCCTCGTGCCGCGCGCCCTCGAGCGCCACGGTCCGCGCGAGCGGCTCGATCCGGCGCGCAAGCGCCACCAGCGGATCGCGGGACGCCCGGACAGCCGCCGCACCGCCCTCGACGAGGCCGCGACGAATCGCGGTGTCTGCGAGCGTGGTACCCTCGATCAGGGCTTCCGCGGCTACCTCGGGACTGCGGCCCTGCAGGATCGCGGCAAGGAAGGGATCGTTGGCCGGGAGCTCCGCGCGCGCCGCGGTAAGCTGTGCCGCCAGCGTGAGCTTCTCCAGCTCGGGATCGATCGGCGGATTCGCCAGGATCGCCTGCCGAACCTGGTCGATCCCGCGTCCACGGTACTGCGGAAGGCGCGCCGAGTCGGGAAGCGCCGACTGTTCGGGCAGGCGCACGATCCCGCCCGCGTAGCCGAGCAGCTGCGAACCGCCGAAGCCGTAATACCGGGACCGCACGTTCAGCCGAGCGAGCTGCGCCTGCGCCCGGGCGATGGCGTCCCATGCTCCGCCGTAGCGGGCACGGAGCTGCGCATCGCGCGCGACCCGCGCGCGCACTTCCCGCTCGAACGCCGCCTTTCTCGCCATGATGGTCGAATCGAGCAGGCCGGCGCGGTAGCCGGTGATCGCCTTCTGCGAGTTCTCGAGGCTGAAGATCGTGTTCTCGTGCTGCCTGCGCGCGGCCTCGCTGGCGGAGGCGAGGCCCTTGTAGAGCGTGATGTTTCGCGCGATGAGCGCGAGCTGCGCGGGATACTGGACGTCGCGGAGGAACTCCATCTGCGCCATCGTGAGCAGCCGCCCGGTCGAGCCGGGATTTCCGGTGACGAACACCAGGTCACCCTCCTTCGCCCCGCCGCGGCTCCAGCGAAGGAAGTTGCGCGGCTGGAACGGCGCGTCGTTCTCGTAGACCCGGAGCAGCGTCAGGTCGAGGGCGTAACGTGGATACGTGAAATTGTCGGGGTCCCCGCCGAAGAAGCTGATTTCCTCCTCCGGCGCCATCACGAGGCGCACATCCGCGTACCGCCGGTACCGGTACAGTGAGTACATGCCGCCCTGATAGAGCGTCACCACCTGGCAGATCTCGGTTCCGCCGGAGGGGCAGCTCGCCGTGAGCGAGTCGATCACGGCCTGTCGTTGTGCCACCTGGCGGGCCGCGTCCTGCGCGGTCACACGCGCGCGGATGCGGGTCGTGACGTCCTCGATCGAGACCAGCTGGTCGACGTACAGCCCCTGGCAGCGCTTTTCCTCATCCATGCTCCGCGCGACGAAGCCGGTGCGCTGGTAGTTCGTGTCCGCCGGCGAATTTGCCGAGATGCAGGCCCGGGCACAGTGGTGATTGGTGAGCACGAGGCCGCGATCCGATACGAACGAGGCCGAACAGTTCGGGAGCCGCACGGAGGCGAGGCGGACGTTGTCCAGCCACGCCTGGTCCGGCGCGAATCCGTACCGGGCCTTCCAGTAGGCGAGCGGCGGCGCGTCGAACGTCCACATGGTCCCGAATTCCTTCACCACCCCACCCAGGGAATCCTCCGGCCCCGCCTTGAGCTGGGACGGTGCGGCAGTGACCTGGGCGGCGGCGGAAGCAGGGACCAGCAGGAGGAGTGGCGCGAGGAGGAGTGGCGCGAGGTGGAGCAGCATCCGGAGGTGCTTCATGGCAGGAACCTCGATCGGGAGAGGTTCAGGACGATACCCCATACACGCGCGGACGCAACCTGCCGATCAGGGGCGCGAGATCCATGGGGAGCCGGCAAGGACGAATCGCAGCGGCCAGTCCGCGGCCTTCGTAATGCCGATGCGCGGTCCGGCCCTGATGGGCGACGGCTCCGCGGCCGGCCCGGCGTGCACCAGCACCGGCGACCCATCCATCATGCGCCCGTCGAGATCGCGCGTGATGCCGAGCGCCTGACAGAGTCGGCCCGGCCCGGCGCAGAGGTGGCGATCCGCCACGGAGCCGCGACGCGCCCGCATCGCCTCGATGCCTTCGAGCGGCTCGAGCGCACGGATGAGGATCGCGGCCGCCTCGCCCTCGCGAGCAGCCACGAGATTCGCGCACCAGTGCATGCCATAGGAGAGATAGACGTACCAGGAGGCCGGGGGGCCGAAGATCGCTGCGTTGCGCGTGTTCCGGCGGCCGAGGTAACCGTGGGACGCCGGATCGGATTCGCCGAGATACGCCTCCGTCTCCACGATGCGCCCGGCGGTCACGACCCCATCGACCTCCGATCGCATGATCGTGCCGATCAGCTCGCGGGCGACGATTTCCGCGGGGCGCGAGAAAAAACGAACGGGCAGCGTGGCTGCCCGTCGCCCTGCGCTCATTCCGCTTTCTTGGCTCTGGGCCTTGCCCGCTTCCGCGCGGGCTTTGCTGCCGGCTTGGCCTCCGCGGGCGGCGGCGCGGTTTCCATCGCCGCGGCAACCTTCGGCGCGCGCGGCTTGCCGCGCGGCGCGGGCTTCCGCGTGCGCTTGGCCGGAGCGTCCGCGACCGCGTCCGGCACTGGCGCTTCTGCGATGGCCGCGTCGGGTTCGACCAGCGGCTCCATGCTCACGACGCCGATGAGCGGAATCTCCCCCGTGCGCATCGGCGCGCGGGAGCCGCGGCGGAAGCGCAGGCCCGAGCGCATCGCTGCGGGCGCGGGCTCAGGTTGCGGAGCCGGCGCCGCGCCGTTCGCGCCCAGCGGCTCGGCGACTTTCTCGGCGGCCGGCGCCGACGGCTGGGACCTCGGAGCTGCGGCCTGGGGCGCGCCGCGGCCTCGGTGCAGCGCCACCTCATAGTCCTCGTCGCCCACCTTCCGAACGTCGGCGACTTCGGCGTCGTTCGCCTGCCGGAGCAGCCGGGCGAAACGCGCCGTTTCCAGCAGCGGATCTTCGCGACCGTGCAGGGCGGCCATCCGCCCGCGGAGCTGCTCGCCCGAAACCGGTGCGTGGAACTCGTTCAGCGCTTCCGTCATCAGCTGGAACGCGCGCGCGAGGGTGAGCGTGCCCTCGGGGCGCCGCGAAGGCGCAGCGGGAACGGGCTCGCGCGGCGTCTCCTCCCGCTCGCGTCCCCTGCCCCGGCCACGGCCGCGGCCCCGGCCGCGGGACTCCTCGCGCCCGTCTCCGCGGCGCGGTGCGGCCGCCGCCGGCTCGGCGGGCCGTGCCGGCTCGGCACGCTCCGCCCGACCGGTCTTCGCAGCGGGCGGCGCAACTTCGTACTGGCCGTTCTCGAGCTTGGTGACCTGGAGCAGCCCCTTCTGTCCCGCCTCGACGACGAACTTGCTGAAGCGGCTGAAGCCGGCGTTGCGCTCGTCGAAGTTCGAATCGATCTGCTGCATCACCTGCTTCAGGCGGTCGGAGCGCATGACGTCCCCGTTGCGCGCCATCTGCTGGATCGCGTCGCCGACCAGCTCCCACGGGTCGCGCTGGATCGACGGCGTCTCGCCCTCCTTGGAGAGCCCCGCGAGGTCGCTGTACGAGTAGTACTCGTCGCAGTTCTGGATCAGCAGGTCGCTGGCCGACTCGCGGATCCCGACCCCGATGACGTACTTCCCGTACTCCTTGAGCTTGATCACCATCGTCGAGAAATCGCTGTCTCCCGACATGATGATGAAGGTTCCGATCTCGGGCCGCGTGAAGACGAGCTCGATCGCGTCGATTGCGAGCCGGATGTCCGTCGCGTTCTTCTTGCTGGTGCCGAAGGCCGGGGCGAAGATCAGGTCGATCGATGATTCGGAGAGCGGAACGATGTACTGCGGGTACCGGCGCCAGTCGGCATAGGCACGCTGGACGGCCACCTTGCCCTTGATGATGTCGCTGTTGAGGAGCATGCGCAGCTCCTTCGTGAGATCCGAGCGGATCCCCAGCGTCACATTGTCGAAATCGATGAGAAGGGCGGCATTCGGGGCGTGCAGTGACAACTCGGCCGCGCGGCCGGGACGCAAATGCGGGTAGGTCACGAAGGACTCGGGTGCGGCCTGGTCGGTCGGGCGCTCGCGCACCTCCCTCGCGCTGGCGAAGGGGCCGCTGAGCGCCGGGCAGACCCGGCAGGTTGATTGCGGCCGCGTCCGCCGCCTCACTCGGAGCGGGAGGCAGGCCGGCGCGACCGATCCCGTCGGTGCACCGACCGCCCCCGCCACGACCATGGGCGGCGTCCTGCGGCGCATTCCGTCGAACTACGGAATGCGCGCTAAATGTAGGCCGGGGGCCCCTCTACTGGTAGGGTCAGACCTGGCCGGCGTGAGCGGCGGAGGGGAGGTCGAGCACGAAATGGAAGCGGGTTCCCTGTCCGGCGGCAGTTTCGACCTCGAGTCGCGAGCCCATCGCCTCGACCAGCTTGCGGCAGATCGACAGGCCGAGACCCGAGCCGGAGAACGCGTACTCGCCCTCGCGCTGGCGCCGGCGGAACGGCTCGTAGAGGGTCGCCATGTTGTGCGGCGGAATCCCGCGGCCCGTATCCCGCACGCTGAACTCGACCCGTCCCGGCGCCTCATCCCGCGCAACGACTTCGACGAATCCCTCGTTGGTGAACTTGAGGGCATTGGTCGTGAGGTTGAGCAGCACCCGGCTCAGCGCGACGGGGTGGCCGATGCGGAAATCGGTCTTCGGGCTCTCGATCCGCACGGCGAGCGCCTTCTCTTCGGCGATCGGCAGCACGATGTCGCGTACCGATTCCAGGATGTCGAGCACCGAAAACGGGATGGGATCGAGGTCCACGAGCCGGTCCCCGCCGCGCGCGAGCTCGATCACGTCGCTCGCCATGGCGCTGAGGCCGAACGCGGCGCTGTAGACGAGGCCGAGCTGCCGCTCCTGCACCTCGTTCACGGGGCCGCTGCGACCGCGCTGCAGCGTTTCCGCGAGGAAGAGAATCGAGGTGAGCGGCGAGCGCAGGTCGTGCGCGACCTCGACCACGAGCTCGAGACCGTCGGGCCCGGAGAGGCGGTCGGCGAGATGCTGCGCCCAGTCCGGCTCGAGATAGCGTGCCACCCCCTCGAGCGCATCGAGGATGGTGAGGAGCTGGCCGGCGTCCGGCAGCGGCGAGAGCGCCGAGGCATGCTCGATGAAGCCGGTCCGGACGACGGAGACGAGGCGACGGGCCAGCTGCGTGCGCGGGACGGAGGCGAGATCCGCCTGCTGGCCCGCTGCCGCGGCGCGGATGGCGGTGCTCAGCGCGGCGAGGTTGCCCGCCGCCTCCTCGGGCGAGGAGGCGTGCTCGACGATCCGGTCCCACTGGCCCTGCGCCTCCTCCACGGCCCGTTGCAGCGCGGCCCAGAGGGGCGGCGAGACGGTTGGCGCTGTCGGCCCGGCAGGGTCCCAGACGTGCCCCGCACCGGCCGGGCCACCCGGCCCCGCCCGACGGCGCTCGCCGCCAGTGGTCGTTCCTGCGAGGCGCGTGCTTTCCAGGATCAGCCGTCCTCGAGGGCGTCGTTCCGCTGAAAGGCGTGCTTGTCCATCAGCCGGTAAAGCGTCGTTCGGTCGATGCTCGCGAGGCGCGCGGCCTTCGACATGTTCCCGCCGGCGCGTCCCACGAGGCGCGACAGGTACTCGCGCTCGAACTGCGCAATGACGCGGTCCTTCGCGGTGTGGTACGCCTCGTCCATGACCGCCGGCGCCGCCGCGGCGGACTCGGCCGGCCACTCCGACTGCTGGTCGTCGTAGATCGGGATATGGTCCGGCTGAATGAGCTGATCCGGCTCGGCCAGCACGGCAACATGCTCGATGGCGTTCTGCAGCTCGCGCACGTTGCCGCGCCAGGGGCGCGAGCGGAGGTATGCGATGCTCTCCTCGCTGAGCTTCGGCATCCGGTCGCCCATCTGCCGGTGCCGCTGCCAGTAATACGTGAGGAAGTGGTTGGCGAGCAGCGGAATGTCCTCGAGCCGCTTGCGAAGCGGCGGGAGCTTGATCGGCACCACCCGGAGGCGGTAGAAGAGGTCCCCACGGAGCGCGCCCTGATCGACCGCTTCCTGCGGATCCCGGTTCGTGGCCGAGATGAATCGCACATCCACGACGGCATCCTGCGTCTCGCTTCCGACCCGGCGCACCACGCCATCCTGGATGACCCGCAGCAGCTTGGCCTGCAGCGGCATCGTCATCTCGGTGAGCTCGTCGAGGAAGAGGGTGCCGCCGTTGGCGGTCTCGAGCAGGCCGGGCTTGTCGCGGTCGGCGCCGGTGAAAGCGCCCTTCCGGTGGCCGAACAGCTCGCTCTCGAGCAGGCCTTCGGGCAGCGCCGCGCAGTTGATCGGCACGAGCGTGCGGCTCGCCCGGCGGCTGTTCTGATGGATGAACTGGGCAATGACCTCCTTGCCCGTGCCGCTCTCGCCGCTGATGAAGACCGAGGCATCGGTCGCGGCCACCTTCCGGGCCAGCTCCACGGCCTTCCGGAACGCCGGGGACATGCCGATCAGGGCGATCTTGTCGCTGTGCCCGTGCTGCTTCATCAGCTGGAGGCGAAGGTCCTGCGCCTCGCGCCCGACCATCACCGCATGCGACGCACGGCCGATCAGGACCTGGAGGTGCGTCGCCGAGAACGGCTTCGGGAGATAGTCCCAGGCGCCCGCGCGGAGCGCCTCGATGCTGCTCGTCACGCTCGGGTTCCCCGTCATGACCACGACGATCGTGTCCCGGTAGGCGTCGAGCGCCGCCCGGAGGATCTCGATCCCGGAGATCTGCGACATGTAGAGGTCGACGAGGATGATGTCGAATTTCCGGCGTCGGACCGTCTCCAGCGCCTCCTCGCCCCGCCCCATCACGGTCACGTTGAAGCCGTCCATCTGGAGGACGCTCGCGCAGCTCTCGCGCAGCGTCCGCTCGTCATCCACGACCAGGACGCGGATGCTGGCCTTGATCTCGCCGGGAATCGAGAGCGGATCGCGCTCGGACTCGGGAGACGCACCGCCATCCGGCCGCTTGACGTTGTACGCGAGCGAGCTGCCCATCGAAGGCTCCTTGGAGCGCGAGTCGAACCGCCGAACAGTTTCGTGGATACCACACCCTGGTGCTCGATTCAAGCAAATCGTGTGCTCGAAGCCACACCCGGTTGTTGCATCGCGGCACCACCAATGTAGCTTCCCAACGACAGATTGCGAGCGGAACCCGCCGACCTGCGGTATTCATGCAAACCGGGGTCCACGGCACCGGGGTTTGCGACCTGCGCCACTGCAGCAGGGCGTAGCGGTACCTAGTTTGCGTAGCAGAGCGGCGATACCCTTTCCCCCGCGTGCCGGGGTCACCCGCAGGCTACCGTGGAGTGTTGCAAGTATGGCTGGCAACCTGCTACCCCCGAGCGATTCCGGTGCGGTTCAGCCCTATATCGAGGCTGGGACCCCCATCCAGGCCTCCCCACCGCCGCTTCCGCCGATCGAGCCGGAAGGTGGAATTCAGCTCGGCCGCTATATCGCCGCCATCAAGCGGTATCGCTGGCTGATCCTGGCCGTGGTCGTGGTCGGGACCGGCATCGGGCTGCTGGCCACCCGCTTCATCGATCCGATCTACACGGTCAACTCCACGATCTATATCCGCGCTCCCGAGGGTGGGGACGGGCGGCAGCTCGGCGAGAGCAAGGGCCTCATCGAGGGCCAGAACTGGGTCCAGCTGCTCACGACCGCGCAGGTGCTGGACAGCGTCATCGTGCAGGAGAAGCTGTTCCTCCAGCCGAAGGACGTGGCGGACTCCACGCTCTTCAAGACCTTCGATGCCCGCTGGCCATGGCGCCCGGCGTCCTACGTGCTCGCGATCGATGAAAGCGGCCGCCGCTTCTCGCTCCGGACCAAGGAAGGGCGCACGATCGACCAGGGCGCCGTCGGCGATTCGATCGGCGAAAATGTCGGCATGCTGTGGAAACCCCCCGCCGCACTCCTCGGCGCGGATCGCGAGATTGAATTCGAGCTCATGACGCCCCGCGATGCGAGCATGGGGCTGCAGCAGGACATCGTCACGAACAT
>JAICNA010000143.1 GCA_025928955.1 Gemmatimonadales bacterium | reverse complement strand
GCTCGTCATTCTCGAGACCCCGATGCGTCCCACGCGCGCGAGCGGCGCAATCATCATCGAACAGGGCCAGTACAAGGCGTACGGCCAGGATCTCTCGGTGTCACAGGGGCGCGTGCAGTTCGCCGGCGGTCCGGTCGACAATCCGGCGCTCTCCATCCGGGCGAGCCGCACTGCCGACGACGGCACGGTCGCGGGCCTGCAGATTGGCGGCACGCTCAAGTCGCCGATCGTCACGATCTGGTCGGAGCCGTCAATGTCGCAGAACTCGGCGCTGCACTACATCGTGACGGGACGCGCGCCAGGGGAAGGGAGCGGAGCGGACGGAAGCCTCCTGTCTCGCGCCGCGAGCTCGCTCGGTCTCCGCGGGAGCAATGTGCTCGCGAGCAGCCTCGGCCAGGGCTTCGGACTCGACGACGCACGGATCGAGTCCGACGGCGGCTTCCACGAGGCGTCATTCGTTGCGGGCACTTACCTCTCGCCGAGCCTGTACGTGAGCTACGGCATCGGCCTCTTCGATCCGATCAGCACGCTCCGGCTGCGATACCTGCTCTCGAAGAAATGGACGCTGCAGGCGGAGACCGGCGCCGACACCGGCGCGGATCTCCTCTACAGGATCGAGCGGGGCCGCTGAGCGACGCTCAATACGGTTCACCCCATTCATCCGGCTCGTCGCGCCCGGTGTAGTCCGACAGCAGCGTGACCACGAGGCCCACCGCCGCGAGCCCGAGGAGAACGTTGCGCGCGCGCCGGTTCCGCGCGATCCGCAGGATCAGTGGCGTCACGGCGAATCGTGCCACACCCGGAATCGGGACGCGGCGCAGCGCCGCGCCCGTCGCCGCCACCGTGCCGTATTCCAGGATCCTGTCCATTGTGCCGCGCGAGCGTTTCCGCATGTCCATCTCCCAAGGCAGGTTGAATCGGCAATATCGGCGATACCGGCCCTCAGGGACTGCGTCCCCCGTCACTTTGGCGCGGTTCAGCCGCGGCCGAACGCCTCTGCGCGGAGACGGCGGAACTCGGCAACGAGATCCGGAAGCTGATGGTTGGCGTTGAGGCCACTCGGGCTCGGGAGGAGCCAGACGCTCGTGCCGCCGAGCAACTCGGGCTGTCGCCCGACCGCGGCCCGCGGGCTGCCGAATGCGGCCCGGTAGGCGCCGATGCCGAGAACCGCGACCCAGTTCGGACGGTATCGCTCGAGCTTGCGTTCGAGCGCGCGCCCCCCGGCGCGGAGCTCTGCCGGAGAGAGCTCGGACGCGGCGGCCGTGGTGCGCGGAACGAGGTTGGTGATGCCGCAGCCCGCGTCGAGAAGCTGCGCCTCCTCCCACGGCGCGAGCTGGCGCGGCGTGAATCCCGAGCGGTGGATGGCCGGCCAGAAGCGGTTCCCGGGCCGCGCGAAATGATGACCGGTCGCGGCCGAGTAGAGGCCTGGATTGATGCCGCAGAAGAGGACCGTGAGTCCCGGCACGATCAGATCGGAAACGCGCCGGCGCACCGCTGCACGGAGCTCCGAAGCCGTCGGTCGGACGGAAGACATCAGGCGTGAAGCGCCATCAGGTGGCCGGCGCTATCGGCGATCGGGACGCGGCGCCAGGCGGAGCGCCGCTTCGATGATCGTCTGGTGCCTGCCCTCGGATACGGCCGCGAAGATCGCCTCCTCGGAAAGGCCAGCCACGCGGCCCAGCATCACCAGGCCAGGAAGGGCATGACCGGGGTTCTCCCAGCGCGCCATCGCCAGCAGTGGCTCGAACGCGCGGGCTCGAAGGGTTTCGAGCAGCGCGCGGTCCCGCGCTGCCGACAGCTCCATCAGCACGAGCGACGCCTTGTTCCGGTCGGTCCAGACAATCGAATGGAGGAGATCGACGAACGGATCCGGCGCGATCTCAACACGAAGATCGGGGTGGGCCGATGCGTAGCTCGCGATGATCCAGAGCGCGCGCATGGCGACGTTCCTGACCGCAGGGTCGGGATCCCGGACGGCAGCCACGAGATCCGGCGCGATAGCGCGCTTGTCCGCTGCATAGGCGAGAATCTGTCCCGCGAGCGCGCGGTGGCCTGGATCTCCGGAGGTGGCGAGCACTTCCCGGAGACGGGGCACGTGGGCGGATGCCGCCTCGATGAACTCCTCCTGCACCGCGCGAGCCCCGGAATCCGCGAGCATCGAGTGCCCGGCCGACATGTCGTCTCCCACCATGCCGCGACGGACCGCATCGGCGAGCGCGCGGTCGAAGCGCTCACCGAGCGCCACGAGCGACCCCGGGAGCCGCGCGGCGCCCTCAGGCGAGGCATTGAAACGCGGCGCCGAATCCCCTTCCCCGCGGACACCGACATACAGCGTCGTGACTCCGCCATCGCAGCAGACCGCTTCGATTGTCGCCTCGGCCACGCCGGACGATTCGGCGATCAGGCGCTCGCGATCTCGAATCTCCGCCGACAGCTCTCTGCCCTGAAGATCGGCGACGATCGCGCGGACGCGTTCCACCGACTCAGGGTGCCCGAACACCTCGATCCGACCCACCGGCGGCATCTGCGCGAAGGCGCGCGTCGCAGTGAGGAACAGCGAGCAGAGCAGGACGCAGGTTCGCATGCGAGCGGCGGTCGGCATTCCCGAAATCTACCCGATCGCTCGCTGGCCGCCGCCTCTGCGCGGCCCGATCCCTCAATGCAGCGTGACTTCGCCAGACTCGGCGAAGCCACGGATTACGCAGACGACCTTCGTGCCCGACTCAGACGTCCATCGCGCGGCAATGCGATTGTTCCACCTGCTTGCACTCCGCTCCGCTGGCGAATCGCCGGCGACGGTCGAGCGCCGGAGTTCCTCCGTGTCTGCGTAATCCGCGGATCGTTCCTCCGGTTACTGCCGGTGGTACGACAGCCCCGCGCGCTGCGCCTGCTCGACCGCGACGACCATCCCGGGAACGAGCTCCACGCCCGGCAGGATGTTGGCGCGGAGATCGTCATAGACGACCTTCGCGTCGAGCCCGCGGGCCTGGGCGAGCAGCCCCGAGAAGATGGTGAGCGCGTTGTTGCACACGATGAACGTGGCGCCCCGCTTCTCGAGCGACTCGATGCTCGCGGGCGCGAGCGTCATGCCGAGGACCACAGGGGACGTGCGCCAGGGATTCGCCGTCGCGGGCTTCCCGGACCCATCGTTCTCCTTCAGGAACTCGCCGAGCCGGTACTTCGCCCACATCGCATCATTGAGCGCGTGGAACGTGGTGCTCCCGTAGAAGGTGCCGACCGCGTCGATGTCGCTGTCCGGAATCCCGTACGCCTTGTTGTACGTATCGTAGTAGTTCATCATGTGGACCAGCGGGATCCCGCCGCCGGTGGCCGGGAAGTCGAAGAACTGCTTGTGCTTGCCGTTGAGGCCCTTGAGCCAGTTGTCTGCCGGCGCGTCGGCCACGGGCGCGAGCACGGTCGCCGCGAGGCGGGTCGACGTGATGGCGGCGCCTGCCGCAGCCCAGATGGTGGCGAGCGCGAGCAGCGTTCCTCTGTTTCCGGCGATGAATCGCATGACTTTTCTCCTGCTGAAGGTGGGGGGGGCCTGTTCCACCCCCAAGGCGGAGAAACGTCGCGAAGGGCGACATGCACCCCGAGGCGTCCGCCTGTCCAGCCCCGACCCCCTGCAGGAGACTCCGATGATACGTTTTACACCGCTCCTCCTTGCGGGCGCGCTCGGGCTCGGAGGCTGCGGCGGCGAGGATGCAGCTGCCGAACGCGGCTGGGTCGCCAGCAGGGACACGCTCGGCGATACCGTGGTCGTACGCACCGTGTCGGGAAGCATCTGGGGCGCCCCGGCCCGCCTGGAGGAGCGGCTCTCCATCGGCGTCGCCGATGGCGCCGAGGAGCTGATGCTCGGGAACATCCGCGCGCTCGCCCTCGGCCCGGACGGAACGATTCACGTGCTGGAGGGCACGCCGACGCTCAAGCAGTTCTCGCCGTCCGGCGGATACCTCCGGACGATCGGGCGGCTGGGGAGTGGCCCCGGCGAGTACCGGCGGCCGGACGGAGGACTGGCCGTGCTGAGCGACGGCCGGATCGTCGTGCGCGATCCGGGCAACGGGCGAATGGCGACCTTTTCGAGCGACGGTACACCCCTCGCCACCTGGCGCATCAGCAGCACCTTCAACACCAGCCGCAAGCTCTATCGGGACTCGGCGGACAATCTCTACACGCTGGTCCTCATCGAGCCCGCCGACGATCCGGCGGACTGGAAGCTGGGCGTGCAGCGCTACGCCCCCGACGGCACCCCGGGCGACAGCATCGCCGCGCCGCACTGGACGTGGGATCGTGCAATCATCAAGGCACAGCGCGAGGGAAGTACGAGCGTCAGCGACGTGCCCTTCTCACCAGAAGCGCACTGGTCGTTCAGCCCGCTGGGCTACATGGTCGGCGGACTCTCGACCGCGTACCGCATCGACGTCTTCCGCCCTGACGGGACGTTACGGATCGAGCGAGACGCAGCGCCGGTTCCGGTCGCGAGCGACGAGGCGAGCGATCTGCGCCGGGAAGCGACCGAGGAAATGCGCAGCGCGTACCCGGGCTGGACCTGGAACGGTCCCGATGTCCCGGCCACGAAGCCGCCGTTCCGGGAAGTGTTCGTGGGTGAGGACGGCCGGATCTGGATCGTGGTCTCGAAACCGGGCATCAAGGATCCGTCGGTTGTGGCCGGGAGCAGCGAAGCAGGACGGCCGGTCGCGGCCGCCTGGTCCGAGCCCGTGGCGTTCGACGTATTCGAGCCGGACGGCCGCTACCTCGGCGAAGTGACTACCCCCGCCGGCTTCCTCGTTTCCCCCGAGCCGACCTTTCGTGGCGATACGGTCTGGGCCACGGCCGAGGACGCCGACGGCGTGCGATATGTGAAGCGCTACGAGGTCGCGCGCGACAGCCTCGCCGCCCGGTGACGGCGCTGAGGTATATCTTGGTTTCCGGCCAAATCAGTGAGCTCGGGAGCGCCGCCCGGGCTGCCCTGCCCCTTGGCCTCCCGTTTGCGGCATTGAGGGACAATCGTCCGGACTGTCCAGCTTTCTCCTCGCAGCCGGGCGCCCCGTGAGCCCCTCGTGCCTGCCGATCCGGTGGCGCTGCGTCAGGCACCGAATCTGCACCGGGCGCTTGCTACCTCATCGACCAGTGGAGCCATCCATGCACCCCCCGGCTCAGACGCGGCCCCTTCCCTGATGAGTACCGGTGCGCGGTACCGCTCGTTCACGATCCTGTCGCTCGCCGCGCTCTCGACGGGGCTCGTCCTCGGCATGCTCGGGCAGCGGACGGGAAGCAGCGCCATAGCCGGGCTCGCCGCCGCCCTCGAGCCGTTCGGAGACATCTGGGTCGCCGCCCTGCAGCTGCTCGTCCTTCCCCTCGTGATCGTGCACGTGCTGGCCGCCGTCGTCGGGGCTGGCGAGGGCGAGTCGGTGGGCGCCCTCGGAGGGCGGGCGCTCGCGCTCTTCGTCGGGCTGCTGGCGGTGGCGGGCGTGTTCACGGTGGTGGCTGCGCCGCCGCTGATCCGCCTGCTGGCGCCGGCGGCTCCGAGCCTCGACGTCACGGTTCCATCCTCAGCAGCCGCCGTGGCGAGTGGCGGTGGCGACGCATCGCTCGCCACGTGGCTCTCGGCACTCGTCCCGACCAACATCTTCGAGGCGGCCGCGCGCGGCGACCTGCTCCCCATCCTCCTCTTCACGGCGCTCTTCGGCGTGGCGGTCCGGAGACTGGACGAGCAGTACCGGGACCCGATGCGCCGCGTCTTCCAGGGCGCCGCGGAGGCGATGCTGACGTGCGTGCGGTGGGTCCTCACCGTCACGCCGGTCGCGGTCTTCATCCTCACCCTGTCCTTTTCGCTGCAGGCCGGCGGCGCCGGTGCGCAGATGCTCGCCGCCTTCGCGCTCGTCGTGTCGGCGCTGATGCTGCTCTTCACCGCGCTGCTCTATCCGCTCTCGTCGCTCCTCGGCGGGACCGGCGTCACGACATTCGCGCGCGCCGTGGCGCCCGCCCAGCTCGTCGCCGTCAGCACCCGCTCGTCACTCGCCTCGCTGCCGGCACTGGTCGACGGTGCGCGAGCGCACCTGCGGCTCCCCGCATCCGCGACGAGCTTCGTTCTTCCGTTGTCCGTGTCGGTGTTCAAGCTCAACCGCACGATCTCGAGCCCCGCGAAGCTGCTTTTCCTGGCGCAGGTCTACCAGGTGTCGATCGCACCAGAGACGATGGTGGTTTTCCTGCTGACCGTCATGCTTCTCAGCTTCACGAGCGCGGGAGTTCCGAACGGGGGTGTGGCGTTCAAGACGCTGCCTGCCTACCTCGCCGCCGGCGTGCCGATCGAGGGGGTGATCATTCTCGAGGCCGTCGAAACGATTCCGGACATCTTCAAGACACTCCTCAACGTGACCGGCGACATGAGCGTCGCCACGATTCTCTCGCGGCGGCGCCGCGACCGGCAGGCCGCCGTGGCCGCTGGCCCGATGGTGGCGGAGTCGCCGCTCGCGTCGTCGAAGGGCCCGACCGGATGATCCACCTCGTCGTCCCTCGCGACCAGGCGTGGGCGTTCGTGAACTACCTCACCGGCCACGGCGCGAGCCTGGCGGGCGCGATGCGTGTGGTGCACTACGAATCGCTCCCCGCGCGGCGGACGTTCGAGCGGGGCACCTGGGTCTTCAGCGCGCTCGATCAGCTCCGGCCCGGAATGGACCGGCTGGTGCGCGCCCTTGCGGAGAAGCTCGCCGGCGAGCCGGGGGTTCGTCTTTTCAACGACCCGCGGCGCACGCTGCTGCGGTACGATCTGCTGGCAACCCTGGCCGAGCGCGGACTGAACGGGTTCCGCGTGGTGCGCGCCGGAGCGCGCTACGAGGGGCTCCGGTATCCGGTCTTCGTGCGCGCGGAGCGAAGCCATGGAGGCAACATCTCGCCGCTGCTCTACGAATCGAAGGACGTCGAGGCCTGGCTCGGGCGGGCAATGGTGCAGGGATACGAGTTCGGCGATCTGCTGGTGGCCGAGTTCCACGATACCGCGTCGCCGGAGGGCTACTATCGCAAGTATGCCGCGTTCATCGTGGGCGAACGGATCCTTCCGCGGAGCATGGCGTACGGGCGCAACTGGATGCTGAAGCACGAGCATACGGAGTTTTCCGAAGCGGTACTGCTCGAGGAACGCGCCTACCTGCACGAGGACCCGCATGCACGGCAGCTCGCCGAGATCGTGCGGCTGGCCGGGGTGGACTACGGGCGCATCGACTATGCGGTCCAGGACGGACGGGTGCAGACCTGGGAGATCAACCTCCACCCGACCATCGGCCGCGCCCCCGGCCGCGCCCGCGCCGCATTGCCGCCCGAACTCGAACCCCTGCGCGACGCCAACCGCGCGTTCTTCTATCAGAGATTCAACGACGCATGGCGGTCGTACGCTGCGCCAGCGGATGGCGCTCCGATTCCGGTGTCGCTCGACGCCGACCTCACCCGGGAGGCCGCCGAGGGACCTCGGAAGTCGCGGCCATCGATGGTCGTACTGCGCTCCGCCGCCCGCCCCTTCAAGCCGGTGCTGGAACCGGTCGCGATGCGCCTTCTTCCGATCGTCACGGCCCTGGCGCGAAGATTCTCGTAGATCGAGACACCCGACCGCGTATCCGCGCTGGACAGAAAAAGGGCCTGGTATGTCTACCAGGCCCTTGCGGGAGAAGCCGTTACGAGTTGACTGCAGAGCTCCCGAGGAGGGACTCGAACCCCCGACCCGCTGATTAACAGTCAGCTGCTCTAACCAACTGAGCTACTCGGGAAAGAGGGATGAGAATAACGGCGGGTTCGGCTGAAATCAAGCCGATCGTCGCGGCCTCGCCACCGCCTATCGCGTC
>JAICNA010000011.1 GCA_025928955.1 Gemmatimonadales bacterium | reverse complement strand
GGGGGCCCCGTACATCCCGCTTTCCCGCTTTCCCGCTCTCCCGCTCCAGTCTTCCCGCTTTCCCGCCCTCCCGCTCCTCCGCTACCTTCCACTCATGTCCCTCCACGTCACATCCGAAATCGGTCCTCTCGAATCCGTTCTCGTCCACACGCCGGGCCTCGAGCTCGAGGCGGTGACGCCGGGCACCCGTGAGGCGTACCTCTACGACGACATCATCGAGGTGGACACGGCGCAGCGCGAACACCGCCAGTTCGTCGCCGTCCTCGAGCGCTTCGCGCAGGTGTTCCAGGTGCGCACGCTGCTCGCCGAAGTGCTGCAGCGGACCGAGGCGCGCGAGTTCTTCATCAGCAAGACGATGGATGTCGTGCCCTCGGAGCCGCTCGCCCAGCGGCTCGCGGAGCTGCCGCCCGCGGAGCTCGTCTCGATGCTGATCGAGGGGACGGAGGAGGAGAGCGGGGCGATCTCGCGGGCGCTCAACGAGCCGGGCTACGCGCTTCCGGCGCTTCCGAATCTCTTCTTCCCGCGCGATATCGGGATGGTGATCGGGCAGCACGCCGTGGTGGGTTCGATGCGCTACGGCGTCCGCTGGACCGAAGAGCTGCTCATCAAGACGCTCTTCTCGCACCATCCCGAACTGGCCAACGCCGGCATCATCTACGATGGGTCGGAGGAGCGGCGCAGCAACTACACGCTCGAGGGAGGGGACGTCCACATCCTTCGGCACGACCTGCTGGTGGTGGGGTTCAGCGAGCGCACCTCCACGGCCGCGCTCGATCAGTTCTGCGACGTGCTTTTCGCGAAGGGCGGGGTGACCGACGTGCTCGTCGTCGTCATGCCCAAGGCACCGACTGCCATTCACCTCGACATGATCTTCACCCAGATCGACCGAGACCTCTGCGTCGTCTATCCGCCGTATTTCGTCGGCCCCGAGCGGCTGCCGGTGCTGCACCGGCGCAAGGGCGAGAACGGCGTGCGCGAGATGCCCAACCTGTTCGCGGCGCTCGCCGCGGCCGGAATGCCGCTCGAGCCGCTCTTCGCGGGCGGTACGCACCGCACGACGCAGGAGCGGGAGCAGTGGAGCTCCGCCTGCAATTTCGTCGCCGTCCGGCCGGGGCAGGTGATCACGTACGACCGCAACGAGGCGACGCTGGCCGAGCTCGCCGGGGCGGGCTTCGCGATCATCCCGTCCGCCGAGTTCCTCAACGGTCACGTCGCGATCCGGCCCGGTGACCGCGCGGCGGTGACGGTGGAAGGAAGCGAGATCGTGCGGGGCGGCGGCGGGCCGCGCTGCATGACGCTGCCGCTCCGGCGGGGGGAACCGTGACCCGCTGACCACCGATGGCTCGCGAGCCTGATTCACCCGGTGCACCGCGAGCCTCAGGGGACGAGTTGGTAAAGGCCCCCCCCGTCGTCCATCGCGTAGATCACGTTATCGATCACACCAGCCTGCGTACGACCTCCTCGCGGGATCGGCATCGCAGGGCCCGGCGCCCAACGGTTCATATCGGGGTCGTATACCTCCACGTCGCCGACCCGGTGCATCGGATTGGCGAAACCGCCGATGACGTAAATGTGGCCATTCCTCGCGGCAATGCCCATGGAGGAGCGAGCGGTGGGAATGGGCGCCCGAATCGTCCAGCGATCCGCTGCCGGATCATAGGTTTCGACGTCGTCCAGCATCATCATCCCGCTGGCCGTAATCCCGCCAATCGCGTACAGTGCGCCGTCGACGACAAGCGCGCCCAGCTCACCGCGCGCCGTGGGCATCGACGCTTTCACACTCCACGAGTCAGTGGTGGGGTCGTACGCCGTGAGCCTGCCGACATGCGTTCCTTCCGCGAGCGAGTAGCCGCCGAGCACGTACAGGATGCCGTTCACGACGCCGACCGCAACGTCCATCCGCCGGTCGGGCATTTCGGCTCGCTCCGACCAGGAATCGGTGGACGGATCGTACGCGAAGAGCTTCGAGCTTGCGCCGCCCTCGTCCCGGCCTCCCGCTACGTAAAGAATCCCGTTCACCACGCCGGCCCCCGCCCGAGCCAGCGGCGTGGGAAGTGGCGCCTTTTGCGCCCACGTATTGGTCACGGGATCGTAGGCATCAACCCGGTCGCTTCCGCCTAAGAGGTTCTCGAGGTCCGTGGTGCCGCCCAGGATATAGAGACTGCCGTTCAGTACCGCGGAGGCGGCGAAGTAGCGAAGCGGCGAACTGGACCGCAGGCTCCACGAGTTGTCAGTGACGGCAAACGCGTTGCTCACGATCTCGATTCCCGGTTCGGCGGAGGCGATCAGGACGAACCCATCGCCCGGCTCGTTGACCGCCAGGTCGGCAAAAACCGCGACGCCTGCTGATGCCCTGACGGACGCGACTCCCATGAGCCCCGCGGTGGAGGAGGCCGAGCCAAGCCTGATGGTGACCCGGCCCGAAAATCCCGTGACGATCGCACCCTCCGCATCGCGAGCTGTAACGACAATGGCGGGCGCAAACGGCGTGAATGCCGCAAGAGACGCGGGCTCGGTCGAGAACTCGAGCCGTGCGCCGGCCGGGAGCGGCTCCTCCGGCAATTCCTCGGCAGACGTTGTGAACACGGTCGGAACATCTGCCTCCAGCGGGTCACCGGACAGGTCCCGAATGAGGTCTGAAAGCACCAAGGTGTGCTGCGTAGCGGGTGCGAGCGGGCCGGCTGGCACCAGCTCCGCCACGAGATCGGAGCCGGGCATGAGTCGCAGGGTTCCGGCGACGGTGTCGGCTCCCCGGAGCAGCGTCATCGAAGCAGCACTCAGGCTCCCCGGGTCGATCGGCTCGCTGAAGACCACGGTGATGTGTGAGTTGATCGCTACGTCGGTCCGCCCGCGCGCAGGGCTGGTGCGCACGACTCGCGGACGGCGTCGCGCGGGAACGACGCTTCTGGCAAACGCCGCCGCACCCGAGCTGGATACCATGGTCGTCACGATCGTGTCGCCCGCTTCCGCCCGGATCTCGATCGGGTCGAATCCTCCATCGACCACAGTCGGCACGATGGTCTGCTGCGTGCGCAGATTGACCACGGTGGCGGTTTCAGCATCCGGGACGGTGCCGGGCGGAAGCGAGACGAAGGCCACGCCATCGACCCTCGCTCCCGAGAATGCCGGAGCGACGCCGGCGCGTCCCGCCGAGCTCGACAGTCTGTAAGTGAGCGGGTCGGAGACGACTGCGTCGAACCCGGGTAATGAAGCCGGCGGGCTGGTGGGCGGGTCACTGCATGCGGTGGCCAGCCCTGCCAGACAGGGGATGAGGATGAACCTGCGGGCGCACTGCATCATAGTCGCGTCGCTTCCCAGGTACCCAGGATGGCTGCCCGACCATGCATGGGACGGACCAGGGCTTCCCGTTTGCTCAGGCGATTCGGCGGCGCGCTTACGCCTGCCAAGTTGTGGGCACGATGCGACTTCCGCTATACTTCAGCTCCCGGATCCCACCGTGCCTTCGATCTTCCGAGCTCCGCGCATGCCCGTATCGATCGTGACGCCATGATCGGCGTCTCTGCCTACCCCAGTGGCACCCTGCTGGACCACATCCTCGCCGAGCTCGCGGCGAGCCCCCACACATCCCACTCGCTCTGCGGCTCGGTCCTGGGCATGCCGAACGCGCCGAAGGCCGTCGCGGAGCGACTGCTCGTCGCGCTGCTCGGCGCCGACCCGCGCGTCCGCCAGCTGGCCGACGGCCGCTGGGGCCTCGTCCCGGAGATGCAGGGCTCGCCGTTGCTCGACGAATGCGCATTCGCGGTGGTGGACGTCGAGACCACCGGCATGCGTGCGCTGGGAACCGACCGGATCACCGAGATCGCGGTGGTGCTCGTCCACGGCGCGCGACGCGAGGTCGTCTTCGAATCACTCGTGAACCCCGGCCGGCCGATTCCCCCCGCGATCACGCAGATCACGCGGATCAGCAACGACATGGTGCGGCATGCCCCGACGTTCGCCGAGATCGCCGACCAGGTGGTCGCCGCCCTCGGGGGCCGGGTCTTCGTCGCGCACAACATGCGCTTCGACTGGAGCTTCGTGACGGCGGAGCTGAGCCGGTGCCGGCAACTCGACCTCGACGGCGCGCGACTCTGCACGGTGCGCCTCGCGCGGCGCCTCGTGAAGGGCGTGCGTTCGTGCGGCCTCGACAATCTCTCGCAGTTCTTCGCGTTCGAGAATCCGGCGCGGCACCGCGCGGCGGGCGATGCGCTCGTGACCGCGAGCCTGCTCGATCGGCTTCTCTGCCTCGCGCGCGAGGAGGGTGCGCGCACGCTCCAGGATCTCGAGGCGATCGCGACGCGCCGCGCCCCGCCGCGTCCCCGGAAGCGACGGCCGCCCGCCATGCCGTCGGCGCCGAGGGAGGACTCGGTGCCGGAGGGACCCGCATGAGGCTCGTCCGCACGTTCACTGTCGGCGCGCTTCGCTGCCACACGCTCGAGGGCGGGCTGCAGCGGCTCGATGGCGGCGCCATGTTCGGCGTCGTGCCCCGGCCGCTCTGGGAGAAGGTCATCCCTCCCGATGCTCGCCACCGGATCCCGCTCGCCATGCGCTGTCTCCTCGTCGAGCATCCGGATGGGCTGGTGCTCATCGATACGGCGCTGGGCGGCAAGGAGGATGCGAAGTTCAAGGACATCTACGGCATCGAGAACGAGTCGCGCCGGCCGGCGGAGGGCGTCGGCGGGGGCGCCCGCACCCAGCTCGACGACGCGCTCGAGGACGCGGGCTACTCGGCGGCCGACATCAAGTGGGTCATCAACACCCATCTCCATTTCGACCACGCCGGAGGCAACACCCGGCGCGACCCGGCCGAGGTGGGCCATGACGAAGGCGCGCTTCGGCTCGCGTTTCCCAACGCGACCTATGTCGTCCAGCGGGGCGATCTCGAGTTCGCGCGCAACGCGAACGAGCGCACGCGCGCGAGCTACCTCCCGCCCAATTTCGAGCCGGTTGCGGCGGCGGGACGGTTCAAGCTGCTGAACGGCGATGCCCAGATCCTTCCCGGGATCCTCGCGCGCCTCACGCCGGGCCATGTGCCGCATCACCAGGCGGTGCTGGTCGAGGACGGTGGCGAAACGGCCGCGTTCGTGGCGGACCTCATCCCGACCTCCGCCCACCTCCGGCTCCCGTGGATCATGGGATACGACCTCGAGCCGCTCCGAACGCTCGAGAGCAAGCGTTCGATCCTGCGCGACGCGGCCAACGAGGGGTGGCGTATCGTCTTCGAGCACGATGCTTCGGTGGCGTGGGGAACGGTGGTGCGGACCGGGACGGCGGTCGGGCTGGAGGCGGTCGAGCGGACGGAGCCGGCGTCGGCGAGTTGACTTCCCGGGACGCCTGTCTACATTTCGGCCGTTCCCCAAGTGGCCCCTCCATTCGTGGCGGTGCCCACCCCACAGCCCGCTCTGGTTTGATGCGGCGCGACCGGGTCCCATGATCGAGCTGCGAACGCGACCGCGTTCCAGACATCGTTTGGGCACCCGCGTCGACCGGGGTGCCCTTTTTGTTTCAGAGTCGGAGGAGTAGCCACTGTCCACTAACGATCGCGAACGGCGCACACGGGTCAATCGGCAGATTCGCATCAGCCCCGTCCGGGTCATCGGGCCCGGCGGTGAGCAGCTCGGAGTCCTGCCCGTCGAGGAGGCGCTCGCCGCCGCCCAGGAGCAGGGACTCGATCTCGTGGAAGTCGCACCGACGGCGCGGCCGCCCGTCGTCAAGATCATGGACTACGGGAAGTACAAGTTCGAGGAAGCGAAGGCGGCGCGCGCTGCCAAGAAGAAGCAGCATGTGATCCTGCTCAAGGAAGTGAAGTATCGGCCGGGCATCGACGATCACGACTTCGACTTCAAGACCCGCCACGCCCGCGAGTTTCTCGGGGACGGGAACAAGGTCAAGGTCACCATGATGTACCGCGGCCGGCAGCTCGCCCACGTGGAGCTCGGCAAGGCCGTGCTCGACCGCGTCGCCGCCGCCCTCGCCGACATCGGCAAGGTGGAGATGGAAGCGAAGCTCGAGGGGCGGAACATGACGATGGTGCTGGCGCCCAAGTAGTCGGACGGTCGGACGGTCGGGCGGTCGGACAGTCTGTATGGGTGGCACGAGCGGGTCAGGAGCGAGAAGGACAGTTCTACGGTAACGGTGCGATTGTCCGACCGTCCGACTGTCCGACCGCCCGACTCTCTCTCTGAATCCAATGAGGGAGTAACGAATGCCGAAGATGAAGACGAAGCGCGCCGCAGCCAAGCGCTTCAAGAAGACGGGGTCGGGAGAGCTCAAGCGCTTCCACGCCAATCACAGCCACATCCTGACCAAGAAGTCGCGCAAGCGGAAGAACCGGCTCAAGAAGGGCGATGTCGTGAGCTCCGCCGATTTCCCGCGCGTCAACCGCCTCCTGCAGGCGTAAGGAGCAGCCATGCCTCGCGTAAAGAACGGCGTCGCGCACCACGCCCGCAAGAAGAAGATCATGGAGGCCGCCAAGGGTGCCCGCGGCGGCCGGTCGAAGCTCTACAAGGCGGCGAAGGAGACGGTCGAGCGCGGGATGCGCTATGCCTATCGCGACCGGCGCAAGAAGAAGGGCGAGTTCCGGGCCCTCTGGATCACGCGCATCAATGCGGCCGCCCGTCTCCACGGCCTGAGCTACAGCCGCCTGATGGCGGGACTCAAGACCGCCGGCGTCGACATCAACCGCAAGGTGCTCGCGGACCTCGCGGTGCACGACGCGGAAGCATTCGGAAAGATCGCGGAGCTCGCGAAGGGGCAGCCGGCGTCGTAACCGGGGCAGGCGCCCCGAGGTACCGCTGTCCTACCGTGGGGCCGCCCGTCGAGTCGCGAGGCGGCCCCGTGTCGTATGCAGCTTCCGCCGCGGCTCCGGGTCGACAGCGGGCAACCGCGTCGATGCGGCTGGCGGACGGGCGCTCCCATTCCATCGCACGGGCACGCCCGCTGGTCCTCCCGCTGGCACCTGCCGCTCCCGGGCGACGGAACCCCGACACCACTTCCTGAAACGAGCAGATGAACCCGACCGGCTACGCTCAACTCGACGAACTCCTGGCCCGCCTGGCGGGGATCGCGTCGCTCGACGAGTCCGCCCTCGAGGCGGAGCATACCGCGATCCTCGGCCGCAAGGCCGGCGCGCTCACGGAGGCGTCGAAGCAGATCCCGACGCTGCCGCCGGAAGAGCGGCGGGGATTCGGCGCGGCGGTGAACCAGGTCAAGGCCGCCTTCGAGCAGGCCTTCACCGCGAGGCGGGCCGAGCTTGCCGAGGAATCCCGTCGGCGTGCGCTCGCGGGCGTGGACCTCACGATGCCGGCCCGCCACCGCTGGATCGGCAGCGCGCACCCGGTTACCACGGTCATCGACGAGATCACGGAGATCTTCCGCGGTCTCGGATTCGTCGTCGCCGTGGGGCCGGAAGTGGAGACCGAGTGGTACAACTTCCATGCGCTCAATTTCCCGGCGAATCATCCAGCGATGGACATGCACGACACGCTGTACGTCGATGCGACGCCGGTGCCTGGCGACCGCGGCGGCCGCCAGCTGCTCCGCACGCACACCTCGCCCGTGCAGATCCGGGAGCTGTTGACGCACGAGCCGCCGGTGCGCGCCATCATTCCCGGGATGTCCTATCGCAACGATCCGTTCGACCCGTCGCACGCCCCGGCGTTCCACCAGATCGAGGGGCTCGCAGTCGACGAGGGAATCTCGTTCGTCGACCTGAAGGCAACGCTGGTGCACTTCGCCCGCCGTTTCTTCGGGGAGACGACCCGGACGCGCTTTCGACCGTCGTATTTCCCGTTCACCGAGCCATCGGCGGAGATGGACGTCGAATGCCAGCTCTGCCACGGCTCGGGCTGTCCCGCCTGCAAGGGCACCGGGTGGATGGAGATTCTCGGCTGCGGGATGGTGCATCCGGCGGTGCTCGCGAACTGTGACGTGGATGCGGAGCGATATACCGGATTCGCGTTCGGCATGGGCCCGGCGCGCATCACGATGCTGCGCTACGGCGTCACCGACATCCGCTACATGTACGAGGGGGACATGCGGTTCCTCGGGAGCCTCCGGTGAACGTGAGCCGCCGCTGGCTCGAGGCCTTCCTGCGCCGGCCCCTCGACGCGCGGGACGTCGCGAACCGCCTCGCCATGCTCGGCGCGCCGGTGGATGCGATCGAGCCGCTCCACGCCGACCTTGCCGCCATTCGAGTTGCGCTGGTGGAAGAGGTCCGTCCGCACCCGAACGCCGATCGCCTTCGGGTCTGCACGGTCAACGACGGCTCGGCGGAGCGACTGAACGTCGTGTGCGGGGCAGCGAACGTGACCGCGGGGAAGAAGTATCCCTTCGCGCCGGTGGGCTCCACGGTGCCGGGCCGGCCGCCGAAGAAGCCCGCGCTCACGCTCGACCGCCGGAAGATCCGCGGCGAGGTGTCGGAGGGGATGCTCTGCTCGCTCGAAGAGCTCGGCTTCGAGCCGCAGGACGACGGCATCTGGGAGCTCGAGACGGACGCCGCGCCCGGGACACCGTTGCTCGAGGCCCTGCCGCTCGCCGACGACCGTCTCGTCGTGGACGTGACCGCAAACCGGCCCGATCTTCTCGGACACAAGGGAATCGCGCGCGAGCTGGCGGCCTCCTACGGCGTTCCGTTCCGGTTGCCGGTGCTTCCCGGTGCCGTGGACATCGACGTTCCCCCGAGTCGCCGCATCGCGGAATCCGAAGGGGCGGGGCAGTCCGGCACCGTCACCGGTGGTGTACGGGTGTCGATCGAGGACACGGAGGGTTGCGCGCGCTTTCATGCCGCCGTGATCCGGGATGTGCGCGTCGCACCGTCTCCGGGCTGGCTCGTCCAGCGGCTCGAGGCGGCAGGCGTCAGGTCGATCAACAACATCGTGGACGCGACGAACTACGTAATGCTCGAGTTCGCGCAGCCCATGCACGCCTACGACATGGCACGGCTCCACGGACCCGCCGTCATCGCACGCCGCGGGCGGCGCGGCGAGAAGGTCGTGACGCTCGACGGCGTCGAGCGCGCGGTCACGGAGGAGATGACCGTCATCGCCGACGAACGTGGTGCCATCGGGATCGGCGGCGTCATGGGCGGGTCTGGGACCGAGGTGCACGAGGGAACGACCGACGTCTTCCTCGAATGCGCCTGGTTCGAGCCGGGGCGCATCCGCCGCACGCGCTCCGCGCTCGGGCTGAGTACCGACGCGAGCTATCGCTTCGAGCGCGGCGTCGACCTCTGGAACGCCGCGGAGCCGTTCCGACGCTGCATCGAGCTGGTGCTGACGCTCGCCGGCGGCACGAACGTCGATGCCCCGGCCGATCTCTGGCCGCGCGTGACGCACCCGCCGCGGATCTTCCTCCGCCTCCCACGCGTCGCGCAGGTGCTCGGCGTCGAGTTGCCGCTCCACACGGTCGAGAAACACCTCGTCGCGATCGGCGCCACGGTCGTATCCAAGCCGGACGATGGCCGCATTGCAGTGGACGTGCCTGGCTGGCGGCCGGATCTCGTGGCGGAGATCGACCTCATCGAAGAGGTCGCGCGGCGCGAAGGGTACGACGAGTTTCCGTCGGACCTGCGCCGCTTCCGCACCGGCAACGTGCCCGACGCGCCGATCGTGGCCGCCAGCGAACGTGTGCGGGACCGACTGATCGCCGAGGGGCTGCTGGAGGCAATGACGCTTCCGATGGTGCCGGTCAGCGGGGAGGGGATCCGTCTCCTCAACCCGGTGTCCGAGGAGCATGGGATGCTGCGCCACCGGCTCCTTCCGGGACTGGTCCGGCAGGTGGAGCTGAACTGGAGCCGTCGCGTGCGGGATGTGCGGCTGTTCGAAATCGGGGCCGTGTTCGCGCCGGGCTCCGCGGGCGAGCTTCCTCAGGAGACACCGCGCATCGCCGCGGTGGTCAGCGGGTCGCGCGCGCCGGAGCATTGGACGGGCGCGGCGCCGGATTTCGATCAATGGGACCTCAAGGCGATCTTCGAGTCGGCCGTCGAGGTCGCGGCGCCCGGGGGGACCATCGAGCCCGATGGCGAAGGCTGGGTCGTACGAGGCCCCGACGGGCGGGCGATCGGGAGCGCCGGCTCCCTCGCCGCCGACGCGCCGCCCTGGGCCGGAACCGTATTCGGATTCGAGCTGGAGCTCCACGCAGGCCCGCGGCCGCCGGTGCGCTTCGTGCCCCGGCCGCCCACGCCCTCGTCCGAGCGCGACGTGACGCTCCTCGTGCCGGACGGCATCGCGGCAGGCGCGCTCGCGCAGGTTCTGTCCGGCGGGGGGGTCACGGTGCTAGAATCCGTACGAATCGTCAACGCATATCGTGGAGATCGCGTCCCGGACGGCACGCGGAGCGTCACGTTCCGCCTCACCTTCCGGGCCGCCGACCGCACGCTTGAAGCGGCAGAGATCGATAGCGCCGAGGCGCATCTGCTCCTGCTCCTGGAGCGCGAGACCGGCGTCCGCCGCCGGGAGCAGTGAACCGCGGGGAGGATGAACGTGGCCTACGCCTACGAACGACCCGACGTGAAGGCACTGGACGAGCTCGAGCAGCTCGCCAGGCACATGCTCGACGAGCTCGCGGGGTGGCGCCGGCGCTGCCTCAAGGCCGAAGCGGAGCTTCAGGAGCTCCGGTCGATCGGCGGGGGCGCGGGGCCCGACCTGGTCAAGGCGCGGCAGCGCCTCGCCGAGCTCGAGGCGGAGAACAAGGCGCTGCGGCAGCGCGTGGACACGGCGCGTGACCGGGTGCGCGGATTGATGGGACGGCTCTCGTTCCTCGAGCAGGGGAGTGACGCGACATGACCTCGCCCAAGAATGCGGTGCGCGTCGTGATCGGGGGCGAGGAGTTCGCCGTCCGGTCGGAGCTTCCACCCGAGTACACCCGGGAAGTGGCGGCCTATCTGGACGCCGCGCTCAAGCGCGTGCGCGACTCGATGCCGTCGGTGGAGACGCACAAGGCCACCGTCCTCGCGGCGCTCTCCGTCACCGACGAGCTGTTCCAGGCGCGGCGCGGCGATCGCGACATCACCGCCCGGCTCAACGCGCTGGCCGGCGAGTTCCGCCGGCTCCTGCCTCCCGCGAAGCGCGGCGGCCGGGGCCCGGAATGAACCAGAACCTGGTGGTCGCCATCGTCGCTGGGCTCGCGGCCGGGCTTCTCGCCGCCCTCATCTTCATGGCGCTGTACTCGCGGCGGCAGCGCACCGCCGCCACCGGAATCCTCGCCGAGGCGAAGGCGGAGGCGGAGCGCCTCCGCACCGATGCGGCCCGCCAGGCGGAGTCGCTGCGCGCGGAATCCACGCTCGCGGCGAAGGAGCTGGCGCTCAAGGCCCGGGAGGATGCCGATCGCGAGCTGCAGCGCCGGCGCGAGGAATTCGATCGGCTGGAGCGGCGCACCGAGGAGCGGGGGCGGGTGCTCGACCGGAAGCTGGAGGAAGTCGCCGTCCGCGAGCGCGAGTTCACCCGGCGGGAAGACACGTGCGCCAAGCGCGAGGAGGAGCTGCGGGCCCGCGAAGCCGCGGTCGAGCGGCTCACCCAGGAACAGCGCACGAAGCTCGAGCGCATCGCCGGTCTCACGGCCGAAGAGGCCCGGCGCGAGATCCTGCAGCGGGTGGAGGACGAGGCGCGCAGCCAGGCGAGCGCCCTTGCCCGCGACATCAAGGAACAGGCGCGCAAGTCGGCCGACCGCGACGCCCGGCGCATCATCTCCATGGCCGTCCAGCGGCTCGCCGCGGAGCATACCTCGGAGACGACGGTTTCCGCCGTGACGCTCCCGAGCGACGAGATGAAGGGCCGGATCATCGGGCGCGAAGGCCGGAACATCCGGGCCTTCGAGACCGCGACGGGCGTCGACGTGATCATCGACGATACGCCGGACACCGTCGTCATCTCCTGCTTCGATCCGATCCGCCGGGAAGTCGCCCGGCGCGCACTCGAGCTCCTGATCGTCGACGGGCGCATCCATCCGGGCCGCATCGAGGAAATCGTCGAGAAGTGCCGCCGTGAGCTCGAGGGACAGCTGGTCGAGCTCGGCGAGCAGGCCGCGTTCGAGACCGGCATCAACGGCCTGCATCCCGAGATGATCCGGCTCGTCGGGCGGATGCGGTACCGCACGTCGTACGGGCAGAACATCCTGGATCATTCGAAGGAGGTGGCGTGGCTCGCCGGGATGATGGCGGCCGAGCTCCACGCCGATGTGGCGCTCGCCAAGCGCGGCGGCCTGCTCCACGATGTCGGCAAGGTGCTCACGCACGACACCGAGGGCACGCACGTGGAGCTCGGCGTCGAAGTGGCCCGGAAGTACGGGGAGAGCGCGGCGGTCATCAACTGCATCGAGGCACATCATGACGACGTGCCGCACGAGAGCACCGAGTCGGTGCTCGTCCAGGCCGCCGATGCGATCAGCGGCGCCCGCCCGGGCGCGCGCCGTGAGGCATTCGAGACGTACGTGAAGCGGCTCACCAAGCTCGAGGAGATCGCGAACGGGTTCGCCGGCGTCGAGAAGAGCAGCGTGATCCAGGCGGGGCGCGAGATCCGCGTCGTGGTGACGCCGGAGCGGGTGGACGACGCGGGTGCGATCGTGCTCTCCGAGTCGATCGCGAAGCGCATCGAGAACGAGCTGCAGTACCCGGGACAGATCCGGGTGGTCGTGATTCGCGAGACGCGCGCGGTCGGAGTGGCACGATGACGGCGCGCATTCTCGACGGGGTGCGGATCGGGAAGGAGATCCGGGGCGAGGTCGCGGCCGCGGTCGCGCGGATGGCGGGGAAGGGCAGGAAGCCGGGGCTCGCGGTCGTCATCGTCGGTGACGATCCCGCGAGCCGGGTCTATGTGCGGTCGAAGGGCCGTGCCTGCCTCGAGGCCGGGATGCACTCGGAGACCGTCGAGTATCCCGCGACGGTCACGCAGGACGAGCTCCTCGCGCAGATCGACCGCCTGAACGCCGATCCGGCGATCCACGGCATGCTCGTACAGCTTCCGCTGCCCAAGCACATCGACACCGACGCCGTGCTTCGACGCATCGATCCGGCCAAGGACGTGGACGGGTTCCACCCGGTGAACGTCGGCAAGCTCGTGATCGGCGACCCGACGGCGTTCCGTCCCGCCACGCCCTACGGCGTGCAGCAGATGCTGATCCGCGAGGGCATCGAGACGAAGGGCGCGCACGCCGTGATCATCGGGCGCTCGACGATCGTCGGAAAGCCGATGGCGGGGCTGCTTCTCCACGACGCGCCGGGCGGCAATGCCACTGTGACCGTCTGCCACTCCCGCTCGCGCGATCTGCCCTCCATCGCCCGCACCGCCGACATTCTGGTCGTCGCGATCGGCAAGCCCGAGTTCGTCACGGCGGATATGGTGCGGCCGGGGGCGGTCGTGATCGACGTGGGGATCAACCGCGTGAACGACGCCTCGCATCCGAAGGGGTATCGCCTCGTCGGGGACGTGGCGTACGCCCCTGTCGCCGAGGTCGCATCGGCCATCACCCCGGTTCCGGGCGGCGTGGGACCGATGACGATCGCGATGCTGCTCCGGAACACGCTCCAGGCAGCGGAGCAGGCCGGGCGCTGAACGCCGCTTTCCACGCCGGCATTTTGGCAGGCGGAGCTTCGGCAGAATCGCGAAAGCGCGAAACGAACTCAGAGCCCGCGAAATGGTCCGCGAGCCGCAGCTACCTCAGGCCGGGCAGCGCCTGAACGCCCACAATAGAAGCGCGCCGACGCCTGGCACGGGGTGAGAGGGAGACTCTGGACCGAGCCTTCCGCGGTTTCGCGACTGCTTTTGCGGTTTCGCGATTTTTCCGAAGCTTCGCCCGCGGAACTACCTGGCCGCCGTCACCGGCGCCGTTCGTCGTTGCGTGTTTTCGTGCGCTCTGTGCAGGCTTGCCGATACCTGATTTCGCCCCCGCGCCCCGGCTCCGCGAACTGTCCGTCCCCCAGACTATCTTTCCCGCATGACCCTGACCCTCCCGCTCGAGTCCCCCGTCCCGGCTGATGACGTCTGGTCCGTCTCGCAGATCACGACCGCGGTCAAGCGGCTGATCGAGCGCGGCGCCCTGCCGGTGTGGGTTCGCGGCGAAGTGCTGCAGTGCAAGGCATGGTCGAGCGGCCACTGGTACTTCACCTTGCGCGACGACCGCGCGCAGTTCCGCTGCTGCATGTGGAAGCAGAACGCGCTCAAGGCCGGGAAGCCCCCGGCGGACGGGACGGAGGTCTACGCCTTCGGCACGCCCGGACTCTGGGAGGAGAAGGGCGAGTTCCGCTTCACGGTTACCGCGCTCATCCCGACTGCCGCCGTGGGCGCGCAGCAACAGGAGCTGGAGCGGGTCAAGGCGCTGCTGCAGAAGGACGGCCTCTTCGATCCGGGCCGGAAGCGCCGGATTCCCCCGCTCGCGTCGTGCATCGCGGTGGTGACGAGCACCGACGGTGCGGCGCTCAGGGATATCGTCACCGTGACGCGGCGCCGCTGGCCCGCGGCGCGACTGGTCGTCGTCTCCGCGCGAGTCCAGGGTGAAGGCTCGGCGGCCGAGCTCGCGCGCGCGCTGCTGACCGTGAACCGGCTCGACGGCGTCGAGCTCTGCATCCTGGGGCGGGGCGGCGGCGCGCGGGAGGACCTCGCCGCCTTCAACGATGAGCGGGTCTGCCGCGCGCTCGCGGCGGTGCGCGTGCCGACGATCTCCGCGGTCGGCCACGAGACGGACATCTCGCTCACCGACCTGGTGGCGGACCTGCGCGCGGCAACCCCGTCCGCAGCCGCCGAGGCGGCGGTCGCCGACCGGCGGGACGTCCTCCGCATGGTCGACGACCTCGCCACCCGGCTCGGGAGCGGCCTTGCGCTCCGCACGAGCCTCGCCGCGGAACGGCTCGAGCGGACCGCCGACCGGATGAGCTGCGCCATGCGCGACATGGTCACGGTCCGCCGGAACCGCGCCGATCGGCTGGGCGCCGAGCTGAACGCCCTGAGTCCGCTCCGCGTCCTGCAGCGAGGCTACGCGGTTCCCACTGTCGATGGCCACGTACTCAAGCGGGCCGAGGAGTTCGCTCCCGGACTCGCCTTCGATCTGCGCATTGCCGATGCAACGATTCCCGCTCGTGTGGAGGCTCGCGATGGCCGGTAAGTCCGCACAGGGATCGTCGAACGGCGCCACCCCCGCCCAGGTTCCGCTCTCGGCCGAGCTCGCGCGACTCGAGGAGATCGTGCGCAAGCTCGAGTCCGACGACGCCGAGCTCGACGACGCCCTCGCGCTTTTCGAGGAAGGTGTGCAGCGCCTGCGCGCGGCCCGCGAGCGGCTCGCCGAGGCCGAGCTCAAGGTGCAGGCGGTCCTCGAGCAGGCGGATGGCACGCTCCGCACCTCCGATCTCGACGTCTGAACCGGCGGCGCTCGCCGCCGCCATGCTGGCCGAGGCGCGCGACCGTGTGGACGCGCGCCTCGAAGCATGGGCGATCCGGCTGGAGCGCCGGCGCGGCGGAGCGGATGGCGGCGCGCTTGCCTACGCGTTGCGGAGCCCGGGCAAGCGGGTGCGTGCCGCGCTCGTGCTGGCCGCCTTTCGCGCCTTCGGCGGTCGGAGCACCGCCATCGACGGAGTGGCGGCCGCGGTCGAGACGGTGCACGCCTACTCGCTCGTCCACGACGACCTCCCCTGCATGGACGACGATGATCTCCGGCGCGGCCGTCCGACCACCCATCGCGCGTTCGACGTTCCCACGGCGACCCGCGCCGGGCTCCTCCTCGTTCCCGTCGCCGCCGAGGTGCTCGGTGAGGCGGCGTCGGACCTCTCGCTCGGATCGCTCGAGCTGGGCCGCATGGCGCGGGTGCTCTTCGAAGCCGGTGGAGTGAACGGTATGGTCGGGGGCCAGTGGCTCGACCTCGAGGCGGAGCGGCGGCGCCTCGATCACGACGACCTGATCGCCGTGCACCGGGGAAAGACCGGCGCGCTGATCGAGGCGTCGTGCGTGCTCGGTGCCCTCGCGGCTCGCGCGGCGGATCGCGACGTGGAGATCCTCGCTGGATTCGGGGCCGACGTCGGTCTCGCCTTCCAGATTGCCGACGACGTGCTCGACGCGACGGCGACGAGCGAAGTGCTGGGGAAGACCGCGGGAAAGGACACGGCGCTGGAGAAGTCGACCTACGTCAGCGTGCTCGGCGTGGACCGCGCGCGCGCGGAGGCCGGGGCGCTCGCGGACAAGGCGGTGGCGCGGCTCCGGGCGGGGGGTTGCGAGACGTCCGCGCTCGCCGCACTCGCCAACTATATTGTAAATCGTACCTCCTGAGCGCGGACCGACTGCACATGAGCCTGCTCGACACCATTCACGGCCCCGACGATCTCAAGCGGCTGCAGCGCGACCAGCTCCCTGCACTCGCGGCCGAGATCCGCGCGCGGCTCATCGACTGCTGCTCGGTGACGGGTGGCCACATCGGCGCGAGCCTCGGGGTGGTCGAGCTCTCGCTGGCGTTGCTGTACGAGTTCGACTCCCCCAGCGACAAGATCGTATGGGACGTGGGACACCAGGCATACGCCTGGAAGCTCCTCACCGGGCGGAACGGCGTGTTCCCGACCCTCCGCCAGACCGGTGGCATTTCCGGGTTCCTCAAGCGCAGCGAGAGCGAGCACGATCAGTTCGGCGCCGGCCATGCAGGCACGGCGGTGAGCGCCGCCTTCGGGATGGCCACCGCGCGCGACCTCCTCGGCCAGAAGCACAAGGTCGTGGCGGTCCTGGGAGACGGGGCGCTCACGTGCGGTCTCTCCTACGAGGGCCTGAACAATGCCGGCCACTCGGCGCGGGACATCATCGTCGTCCTCAACGACAACGGCATGTCCATCTCGCCCAACGTCGGCGCGATCAGCAAGATGCTCGGTGGCATCGTCGCCAATCCGAAGACGAACTCGCTGCGCGAGGCCGTGAAGGGCGTCACGCACAAGCTGGGCGACGTGTTCGGTGATCGCGTCGTGGAGTTCGCACGGAACGTCGAGGAGAGCGTCAAGAACCTCTGGTCGCCCGGGATGCTGTTCGAGGAACTGGGCTTCCGGTACTTCGGGCCCATCGACGGGCACGATGTCGCCAAGCTCGCGGAGACGCTGCGCTTCGTCCGGGGCATGGAGGGACCGCGGCTCGTGCACGTGATCACGGAGAAGGGAAAGGGCTTCGGGTTCGCGGAGTCCAACAAGGAGAAGTGGCACGGTCTCGCTGCGTATGACCCCGAAACCGGTGAGGCTCGCAAGAAGGCGAGCGGACCGCCGACGTGGACCCAGGCATTCGGCGACGCGATCACGGGGCTCGCCGCGGAGCATCCCGAGCTCGTGGCCATCACGGCCGCGATGCCGAGCGGCACAGGTACCAATATCTTCCAGAAGGCGTGGCCCGATCGGTTCTTCGACGCGGGCATCGCCGAAGGCCACGCCGTCACCTTCGCGGCCGGCCTCGCCACCCAGGGCATCCGCCCGGTCTGCGCCATCTACAGCACGTTCCTCCAGCGTGCGTACGACAACATCATCCACGACGTGGCCGTGCAGAGGCTGCCGGTGATCTTCTGCATGGACCGTGCAGGCCTCGTCGGCGAGGATGGCCAGACGCACATGGGCCTGTACGACATCGCCTACATGCTCGCCGTGCCCGAAATGACGGTCACGGCCCCGAAGGATGGCGATGAGCTCGCCGGGCTCCTCCGCACGGCCCTCGCGCACAGCGGCCCGTTCTCGACGCGCTATCCGCGCGACAAGGCGCCCGCCGATCCCCGTCCGGTGCGCGAGGTTCCCGCCGTCCCGTACGGCACCTGGGAGCTCCTGCGTGAGGGACGCGACATCGCGATCCTCGGGGTCGGCACGATGGTGCTGCCCGCGCTCGCCGCGGCGGAACAGCTCAGCGAGGAGGGTCTCGACTGCACGGTCGTGAACTGCCGCTTCCTGAAGCCGCTCGACCAGACGATGCTCGATTCCCTCGCGCGCACGCATCGCGCGCTGGTGACGGTCGAGGAGGGCACGATCGTGAACGGGTTCGGCGCCTACCTCGCCGAGCGGATGCAGACCACGTCACCGGAAGTTCGTGTCGTGGCGCTCGGCGTGCCCGACCGGTTGATGGAGCAGGCCCCGCGCGCCGAACAGCTCGAGACGTTCGGTCTCACCGCGGACGGGATCGCGCGCCGGGTGTTGTCCCTGCATCACGAGGAGCCGCTCGAGTCGCGATGAAGGTCGGCATCGTCGGCAATCCGCGCTACGGCGACCTCGCCGCCGTGCTCTCGCTCCTCGCGCGAGAGGCCCCCGCCCGGGGCCTTTCGCTTTTGAGCGAGCCGCGGCTCGACGCGTTCTGGCCCGATCCGGTGCCGCATCTCGATCCGGCGCAGCTCGACGCCGTCCTCACGTTCGGCGGGGACGGTACGCTGCTCCGGGGTGCGCGTCTCCTCGACGGCACCGAAGTCCCGATCCTCGGGGTCAATCTCGGCCGGGTCGGCTTCCTCACCACCGCCACCCGCGAAACGCTCCTGCCGGCGCTGGATTCCCTGGTCGGGGGCCAGTACGCGATCGAGGCGCTGCAGGCACTCCTCGCCTCGATCACGGCCGGCGACGGCTCGACGCTGCAGCGGCGGCGCGCCCTCAACGATGTGGTCCTGCACAAGGGCGGTCTCGCCCGCGTCGTGCGGATGAACGTGTACATCGACGGCGTCAACGTCGGACCCTACAGCGCCGACGGCATCATCGTGTCGACGCCGACGGGCTCGACGGCGTATTCGCTGAGCGCGGGCGGTCCAATTGTGGTGCAGGGCGTCGAGGCGCTCGTCGTGACGCCGATCTGCGCGCACACCCTCGCGGTCCGGCCGCTGGTCGTCCGGGCCACGTCGACGATCATCATCGAGCCGATGGCCGAATGGGCTACCGACGTACTCGTCTCGTTCGACGGCCAGACCGGATCCCCGCTCGCCGCCGGCGAGCGTGTCGAGGTGCGGCGCGCGGAACAGCGGGTCCGGATCGTCCGGCTCGGTGACGACGGCTGGTTCAGTCGCATGCGCCGCAAGCTCCACTGGGGCGATCTCTCGGGGCGCGAGGCGCCGTCATGATCGCCGAGCTCCGGATCCGCGATCTCGCCACGATTGCCGACGTGACGCTTCCCCTCGGTCCCGGCCTCAACGTGCTCACGGGCGAGACCGGGGCCGGCAAGTCGATGCTCGTGGATGCGCTCGCGCTGCTGCTCGGCGAGCGCGCCGACAGCGCACTCGTGCGGCCCGGCGCCTCGAAGGCGGTCGTCGAAGGCGCGTTCGAGGGGCTGAGCCCGGCGATCTGCGCCGGCATCGACGCGCTCGGACTCGATGCCGAAGACCGGCACATCGTCATCCGGCGCGAGGTATCGATCGAAGGGCGCTCGCGTGCCTGGGTCAATGGCAGCCCGACGACGGCCTCGGTGCTCGCGCAGCTTGGCGCGCTCCTCGTCGACCTGCACGGCCAGCATGAAACGCAGTCGCTGCTGCGATCCGACGCGCAGCGTGACATCCTCGACCTCTTCGCCCAGGCGGAGCGCGAGCGATCCGCAGTAACGGACGCCCACGGGCTGCTCAGCGACGTGACCGCGACCGAGGCCGACCTGCTCCGGCGCCGCGAGGAGGTGCGGCGCCGGGCGGATTACCTGCGGCACGTCGTCGGCGAGATCGATGCCGCGCGGATCCGGCCGGGTGAGGAGGCCGCCCTGCAGGTCGAGGCGCGGCGCCTGATGCAGGCGGGGGCGATCGGAGAGCACGCCCGCCACATCGCGGACGCGCTCGACGCCGGTCCGGGAAACGCCCGTGCCGCCCTCGCGGCCGCCGATCGCGCGCTCGTGGCCCTCGAGAAGATCGATCCGGAATGCGCGGCGTGGCGCGAGCTGCTGGACGGGGCCTACGCGAATGTGGAGGAGCTCGGGCGGGTTGCTGCCGCCTACGCGGACGGGATCCAGGAGGACCCTGCGCGACTCGACGAGGTGGAGCGGCGCCGCGACCTGCTCGCTACGCTCATGCGGAAGCACGGCGACTCCCTCGCTGCCGTGCTCGCGACCCGCGAGGCCGCCGCGGCCGAGCTCGACCTCCTGGACACGGCGGACCTGGACCTTCGCGAGCTGGCCGCTCGGCGCGCCGCCGCCGCGTCCGCGCTGGAATCGGCCGCGGCGGCACTCTCGGCACGCCGGTCCGACGGCGCGGCGCGGCTCGCGCGCGGCGTGAACCGGCTGCTTCCCCAGCTCGGCCTCCCCGGCGGCAAGCTCTCGGTGGCGCTCGAGCCGCTGCCTGCCATCGGTCCGAACGGCGCGGAGTCGGCCGCCTTCCTGGTCCAGCTCAATGTCGGGCACGACGCTCGTCCGCTCGCGCGTTCGGCGTCGGGCGGGGAGCTCTCGCGTATCATGCTTGCCCTGAAGGTGCTCCTGGCGCGGCACGATGCGGTTCCGACGCTCGTGTTCGATGAGGTGGACCAGGGCATCGGGGGCGAAACGGGGGCCGAAGTGGGCGCGGCACTCGCCGACGTGGCGGCCGCGCACCAGGTGCTCGTCATCACGCACCTGCCGCAGATCGCCGCGCGCGCCGATCGGCACCTCGCCGTATCCAAGGGTGCGCGCGGCGGAATCGCGACCAGCACGGTCGAAGTTCTGCACGGAGAAGATCGCGTCGGGGAGCTGGCGCGCATGCTCGGTGACGCGGAGGGCGATGCTGCGAGACGGCATGCGCAGGCGCTCCTGACGGCGCGTCCCCGCGCAGCGCGCAGGAAATGACCGCGCCCGCCGTCGCGGCCTTTCGCGGCCAGTTCCGGCGCACGCCCGACCTCGCCGTGTCGGCGCCCGGTCGAGTCAATCTCCTTGGCGAGCACACCGACTACAACGGCGGTCCGGTCCTCCCGATGGCGATTTCCCGTCGCACGACGGTGGCCGCGGCGCGTGCGGACGACTGGCGCTTCGCCTCCGGCGAGGAGCCCGGTGCGATCACGGTCGACGTGCATGCCGAGCTGCGGCGCGACTGGACCGACTACGTGACGGGCGTGGTGCGGGAGCTGCAGGCGATCGGTGCGGCCCCCGATGGCGCGCACCTCACGATCTCGAGCACCGTGCCGATCGGGGCCGGTCTGTCGAGCTCGGCGGCACTCACGGTCGCGGCCGCACGCGCATTGAGCGCCCTTGCCGGTCGCCGGCTCGACGGCCGCGCGCTTGCGGAGATCGCCTATCGCGCCGAGCACGACCAGGTCGGCGTGCGGTGCGGGCGGATGGACCAGACGATCGCGTCGCTCGCGCGTCCGAGGCATGCGCTGCTCTTCGAGACGGCGAGTGGTGAGATCACCGAGGTGCCGATGCCAGGGCGGGTGCTCGTGGTCGAGACGGGGCGCTCCCATCGACTCACCGGCGGCGAGCTCAACGCGCGCCGCAGCGAATGTGAGGCGGCGCTCGCCGCGTTGCGCGCCCGCTGGCCGGAGCTCAACGCGCTCTGCGCGCTGCCCGCAGCATCCCTCGGCGAGGCGGAACGCCTGCTCCCCGACGCCCTGTTTCGACGGGTGCGGCACCTGGTGACGGAGACAGCGCGGACGCGCCGCGCCGCAGTCGCGCTTCGCGCGGGCGATCTCGCCGCGCTCGGTGAGCTCCTCGTCGCCGGGCAGCGTTCGCTCGCGACCGACTTCGAGTCGAGCATTCCCGAGGCCGACCTCATCGTGGACAGCGCCGTCCGCCATGGCGCCTATGGCGCTCGCCTGACCGGTGCCGGATGGGGCGGTGCCGTTCTCGTGCTGACTCCGGAGGCGGAAGGCCGTGTGGTGATCCGGGGGATCCGCCGCGATTTTGCCGCTGCCTTCGGCCGGCGGCCGGTCGCGTGGACCACGCGCGCGGCGGGCGGGGTCCGGCGGGAGCGGGTCTGAAGGCGTATTATTAGGCTGGATCCGATCGAGCTCCGCCCGGGTGGCGAAATGGCAGACGCAAGGGACTTAAAATCCCTTGGGCTTCGGCCCGTGCGGGTTCGAGTCCCGCCCCGGGTATTTCACTCATTCCACTTCACATGCATCCCATCCGCGAAGCGCGCCTGAAGCCGGAGTACGCGAGCGAGTATCCGGGACTCGAGCCGGGGGTCTGGTATCCCGCGGCCACGATCGCGGAGTTCCTGCTCACCCGGGAAAGCGCGCTTCGGGGCGTCGGGGATCCGCCTGTACGGGTGCTCGCGGCGGAGCATTTCGAGTTCCGGGGAGGTTCGCCGGCCGGCGGTGCCGATGCCCGGCGGGACGCCGACTAGCGTCAGGCGCTCGGCGGTTCCATCGCGAGGTCGCGCAGGAAGGCGCGTGCCGTCGCCACGTCGGGCAGTCGTACGGGGGCGAGACTCTCTCGCGGGCCGACGTGGATCGCGATCGACCCCGGGGGCAGCGCGGTAAAGAGGTCCTCGTCGGTCCGGTCGTCTCCGAGCGCGAGGACGAGGCATCCGGGGACGGCGTGCCGCATCACGTCGGCGACGATCAGCCCCTTGTGAATGCCGCTCGGGCGCACTTCGATGACCTTGTCGCCCCGCAGCACATCGAGCCCGTGCACGTCCGCGAGGTCGTCCATCTCGGCCGCCAGGCGCTCCGCCTGCTGGTCTCCCAGCGCTGCATCCGCCATCCGGTAGTGCCACGCCACGCCAGCCGACTTCCGCTCGACGAGCGAGCCAGGGGTGCTTTCGGCATATCGACCCATGACGGTGGCGAGCTCGTCATACGGCGTTGCCCCGACGGCCGGCTGCCGTTTCCACTCGTCCGAGCCCGCCCCCCGCGACCAGAGCCCGTGCTCCGCATGCAGCGCCACCGGCAGGTCCCCGAGCCACTCCGCGAGCTGATCCCGTGAGCGGCCGCTCACGAGATGCACGTCCGTCCCCGCGCGACCGGCGAGCTGGCCGAGGAGGCCGAGAAGCTCGGTGTCCGGACGCGCGGCGTCAGGTCGGCCGGTGAACGAGACGAGCGTGCCGTCGTAGTCCAGCAGGAGCAGGAGCGAGCGCGCCGAGCGCGCCCGCTCGAGCACTTCCTGCACTTCCTCTGGGGTGGACGTCTCCGATGCGGTCGCCCACCGCTTGCGCCGCCGCCGTGCACTCCGGAGGTCCGAGAGAAAGGTGCCGGCCCACCAGGTGGCGTCCTGCACCGTGACCGTCCCGCGCAGCGCGCGCATCCGCCGCTTCCGCTCGTCGCGATCCATGGTGAGCGCGCGATAGAGCGTGGCCGCCATGCCGTCCACGTCGTAGGGATTCACGAGGAGCGCTTCGGTGAGCTGCGCGGCGGCGCCCGTGAACTCGCTCAGCACGAGGACGCCATCGTCATCCACGCGGGACGCGATGAATTCCTTGGCCACGAGGTTCATCCCGTCGCGGATCGGCGTCACCAGCATCACGTCGGCGGCAGTGTACAGTGCGGCCAGCTCCTCCTCGCCGAGACTGCGGTACTGGTACGCGACCGGCGTCCACAGGGCGGTGCCGAAGGCGCCATTGATGTTGCCGATCGCCGCGTCGACCTGGGTGCGGAACTCACGGTAGGTGCGGACGCCGGTGCGTGACGGGACGACCACCTGGACCAGCTGGACCTTGCCGTGCAGCTCCGGGTGCCTCGTCAGGAGGCGCTCGAAGGCGATGAGCCGCCGCGGGATGCCCTTGGTGTAGTCGAGCCGGTCCACGCCCGCGACGACCTGGACATCGGCGCCTCGCCGGAGCGCCTCCGCGCCTTGCCGCACGCCGCGCCGCCGAGCGAGCTCCTCGAAGCGGCCGGCGTCGATCCCGATCGGATAGGCCCCCACTCGCACATCGCGGTCCTGGTGCGTGAGATACGGGGGTTTCCATTCGGCGCCGAGGAGATCCTGCGCCGCGGCGGCGAAATGCCCCGCGTAGCCCTCCGTGTGGAAGCCAACGAGATCGGCACCCAGCAACCCGTCGAGCACCTCCTGGCGCCACGGCAGGATCCGGAAGATCTCGAGCGCGGGGAAGGGGATGTGGAGAAAGAATCCGATGCGCGCGTCCGGAATCCGGCGGCGGAGCAGTGCGGGGAGCAGCAGGAGCTGATAGTCGTGAATCCAGATCTCGTCGCCCGGCTGCCAGATATCGGCGACCGCCTGGGCGAACCGCGCATTCACGGCGGCGTAGGTGCTCCAGTGCCGCGGGTCGGGCGGGAGCCGCTCCGCCTGGTAGTGGAACAGGGGCCAGAGGATGGCGTTCGATACATCCTCGTAATACTCACGGATCTCGCGTGAGCTGAGCGATACCGGAACGCAGTCGAGCGCGGTGAGCTGGGCGTTGAGTTCCGCCACCTGGCGCCGGCTGATGCCGGTCAGCGGACCCGCCCACCCGATCCAGACCGTGTGCGAGTTGCGGGTGGCACCGGTGAGCCCGCTGGCCAGGCCGCCTACGCTGCGCTCCACCTTCAGCACCGCGTCCTCGACCGAGGCGGTCACCGGGAGCCGGTTGGATACCAGGATCGTGCGCCGGGTCATGCCCAGGCCCTCACGTGGCCGTCACGCGCCTCGAGCAGCTCGCCGATGGTCATGGCGGCATGAATGAGCCCGACGTGCGTATAGGCCTGCGGAAAGTTGCCGAGCAGGGCGCCCGTCTCGGGATCGATGTCCTCCGAGAAGAGCCCCACCGGATTCGCGTAGGCCGCAACGCGGTCGAAAACCTGCACTGCTTCCTCGAGACGACCCATCAGCGCGAGCGCCTCGGCCCACCAGAACGAGCAGATGGTGAAGGCACTCGTGGTTTCGCCGAAATCGTCCTTGTTCCGGTAGCGGAGCATCAACCCGTGCTCGACGAGATTCTGCTGATAGGCCTCGACGGTCGAGACGAAGCGCGGATCGCGCCCATCGAGGAGGCCGAGGGTCGGTAGGAGCAGGTTCGAGGCGTCGGGAAACTCGCCGTCCAGCGCCTGGGTGAAGAACCCCCGCGAGGTCGAGTAGCCGCGTTCGAGAATGAGCGCCTGCTCGCGGTCGGCGATCTGCGACCACTCCTCCGCCAGCGCCCGCTGGCCGAATCGGCGCGCCAGGTTGGCCCCGCGGCGCACCGCCACCCAGCACATCGCGCGGGAGAACGTATAGTTGCGGAACATGCTCCGGAACTCCCAGATGCTGGTGTCCGGACGGTCGGCGGCGACGATGGCTTCCTCGACCAGTCGCCGGATCAGGGGGAAGTACGCGCTCGGCTCGTCGTGCACGATGCGCGGATCCGAGAGCTGGGTCTCGAGACAGAGGATGATCTCGCCCATGAGATCGTGCTGCGTCTGGTGGTATGCCGCGTTGCCGATGCGCACGTGTCCGTTCCCGCCGAAACCGGTCAGGTGCGGCAGGAACTCCTCATGCAGCTCGCGCCCGCCATCGACGCTGTAGACCGGCTGCAGCGGCCCGGCCTCCGCCACATCGCGGAGGAATCGAATCAGGTGCTCGCCTTCCGCGACCTGGCTCAGGCGTCGCAGCGCCTCGACGGTGAACGCGGAATCCCGGAGCCAGCAGAAACGGTAATCCCATGTTCGCGGCGTTCCCATCGCCTCGGGGATGCTCGTGGTCGTCGCGGCGATGATGGCGCCGGTGTCGTGATAGGCATGCAGCTTGAGGCAGAGCGCCGAGCGGAGCACGATCTCCGCGGCGAAGGCCGGCAGCGCGCACGACCGGGCCCACGCCCGCCATCCGGCGACGGTGCGCTCGAGGTCGTGCACCACGCTCGCGTACGTCGGCGGCGATTCGCGCGGCCCGTAGGACAGGACGAAATAGAGCGGATGGGCAAGTGCGAACGGCCGCCTCGCCAGAACGTAGGGGATCGGCACGTTGGTCATCAGGTGGAGCGGCACCGCACCACCGTCGACCTCGAGGCCCAGCGTCAGCTCCCGGAGGCGGGGGCTCGCGCGCCCGTAGTCAGGGCGCGGATCGAAATCGACGACGATCTGGGGCTGCCCCTCGAGCGGCCGGACGACCCGCATGATCTCGATCGGTACGACGACACCGAGCCCCGCCGGAATTCTGGGGGCGAAGTCGATCACCTCCCAGCTTCCGTCGTCGGCCGTGAACACGCTGCGCACGACGTTTGTGTTGGGCAGGTAGGCCAGTGTGCCGTCGAGCTCGCCGGAAGCGTGCAGGATCCGGAACGAGCCCCCCTGCTCGTGATCGAGCAGCCGGCCGAAGACCGACGGCGAGTCGAACCGCGGAAGGCAGAGCCACTCGATGGCGCTCGTGGGCGAAACCAGCCCCAGGAGCCTCCCGTTGCCGAATACCGCGTGGTTGAGCGGTGGCGGCCGCATGGTGCGATCGTGCATCACGAAGTCCTAATGGGGTGCCGGCAGCTCGTGCAACCGCACGGCCACCGAAGAACGGTTGCAGTTACCTTTCCCGCCGACTCTCGACTTCGGACGCATGGATCCTACCGACCTGCCGCCACCTCGCGCGGTGCCCGGCGCCACAGCCCTGACGACATTCTCCCTTGACGCGCCGGACGCGACGGCGGTCGACCTGTGCCTGTTCGACGGCGTGGGCGGCGCCGATGAAATTCGCATCCCCCTCGCCCGGCACGACACGGAGTGGCGCACAGCGGTGCCCGGCATCGGCCACGGGCAGCGCTATGGGTTCCGGGTACACGGCCCGTACGATCCGTCGACCGGCTCCCGCTTCAACCCCGCCAAGCTGCTCATCGATCCGCGCGCGCGTGCCATCGCCGGTACGCTCGCATGGAGCGATCTCCTCCTCGGCCATCGCGAGGATGCGCCCGACGAGCCCGACCGACGGGACAGCGCCGCGGTCGTTCCGAAGAGTGTCGTGCTCACGGAACCATTCGACTGGCAGGGGGACCGGCGCCTCGGCGCTCCATGGGATCGCACGGTCATCTATGAATGTCACGTTCGTGGCATGAGCCGGCTTCATCCGCGGGTTCCGCCGGAGCTGCGGGGCACGTATCTCGGCCTCGCGAGCGAGCCGATCGTCGACCATCTCCTCTCGCTCGGCGTCACGGCCGTGCAGCTGCTGCCGGTGCAGCATCACGTGATCGACCGGCGACTCGCCCGCCTCGGACTCACGAACTACTGGGGGTACAACACGATCGGGTACTTCGCGCCGGACTCCCGTTTCGCGACGGGCGACGGTGGCGCACAGGTGCGGGAATTCCGCACGATGGTGCGCACGCTCCACGCGGCCGGTATCGAGGTGCTCCTCGACGTCGTGTACAACCATACCGGCGAGGGAGATGCCGCGGGGCCGACGCTCGCGTTTCGCGGCCTCGACAATCGCGGGCTCTACCGCCTCGATTCCGCCGACCCGCGCCGCTACGTGGACTACACGGGCGTCGGAAACACGGTGCACGCCGGGCGGGAACGCGCGCTGGCGCTGGTACTGGAGAGCCTGAGGTACTGGGTTGCCGAAATGCATGTGGACGGCTTTCGATTCGACCTCGCGACAGCGCTCGGGCGGCAGGAGCTCGACTTCGATCCCGTCGCCCCGTTCTTCGAAGCCGTGGACCGCGATCCCCTCCTTTCAACGGTCAAACTCATCGCCGAGCCATGGGACCTCGGTCCCCACGGCTACCAGCTCGGGCGATTCCCGCCCGGGTGGGCCGAGTGGAACGATCGGTTTCGCGATGCGGCGCGTCGCTACTGGGCCGGACTTCCCGATCGGCCGGGAGAAGTGGAAACGAGGCTCACGGGGAGCCGGGACTTGTTCGGCCATCGCACACCGCAGGCGTCGATCAATTATGTCACGTGCCACGATGGCTTCACCCTGCGCGATCTGGTGAGCTACGGGCACAAGCACAACGAGTTGAATGGGGAGGAAAATCGCGACGGGCATCACGACAACCTGAGCCGGAACTGGGGTGTGGAGGGGGATACGGCGGACCCCGAAATCCTCGCGGCCCGCGCTCGCGCGGCGCGTGGACTGTTCGCCATGCTCGCCTTCTCCCAGGGCGTCCCGATGATCTCCCACGGCGACGAGCTCGGCCGCACCCAGCAGGGCAACAACAACGCCTATTGCCACGACAGCGCGCTCACCTGGATCGACTGGGAGAGCGGCCAGGGGGCGCACGACCTCCTCTCGTATGTCCGGACGCTGTTCCGCCTGCGGGCGGCCCATTCCGACTTCCGGCTGCCGCGTCATGCCGCGATCGACGCGCGACTCGAGTGGATCGACCCGATCGGCGATCCACTCGTCTCCGACCCGGCCTTTCCCCGAGCCCTCGGGTTCAGCCTCCCTGGCCCACCGGCCCTCGTCGTGCTGATGAACGGGGAAGAGGAGTCGCGGCAGTTCGTGCTTCCGGCCCGCGGCCCATGGCGACGAGTACTCCCGGGCCGAGTGGGGGCGCTCGAAGGCGAAATCGAAATCCCGGCGCACGAAGTTGCGGTATTCGAGGAGCTCTAGGCAGGCGGAAAGCAGAACGAGGGTGCCGCCTGGCACCCTCGTTCGGTTT
>JAICNA010000110.1 GCA_025928955.1 Gemmatimonadales bacterium | reverse complement strand
CTTCGCCGGCGCGCGGGTCTTCGTCCGCCCGCCACGCATCCGCGGGCTCCGGACCTCGACGGCCGGGTCCGACGTCGCGCTGAACATCCAGGGAGACGATCTCGGGGAGCTGCAGCGGATCGGCGCCATCGTGACGTCACGCCTTACCGGCGTGCCCGGCCTCGAGAACCTCGAGACGTCCACCGAGGAGGCGAGCCCGCAGCTCTCCGTGGCGCTCGACCGCGAGCGCGCGGGGTATCTCGGGCTCAGCGTCGCGGACGTCGGACAGACGCTTCGCACGGCGCTCGACGGCACGATCGCCACGCGGTACACCGAGGGCAACCGGGAATACGACGTGCGCGTGATGCTCCCGCGCGAGCGCTTCACCAGCCCGGAGGATCTCGGTGCGGTCGCGCTCTTCGCGGGGCCCACGGGGGGTGCCCCGGTCTATCTCCGCGACGTGGCCACGGTGACCACGAGCCTCGGCCCCACGGACATCCGCCGCGAGAACCAGAACCGCGTGCTCCGCCTGACGGCCGACGTGGTGGCGGAAGTGGCGCCGGTCGGCGAGGTGAACGACTCCGTCCGCGCGCGGCTGGCCGATCTCGAGCTGCCCGAGGGCTACGGCATCATCATGGGCGGGGAGGAAGAGGCGATACGCGAGAACAATCGCCAGCTGACCCTCGTCGTGCTCCTCGCGATCTTCCTCGTCTTCGTCGTGCTCGCGGTGCAGTACGAGAGCCTCATCGACCCGTTCGTCATCATCCTCGCGATCCCGCTTTCCCTGATCGGCGTCGGCATCGCCCTCTGGGCCACCGGCACGCCGCTCAGCGCGCCGGTCCTGCTCGGCGTCATCCTGCTGGCCGGCATCGTGGTCAACAATTCGATCCTGCTCGTGGAGTACATCGAGGAGTTCCGCGGGCAGGGCGCCGGGATGGAGGAAGCCGTGGTCAACGCGGGCGCGGTCCGTCTGCGCCCGATCCTCATGACGACGCTCACCACCTTCTTCGGGACGCTGCCCCTCGCTCTCGGAATCGGCGAAGGCACCGAGCTGATGCAGCCGCTCGCGATCGCCGTCGTCGGCGGCGTGCTGGTGTCCTCGCTGCTCACCCTGTTCGTCGTGCCGAGCGCGTACCTGCTCATGCGCACGGGCGGGGACCGGCTCGGCGCCTGGCTCACGCGCGCGCGGCCGCGTGTGACGGCGCCGCACGCACCGGCGGAGGCCGCGACATCCGCGGACTGAGCGGACGGAGCGTCGGGCTCGTTCTCGGGCCGGCGCTCTTCGCCGCGACACTGCTGCTGCCTGCCCCGGCCGGCATGCCGCCGGCCGCGTGGCGAACGGCAGCGCTGGCACTCCTGCTCGCCGTGTGGTGGATGACCGAGGCCCTTCCCCTCGGCGCGACGTCCCTCCTTCCGCTCGTCCTCATCCCGCTCCTCGGCATTGCGCCCGGCGAAGACGCCGCGGCGCCGTATGCCAACCCTACCGTCTTCCTCTTCCTCGGCGGCTTCCTCATCGCGCTGGCCGTGGAGCGCTGCGGGCTCCACCGGCGTGCGGCGCTTACCATCCTCGCCGCCGTCGGGAGCCGGCCGCGGAACCTCGTGGCCGGGTTCATGATCGCCACGGCGTTTCTCAGCATGTGGATCAGCAACACGGCGGCAACGCTCATGATGCTGCCGATGGCGCTGTCGGTCGTCGCGCTCGAGGAGCCGGGATCCGGCGAGGTCCGCTCCGAGTTCGGCGCAGCGATTCTCCTCGGCGTCGCGTACGCCGCGAGTCTCGGTGGCCTCGGCACCCTCATCGGCACGCCGCCGAATGCCCTGCTCGCCGCCTACATGGCCGAACGCTTCGGATTCGAGCTGGGGTTCGGGCGGTGGATGCTGATCGGGGTGCCGCTGGTGCTCGTGTCCGTCCCCCTCGCCTGGCTCATTCTCACCCGGCTCGTCTGTCGCGTCGGGGACATGCCGCTCGTCGGCGCCGGAACGGAGCTCGACAGTGCGCGCGCGGCCCTCGGGCCCATGACGCGCGCCGAGTGGCTCGTCGGGGGGATCACCGCCGCGACGGCGCTCGCGTGGATGTTCCGCCCGCTTCTCGAGGGAGTGGTTCCGGCGGTGAGCGATACGACCATTGCCGTAGGGGGCGCCCTGCTCCTCTTCACCGTTCCGGTGAGCTGGCGCCGGCGGGAGTTCCCGCTCGAGGGGCACGACATCGACCGGCTTCCCTGGTCGGTGCTGCTCCTGTTCGGCGGCGGGCTCTCGCTCGCGGCCGCGATTCAATCCTCGGGGCTGGCCGAGTGGCTGGGCACGGCGCTCGAGCGCCTCGGAAGCCTGCCGGCTCCGTTCCTCGTGCTCGGCGTCGTTGCGTCGGTCGTGTTCCTGTCGGAGCTCGCGAGCAACACGGCCGCGGCGGCCACCTTTCTTCCGATCGCCGGGGCGCTGGCGGTCGGGCTCGGCGAGAGCCCCGTGCTCCTCGTGATTCCCGCGGCGCTCGCCGCATCGTGCGGCTTCATGCTCCCCGTCGCCACGCCCCCGAATGCGATCGTCTATGCGTCCGGGCGCATCCCGATGTCGCGAATGATCCGCGCCGGGCTGGCGCTCAATCTCTCGATGATCGCGATCCTGACGCTGGCCGCGTTCGTGCTGGTGCCGTGGGTCCTCGGGAGCGGGCCTGGTCCCGCCGCACCGTCAGCCGCTTCCCCTTGATGGTGGTGCCGCGCAGCGCGGCGATCACCTGATCGACCACTTCCTCCGGAAGCTCGACGAGCGAGAACGTATCGGCGATCTCGATCGCGCCGATGCCGCGCGCATCGATTCCCGATTCGTTCGCGATCGCCCCGACGAGATCGGCGGGCCGCATGTTGGCCTTGCGCCCGGCGCCCACGTAGATCCGCACCATGCCGGCGCCGGGCGCGCGCGGCGCCTGCGCGCCCCGCGGCTCGCGCTCCTTCGGCTGCGACCGCGGCTTCGCCCCGGCCCGCCGGTCGTCGGCGGCTGCGGAGGAGGGGATTTCGTCATCCTCGTCGGCGCCGGCCGCTCCGGCACTCTCCGCATGGATCAGTTTCACCGCCGCCGCGGCCACGTCGAGCACGTCGAATTCGCCGGCGAGGCTCTCGACCACCGATCGGTACCCGTCGAGGTCGCCGGCAATGATCGCTTCACGGAGGGAGGCCCGGGTGAGCTCGAGGCGGCGCGCGCGCACGTCGAGCACGGTCGGAACGGTGGCGATCTGGATCTTCTGGCGGGTGAGCTGCTCGATGTTCCGGAGGAGCCGGTGTTCACGAGGCTCGGCGAGCGTGATGGCAACGCCCTCGCGACCCGCCCGGCCCGTGCGCCCGATCCGGTGGACATAGGCCGCCGGCGAGGAGGGCACGTCGAAGTTCACGACATGCGTGAGCTGCTCGATGTCGAGGCCGCGTGCGGCGACGTCGGTGGCGATGAGGAGGTCGATCGCGCCGCTCCGCGTCCGCTTCATGACGCGGTCGCGCTGCTCCTGGGTCATGCCGCCATGGAGCGCCTCGGCCCGGTAGCCGCGTGCAGCCAGGGTCTCGGCGAGCATGTCCACCTCGGTCCGGGTCCGGCAGAAGATCACCGCGAGGCCGGGGGACTCGAGATCCAGCACGCGGCCAAGTGCCGGGACCTTCTGCGCGCGGGAAACGATGTAGGCAGTCTGCCGGACGCGCGGCACCTCGCCCTGCGCCGCCTTCTCGCGCCGGATCTGCACTCGCGCCGGATTGCGCAGGTGCCGCTCGGCGATCGCTGCGATCCGCGGAGGCATGGTAGCCGAGAAGAGCGCCGTCTGGCGTTCCGTCGGCGCAGACTGCAGGATCTGCTCGATCTCCTCGGCGAAGCCCATGTCGAGCATCTCGTCCGCCTCGTCGAGCACGACCGCGGTGAGGTCGGCGAAGTCGAGCGTGCCCCGGCGCAGGTGGTCGAGCGCCCGACCCGGCGTGGCCACGACCACGTGGGCGCCGCGCCGCAGCGCCCGGATCTGCTGATCGAATGCCTGCCCGCCGTAGATCGGCACCACGCGCGCAGCCCGTGCCCGCCCGTACCGGTGGAACGCCTCGGCCACCTGCATCGCGAGCTCGCGCGTCGGCACGAGGACCAGGATGAACGGCCGCCCGGCGCGCGGTTCCTCCCCGGTCAGCGCCTCGACCAGCGGGAGCGCGAAGGCTGCGGTCTTCCCGGTGCCGGTGGCTGCCTGGCCGAGCAGGTCGCGGCCGGCGAGGAGGGGCGGAATCGCCTCCCGCTGGATCGGGGTGGGTTCCTCGTAGCCCAGCTGCGTCAGCGATTCGATCAGCGCGCTGCCGAGCCCGAGCTCGGCGAAGGGAGATGTCATGCGCGAAGTATATTCGAAGCGTGACGTCCTATCCTGACGGCCCTCCCCGATCAGGCGCGCCCGCCCCCGCAGCTGGGGCCGCGCGCACGCTGCGAGCGCTCCGGCGCGCCCTGTTCCTGCTGCTCGTCGCCGGGCTGGTGGGAACGGCGCTCGAGCTCCTGCTCATGGAGCATATCGGTGACTGGTGGCAGCGGATTCCGCTCATCCTGATCGGCGGTGCGCTCGGCGTCCTGCTCTGGTACCGCGTCGCGAAGAGCGGGACGAGCCTTCAGGCCCTTCGCATCGTGATGGTCCTGTTCCTGGCGAGCGCGGCGGGCGGGGTGGTCCTGCACGCCAAGGGGAACCGCGAATTCGCGCTCGAGACCACACCCGGGCTCGCCGGCCGCGAGATGATCGCGGAAATGCTGACGGGGGCGTTTCCCGCACTCGCCCCCGGCACCATGGCACTGCTCGGACTGATCGGACTTCTGGCTACCTGGACGCCGCCGCCGCCACCGGGGTCCGGCGAATGAACTCCTCCACATCCTCGACGAACTGATCGGGCCGCTCCCAGTGGGTGGCGTGGCCCGTGTCCTCGTAATCGAGCCGCTCGGCGTGCGGCAGCATGCTCGAGAGCGCGTCACGATTCGACTTCGGGAACACGGAGTCCTCCTCTCCCCAGACGAGCAGCGTCGGGATTCCGGCGCTCGCGAGGCCCTCGGCCTTGTCCGCCGCGAACATTCCCTCCAGCAAGGCCTTCCAGACACGAGCGGTGAGCCGGGTGCTTTCCACGACCACGGAGTCGAGGAACGCCGGCGCGACGGGATGGTGAATCGTGCTCTCCTGGAACCCGCGGATGAACTCGAGCGGGACCGGGTCCTCGAGCGACTGCACGGCGGCTTCGAAGCCGGCGCGATCGTTCATCGCGCCGAGCGCGGTGCCCGAGCCGATCAGGACGAGCCGCGTCACCCGCTCCGGCGCGGCGAGCCCCACCTGCTGGGCAACGAGACTTCCCATCGAATGGCCGATGATCGTCGCCCGCGGGATTTCCAGCTCGTCCATGAATGCGAGGACGTCCTGGACGAGGTCGCGCATTGCGTATCCGGTCGCAGGCTGGTCCGACGCCCCGTGCCCACGCTGATCGAGCGCCAGGAGCCGGTAGCGTGATCCGAGCAGCGGCATGATCGGGCTGAACGAGTACCAGGAGTCGCTGTAGCCGTGGAGCATGATGATGGGCTCACCCGCGGAATTCCCCGCCTCGGCATAGCGGAGCCGAACTCCGGACTGGAGGTCGACGTGGGCGAAGCGAACGGGCACGGTCCGGCCCGATCCGTTGAGGGCGGCACCAGCTGAAAGTCCGCCGGCGGCGAGCGCCAGCGAGAGAAATCTGGCTGCGGGCTTCATGGAATCTCCTGTGGTCCGGGTGATGCGAGGGGTCAGGAGACAATGCGCAAATCGCGGCCGTAGGCCGACAAAAAAACCCCGCCGGGGTCCCTGAGGACGCCGGCGGGGCGGGTTGGCATCGAGCTCGAGGCGAGCGCCTCGCTCGGTTCGAAAGCTAGGCTCGGTGAGCCAGGCGATCGCTTGCCCTGTTCGAGCTCGGGATGCAACTCTCACTAGACAATGGATCACCTCCTTGGTTTGCGGTGGAACATTGGGCAGAACGTGGTGACAATATCGTAAAAGGCGGCGCGGAGTGGAAGTGGTGGACCTGCAGGCCGGCATCCTTGACAGTTTTTTCTGTCGAGCTTAGGTTCGGCCATGCAGTCAGCCCTCGCCGTCATCGCCGACTCCGCCCCCGCCGCCTCCCTCCTCGAGCCGACCCGGCTCCAGCTGCTCGAGCGGCTCCGCGAACCCGGGTCCGCCGCGGAAGTGGCCCGGAGTCTGGGACTGCCGCGGCAGCGAATCGGCTACCACGTGCGCGAACTGCAGAAGCAGGGACTGCTCCGGGAGGTCGGCACTCGCCGGAAAGGCAGCGCCACCGAGCGGCTCCTCCAGACGACGGCGCGCCATTACCTCATATCCCCCGAAGTGCTCGGAGCGCTCGGCGCCGATCCCTCCGAAGTGCGGGACAGGCTCTCGAGCTCCTACCTCGTCGCCGTCGCGGCGGAGAGCATCCGCGCCGTCTCGCGCCTGCGCGCCGGCGCTGAGCGCGCCGGGAAGCAACTCCCGACCCTCACGATGCACGTCGACGTGCGGTTCGGCACTCCGGAGCGACAGCAGGAGTTCGCCCGCGAGCTGGCCTACGCGCTCGCCCGGCTGGTCAAGCGCTATCACGATCCCGAGGCTGCCGGCGGCCGATCGTTCTCGTTCGCCCTTCTCGGCCATCCGAAGGCCTGACGCTACCCACCCCTCGAGGACTCCGACATGCGGCACCATGTACTGCTGCTCCCCCTGCTCCTTGTACTGACGGCGCCCGCTGACGCCCAGGCGCCGGCGAATGCCGAGCAGCGCCGGAAGATGGAAGCGATGATGGCCGCCATGCAGCCGGGGCCCGAGCATGCCCGCCTCGCGCAACTCGCCGGCAGCTGGGACGTCGAGCTCAGCATGTGGAGCCCGGGGGGTGGTGCGCCGATGAAGGCCGCCGCCGTGGCGGAGAACGAGATGATTCTCGGCGGGCGATTCCTGCAATCGCGGCTCAAGGGCGGCCAGCCCCCGATGCAGATCGAGTCGCTCGTGCTGACGGGTTTCGATCGCCGGCACGGGCGATACACGATCGTCGGATTCGACACCTGGGGCACCTACTACGTCACGGCGGCCGGTGGGATCGAGGACAGCCTGATCACCATGCACGGCACCGACGAGGATCCGATCGCAGGGCACACGCAGGTCTACGACATGAACCTCCGCTTCGTCGACGCGGACACCTACGTGACCGACGTGACCTTCACCGATCCGGTGCACGCGCAGGGGAAGGGCTCGTTCAAGGCAGTCGAGGCGGTGTATCGGAGGCGGAAGTGACGCCGGCCGGCGGGGAGACGGAAGCCGTGGGCGGCGCCGACGCCGGCGCAGCGGACGCGACGCGATCGCTCGTCAAGGAGATCGCGATCCAGGCGCCGCCCGATGCGGTGTGGCGCGCCCTCACGGACGCCGAGGAGCTGCGGCGGTGGTTTCCTCTTGACGCGCGCGTGGAGCCAGGCAAGGGCGGAAAGATCTGGGTGTCGTGGGGTGAAGGCATGGACGGCGAGCAGGGCATCGACATCTGGGAGCCGGGAAAGCATCTACGCACGTCGGTACAAGGCGAGGGCATGCCGGTCCCGTTCGCGACCGATTACTACATCGAGGTGCGCGGCGATACGACGATCCTCCGGCTGGTCAGCTCGGGATTCGGCGCGGGCGCCGAATGGGACGACATGTATTTCGGAATGGATGGGGGTTGGAGCTACTTCCTCTTCAACCTGCGCCATTACCTGGAACGGCACGCGGGGAAGCCGCGATCGCTGGCGTTCGTGCGGCGGAAGCAGGGCGTGCCCCGCGCAGCGGTCCTGCCCTCCCTGCTCGCCGCGCTCGGCCACGGCGGCACCACGCCTGCGGCTGGGGACCCCGTCTCGATCCCGCTCGGCGATTGCACCTGGGACGGACGCATTGCGCTCGCGCTGCGCGATCACCTGGCCCTGATCATTCCGGGGCTCGACGACGCCCTCCTCTTCTTCGAGCTCGAGCCCGGCGCCGACCCTCACCTCGGCATGTATCTCTCGACGTACGGCACCGGGCCTCAACTTCCGGGCGATCTGCAGCACCGCGTCGAGCGCTTCGTTGCAGGCCTCGGTGGCGAGGGCGCTTCGCGGCCGCTCTAGTGCGATTCCTCCCCCGGCGTGTGCTCGATGACGCTCCGGTCGAACGCCCTCGGCGGGCCCAGCCGGCCCCCGCCGAGCGTGTAGAGATAGGCCGCGATGTCCCGCGCATCGTCGAGAGAGACGCCGAGATTGGGCATGACCGTGCCCGGTTCCACGGTTTGCGGGCTCCTGATCCACAGGACGAGGTTGTCCGGCGCGTTCACCAGCGAGCCCGCGATGTACGAGCGCCGGCCAAAGTCATCGAGCGGCGGGCCCACCTCACCTCTCGCCCCGGCCACGCCGGGAATCACGTGGCAGGCACCGCAGCCGTACCGGCGGATGGCGGCGGCGCCGCGATCGGGATCGCCGCCGGTTGCGGCCCGTGCGGTTTCCTTCGCTTCACCGCCCGCGCACGCGCATACCAGTGCGAGCGACAGCACGCCGCGCCACCGCGGGAGGGGTGTCACGGGATCACTCCGCTCCGCGAACAGATCGGCGCCATCACCGATGCGGCGCCCTGCAGCACGATCGACAGCGCGGACATCAGCCCGAGCGCGATTCCCGAGGTCAGCGCAAACCCTCGCCACCCTCCCGGCTCGTTGAGCGCGAGGTCGAGCTGCTGCGGCGCCCGGGTCCGCCGCCACTCCCGGTAGCCGACGACGGCCGCTGCCAGTGCCAGTGATGCGAGTGCTGCCGTGGCCACCACGAGCACCGCGCCGAACCCCGCCCAATCGGTCGTGCATGCCAGCGCGATCAGCACGTAGCTGCCCATGAAGTGCAGAGCCCAGGCGGCGGGGCCCGCTCCCGCCGCGAAGGCGGCGGCGCCAAGTCCCCGCCGATCGGTCGAGATGAGCCGCCCGCGCATCACCAGACCCTCGGTGTCAGGTAGAGCGTCGCGAACACCACTGCGGCGCTCGCGGCGGAGAACCATGTCACCAGCGACGTGTTGTGCACCACGGCATGGCCCCTCCGGTCCTTCGGGCGCCTCCACGACCAGAGCAGCGCGACGAACAGCATGACCGACTGGACCAGTATCACCAGCCATTGGAATCCTTCCACGCCGAGATGCGCCGATGCATAGCCGCTCGAGGCCGGCTCGAGGCCGCTCCTCAGGAAGCCGGCGACGGAGAGCGCGGCAGCGCCGGCCGCGAGGAGGAGCGAAAGAAGGACCGGGCCGGCCGCACCCCTTCCCCCCTCCACCCGCCGCACCGCCGAACGCATGGAAAGCGCGGCCGCGAGGAGCCCCGCCGTCGCCAGCGCCGGGAAGAGCCGCGCCGGCGGGGCGGCGGGCGGCCAGTGCGGCGAGGGACCCTCGGCCAGGTAGAAGTAGCTCGCGACGAAGGACGTCAGCGCGGTGGCGAGCACGAGGAGGAACACCGCCGTTCCCCAGTACCCATTCGCTTCGCGCCCTGAGATCGCGAGCGGCAGGTCATCCGGTCGCCGCGCCTCGTCGTCCTCCATGGCCGCCTCCTCCGACGGTCGCGGCCGGAACCAGAGCACGAGCGCGAACGCGATGATCGCAAGGCCGGCGCCGATGGAGATCACGTGGTCCACGATCAGCGCCGCGAAGAGCACCAGGAATCCCACCGACATCGTGAACGGCGCCCAGGTCGGTCCGGGCACG
>JAICNA010000091.1 GCA_025928955.1 Gemmatimonadales bacterium | reverse complement strand
GAGGGGGTCGCGCAGTCGGTGGTGGTGACCACCGACATCGCCATTGCACTCGAGGGCGCACTTGGCTCCGGCCCGGGCATCGTGCTCGCCGCGGGCACGGGCAGCATCGCCATCGCGCGGGACGCCGCAGGGGTGTCGCATCGTGCGGGGGGCTATGGCTGGCAGATGGGTGACGAGGGCAGCGGCTATGCGATCGGGCGCGCGGCGCTCGGCGCCGTCAGCCGCGCAACCGACGGGCGGGGGGCCGACACTGCCCTGTCGGCGAAGCTCCTCGAGGCGACGCGCAGTGCCGATTTCGACGAGCTCGTTCGATGGACTGCGACGGCGGGGCCGCCGGAGGTGGCCGCCCTCACGCCGCATGTCCTCGCTGCGGCCGATGCCGGAGACCCGACGGCGCGGGCGATCATCCATTACGCGGCCGAGGAACTTGCGGGGCTCGTACTGCACCTCCGCCGGACGCTCGGGGCCGAATCGCCGACCGTCGCCCTCACCGGGGGGCTGCTCGCCAATCCCCTGCTGCGGGATGCACTCGAGGCTCGACTCAGGAAGGATGGGATCACGCCGGCGCCGGGTGGGGTGGACGCCGTGGGCGGAGCTCTCCGCATCGCGGAGGAGGTGGCCGCCGGACGGGCCTGACCCCCGACCGACGCGCACGAGAAACGCCCGGCGATCACCCGCCGGGCGTTTCTCATTCCTCGCGCGCCACTGGACACGCGCACGCGAGCCGCGTGCGCGAACGCCTACGCCCCGGCGCTCCTGCGGCGCAGCTTGCTGCGCCGATATCCGTAGCTGAAGTACAGGGCGATTCCGATCACGAGCCAGACCCCGAATCGCTCCCATGCATGCAGGGGCAGGCCGCGCATCACATACAGGCATGCGGCCGCGCCGCCGAGCGTGACGAACCAGACGAACGGCACGCGGAACGGGCGCGGACGCTCCGGTTCCTTGATCCGCAGCACCAGCACGCCGATGCACACGATCGCGAACGCCGCGAGCGTCCCGATGTTGGTGAGATCGTAGATCTCGTTCTCATCGGCGACGAGCGATCCCAGCGCGACCACGATGCCGGTGAAGATCGTGCTCGCCAGCGGCGTACGGTACTTCGGATGGATCCGCGCGGCCCAGGGGGGCAGGAGCCCATCGCGCGCCATCGCCATGAAGATGCGGGGCTGGCCGTACTGAAAGACGAGGAGCACCGCGGTGAGCGAGACGACCGCGCCGGCGGCAACGATCCAGCTCGCCGTCTCGAGGCCGGCGATCTGCAGCGCCCGCGCGAGCGGATCCGCGGCGCGGAGCTGCTCGTACGGCACGATGCCGGTCGCCACGGCCCCGACGACCACGTAGATGAGCGTGCAGATCGCGAGGCCGCCCAGGATGCCGATCGGCATGTTCCGCTGCGGGTTCTTCGTTTCCTCGGCTGCCGTCGAGATCGCGTCGAAGCCGATGTAGGCGAAGAAGACGATCGCCGCGCCCTGATGGATCCCGCGCCACCCATTCGGGGCGAACGGCTTGTAGTTCTCGGGGTCGATGTGCGCCGCGCCCACGGCCACGAACAGCCCCAGCACGAGCAGCTTGACCACGACCATGATGTTGTTGGCGCGGATGCTCTCCCGCACGCCCATCGCAAGCAGCCCGGTCACGAACATCACGATGAGGAAGGCCGGGATGTTGAGGATGACCGGGACACCGCCGATGCGCGGGGCGGTCTCGAGCAGCGCGTGCACGGCCGGGTCCGAGCTGAGGAGTGCGGTGCGGTACCCGTGCGTCAGCCATCCCGGCAGGTCGATGCCGAAGCCGGTCAGCAGCGAGTTGAAGTACCCGCTCCAGGCGATCGCGACCGCCACGTTGCCGACGGCATACTCGAGGATCAGGTCCCACCCGATGATCCACGCCACGAACTCGCCGAGGGTCGCGTAGGAATAGGCATAGGCGCTTCCCGCCTGCGGGATCATCGAAGCCAGCTCCGCATAGCAGAGCGCCGCGAGCCCGCAGACCACGCCGAGGAGCACGAACGAAAGCACGAGCGCCGGTCCAGCCCCGTAACGGACGACTTCGCCGCTCGGCAGCACCTCTCCCGCAGCCGCGGTCCCGATCGACGAGAAGATGCCCGCGCCGATCACCGCGCCGATCGAGAGCATGATGAGGTCGCCCGGACCGAGCGCACGCTTGAGTCCGTGCGGCGATTCCGATTCGGCGACCAGCTCGGCGATCGGTTTACGCTGGAAGAGCTGGTTCATGTTGTCCGGGGGCAGGAGGTGGAGTTAGCTGCCTGTGGGGAGCGTGTAGGAGATCTCGTAGACGGATGGGACGGGAACGCCGGCGCGCGTACGCGCCGGACGGAAGCGGGTCTTCATGAGCAGCTCCGAGAACTTCTCGCGGTAGCCGCGGTCGCCGATCTCGGGCTCGATGGCAAAGCGGTCCACCGATCCCTCGATGGAGACCCAGAAGGTCACGTTGATTCGCTGCCCTCGGAGCTCGCGGGGCGGGCGCTCGGCGAGCGGCGGGATGAGGTTCCGGAGCTGCGGCGGAATCACGTCCGTGCTGTCCCCGCCCGTTCCCGGGCCGACGGCGAGGCCCGTGCCGGTGCCCTGCCCGCCGCCGGTTCCGCCGCCGCTGCCTCCCGCAGATCCGGGCCCGGTGCCGGAACCCGCGCCGGCGCCCGTACCACTCCCCGTGTCCGCGCGCGCCTCCGACGGTGCGGCGGCCGCCGCCGTTTCCGAGGGCGGCGGCACCGGAACGACCGGCGCCGTTTCGACGGGTGGAGTCTCGACCGGGGGCACCGGCTCCGCAGCGGCGACTGCCGCCGGCGCAGGCGTGCCCACGGACGGTAGCTCAATATATGAGACCCTTCTCCCTCCGCCACCGCCGCCACCGCCGCCCGCCGGGCCGTAGCCCTCACCCGCGCCCCGCAGTCGCACGCTTCCGTCGACGAGGCCGGCGACGAGGAGTGCCACGAGGGCGGCGTGGAACAGGATCGACGCGACGAGGCCGACCGGGTCCCGGCGGGGACGCGGAAGCCAGAGCGCCGGCGGGGCGCGCAGCGGTTTCTCGTGGCGGGGTGCGGTCATTTCTCTCGCAAATTAACGAACGGGCTCACCCATCGGGGACGCATGGGACGTGCCGGAGTACACCCTCGGTTACGAAAACACGTACGGGGACCCGTCTGGGTCCCCGTACGTGTCCCGCGGCGGATCGGTGACTCAGCGATACGCCTCGATCGGCGTGAAGCCGATGATTTCCACGCCGGCGCCGCGGGCCACGTCCATTGCGTCGATCACGTCCTGGTAGATCCGGTTCTGTCCGGCCTTGATGAAGAGGAGCTTGGCCGGCCGCGGATCGTAGATCGTGTGCAGCTGCGCATCCAGCTGCCCCTCGGGCACCGGCTGCTGGTTGATGAGGTACCCGCCGCCATCCGGAAGCTCGAGCACGATCTGGTTGTTGGCCGCGCTCTGCTGCTGCGTCCGCGTGTCCGGCGGGGCGACCTGAATGTTCATCGCCATCCGCGAGAGCGGCTGCGAGACCATGAAGATGATGAGCAGCACGAGCAGGATGTCGATCATCGGAACCACGTTCGGCTCCGCGCTCATTCCGCCGGCATCGCCGACTGACATGCCCATGGCTATTCCTCCTCTTCGGCGTCGAAGAGCTTCTGCGCGGTCTCGGTCTCCGTGATGGAGGCCACGACCCGCGCCCCGGCCTGACGCGCGATCTCGATGCCTTCCTGCACCCGCCCGTACTTGATCTGGTTGTCGGCCTTCATGTAGAGGATCTTGTCCTCACGACCGGAGAACATCGACCGCAGCTGATCCTCCAGCTGCTCGTCGCTGATCGGCCGGGTATTCAGGAAGAACCGGCCGCCCTCGTCGATACCCAGGATGACCTCGCCCTCTTCCTCGGGGCTCGCATCGAGGTTGTCCGCCTTCGGCATCGTCGCCCGGAACCCGGACGCGAGGAGCGGCGTCACGATCATGAAGATGATCAGGAGCACCAGCATGATGTCGATCATCGGCACGACATTGGGCTCCGACTTGACGGCGGTCCTTCCGGCGTTGTTACCCGCTGACATGCCCACTGCCGGTCACCGCCTTCTGGGCCTGGAATTCCTTGGTGAAGATCGAGCGCCCGAACTCGCTCCCCACGCTCTTGATCAGGTAGTCGATCAGTTCCTTCGCCGAGTACGTCATCTCGACGGTGAGGTTCTCGATCTTGGTGGTGAAGTAGTTGTACGCCCACACCGCCGGGATGGCGACGAGGAGGCCGAAGGCCGTCGTGATGAGCGCCTCGGCGATACCGGCCGAGATGCCCGCGAGGCCGCCCGATGCACCGCCGGCCGCCATGCCCGTGAAGGCGTTCACGATACCCATCGTCGTGCCGAGAAGGCCGACGAACGGCGCGGTCGAGCCGACCGTGGCGAGAATGCCGGTGCCGCGCTTCAGCTCGGAGAGCACGATGAGCATCTGGCGCTCGACGGCGCGCTCGGCGGAGTTGATGTCCGCGGCCGTGATCGTGGCGCGGTCACGCAGGAGCGGCTTCACCTCGGCGAGCGCCTCGCCCAGCACGCGCGACACGTGGCTCTTCTTGTGCTTCTCGGCGAGGGCAATGGCCTGGTCGAGATTCTCTTCCTGGATCGAGCGCGAGAACTGCGGTGCGAAGCGGCGCGTCTCGGACTGCGCGCGGCGGAACTGGATGAACTTCGTCACCATGACGGTCAGCGACCAGATCGACATGATGCCGAGGACGAAGACGATGCCCTTGGCGAACCAGCCCATCGTGCCGTAGAGGTGAATCAGATCTACACCCATCTTTGAACGCCTCCCTGAATCGGTCTGTCGTTGACTGTTAGTTGAACGTGACGTTCTGCTCGACGAGAACCCGGACCTTCCGGCCTCCCGACATGCCCGGCTTGAAGACGCTCTTGAGGACCATCTGCCGTGCCGGAGCTTCGAAGACCTTGCTGGTGCTGCTTACGACCTGCAACGACGACGGCTCGGCGCGACCCAGCGTGTCCACGACGAACTTGAAGCGCACGCGCCCGGGCACGCCTTCCATCCCCGGAGGCGTCATCTGCGCTCCGGCGGACACGAGCTGCGGCGGCTCGTCCGCTTCCGCCGCCGACACCACGACGCTTCCGACATCCACCGGCCCGGTGCCGCCGATCACGCCCGTGGCGACGCCGCCCTCCACGCCCTTGCCCGTGAAGTCCCGCGGATCGAACGGCTTCTGGTTCAGGTCCACCGGCGGAATGTCCTTCGGGATGTCCGTCGGCGCGATGACCGTCTGAAAGCCCTTCGGGGGCGGATTGGCGCTGACGATCACGTCCTCCGGCGGCGGCGGCTCGGGCTGCTTCACCGGCTCCGGCGGCTTGAGGAACACCACGGTGGTGTCGATCGGCCGGTTCGCCATCGTCTCGGCGACGCCCTGCGTCGCCTTGATGGCGCCAAAGATCAGCAGCCCGTGCACGGCGATCGAGAAGATCGTCTGCATGAAGCTCCGCTGCTTTTTCGGCTTCGACTCGATCAGGTTATCGAACACGAATGAGCCTCCAGCAGGAATGGAGAGACTGAGGACGGGATTAACCTACTCCGTCTCGGTGTCTGCGCAGCCTCCGGAAGATGACAAATCCATGACAACCGGATGAAGTTCGCGATACCCGCCCGAGCGCCCACGTGACCGAGACGAGCGGAACTTCGGCAGGCAGCCCGCGAGCACGTGCGCTCCGTCACATTTTTCGCGCGGGGAATGACCGGATAGCGTCCTGCGGATGGTCGGGGAAGCCGGGGCCGGAGATCGGCGTCTACTCGACGGGCTCCGGGGTGGTGCGCGTCGGGAGGTCGGCAAGCGACTCGCCGGCGCGCCTGGGCAGAAGCACGGTGAACACCGTGCCGCGCCCCGGCCGGCTCGCCACGGTGATCGAGCCCCCGTGCGCCTCGGCGATCCACTTGGTGATCGCGAGGCCGAGGCCCACGCCAGGGCGGTCTCCCGTGCGCGAGCGCGCCGGATCGGCGCGCCAGAAGCGCTCGAAGATGTGCGGCAGGTCCCCGGGCGCCACGCCGATCCCGGTGTCCCGGACGCGCAGGACCGCGGCGGAGTCGGTTTCCTCGAGCTCGATCGCCACCGTGCCCCCCGCCGGGGTGTACTTCACCGCATTCGTCACGAGGTTGAGCAGGAGCTCCCGGATCCGGTGGCTGTCCACCGCGAGGAGGACCGGCTCGGGAGGTGCCGAGCTCTCGACGGTGACGCCGCCCGCCTCGGCGAGGAGTCCCGCCGTCTCGGCCGCATCCGCGACGAGAGCGCGGAGGTCGGTGGCCTCGACGGTGAGCGGCGCGCGGCCCTCGTCGGCGCGCGCCAGCGTGAGGAGGTTCTCCACCATCTCGGTCATCTGGTTGATCTGCTCGAGGGTCTCGTCGAGCGCCTCGATGCTCTCCGTCGGGGTGCCGGGATGTGTCAGCGCGCGCTCGACCCCTGCGCGGAGCACCATGAGGGGCGTCTTGAGCTCGTGGCTCGCATCGGCGGTGAATCGATGGAGGCTGCTGAAGCTTTCCTCGAGGCGCGCGAGCATCCCGTTGAGCGTCAGCGCCAGTCGGGCCATCTCGTCCCCCGACATGGGCACGGCGACGCGCCGGTGAAGGCTGCGGCCGTCCTTGATCGCATCGACCTCGTCCATGATGCCGCGGACCGGAGACAGCGCCGTGCCGGCGAGCCAGTACGCCAGCGCCACCGCACAGCCGAGCACGATCGGCGAGATGACGAGCATGGCGCGGATGAGCACGCGCGGATCGAAGGAGGAGCGCACGAGCGGTGCGGCAACGAGCACGGCGCCGATATCCTCGCCGGCGCCTTCGATCGGCGTCACGATGAACCGCACGCCACCCCCGGGCCCCTGGAGCGGCAGTGTCGTCGGAGGAACGGCGCGAAGGGCGGGCGGAATCTGGTCGACGAGCAGGTCGATCGAGGAGAAGCCCAGCCCGCGCGCCGACTCCGAGAGAAAGAGAATGCCGCCGTTCCGATCCACGATCATCATGTAATCGCGAAACGCCTCGAAGTAGGAGGCGATGGCGGGATTGAGCGTGGAGCTCATGCCGATGTCCGCGAGGCCCGTCGAATCGGGAATCACGAGCGGGGGGAGCGAGTCGCGGCGGACGAGGCGGCCGAGGACGCGGTGCGACTCCTCGAGCCAGCGGACCGCGAGGCTCGACTCGAGCGCCAGTCGTTCGTCGAGCTCGAGCTCGCTCGGCTTCTGCAGCTCCACGTAGAGCGCGGCGCCGAAGGCGAAGAGGGCGAGCGCCAGCGCGACGGTGTACCAGGCCGTCAGGCGCGCGCGAATGGTCTTCACGTCACACCTTCACGACGTAGCCGACTCCGCGCACCGTGTGGACGAGCTTCCGGGCGTGCCCCGAATCGACCTTCTTGCGGATCCGGTTGATCACGACGTCCACGATGTTCGTGCCGGGGTCGAAGTGATAGTCCCACGCATATTCGGTGATGAGCGTGCGTGACATGACGCGCGGCGCGTGCCGCATGAGGTACTCGAGGACCGTGTACTCCTTCGGCGTGAGCTCGATCGGCTCGCCGCCCCGGCGCACTTCGCGCGTGCCGGTGTCGAGCTCGAGGTCGTCGATCCGGATGAGCGGCGAGCGAAGCTGCTGCGGGCGGCGCCCGAGCGCCTCGACGCGCGCGAGCAGCTCCTCGAACGCGAACGGCTTCGTCACGTAGTCGTCGGCGCCGGAGCGGAGCGCCTGGACCTTGAAGTCCAGGGCATCCTGGGCGGTGAGGACGAGAATCGGGATCGTGCTGCCACGATCGCGCAGCGTGCGGAGCACTTCGAGCCCGGTCATCCCCGGCAGCCGCAGGTCGAGCACGAGCAGATCGTACTGGCCGCCCGAGGCGAGCCGGAGCCCTTCCATGCCGTCGTCCACCAGGTCGGCATGAAAGCCGTGCTCGTCGAGGCCGCGCTTCACGTACTGGCCGACGGTGCGGTCGTCCTCGATGACGAGGATCTTCACGCCCCCGCCCCGGCCATGTCGGCCATCATCGCATCGAAATCGATCGGCAGATGCACGCGGAACGTCGAGCCGCGGCCGACCTGGCTCTCCACCTCGATGCGGCCGCGATGCTCTTCCACGATCCCATAGCAGATGGACAGCCCGAGCCCCGTCCCCCGCCCCGGTGCCTTCGTCGTGAAAAACGGCTCGAAGATCTTCGACTGGACCGGCCCGGGGATTCCCGGCCCGGTGTCCTCCACTTCGACGACGACCTCATCGAGGCGGCGCCGCCCGATCATGGTCCGCACGGTCAGGTGCCCCCCGGATTCCATCGCATCGATCGAGTTGATCGTGAGCGCCATGAGCACCTGGATGATCTGTTCCCGGTTCACGACCACCGGCGGAAGGTCGGGCGCGAGCTGGCGGTGCAAGGCGATCTGCTTGAAGCGCTTGTGGTGGCGGAGCAGGCCGAGCGCTTCCTCCACGATCTCGTTGAGCTGGGCGACGGCCTTTTCGCGCGCCTTCGGTCGGCTGAAGTCGAGCAGGCCGTCCACGATGTTCGTGCACCGCTGGACTTCCTTGTCGATGATCGCGAGGTACTCGCGCAGGGGCCCGATTCCCGGGCCCGCCACGTCGGAGAGACGTCCCTCCCCGGCAGCGACACACGCTGCGATCGTCGCGAGCGGATTGTTGATCTCGTGCATGATGCCGGCGGCGAGCTGACCGAGCGCCGCGAGCTTCTCGCTCTGCAGGATCCGGCCCTGCACCTCCCGCCACTCCGACACGTCCTCGCCGATCGTCATGACGTGCGTGATGGTATCGCCGCCGAGGCGCATCGGGACCCGCGTGAGCCGGTAGGTGCGCGGACCGTCTGGCGTCTCCACCTGCATGTCGCTCTGGCGGAGCTCACCTGTCTCGAAGATGGCGTCGAATTCCTCGCGAAGTTTCGATTCCGACTGACGGGTAAGGACCTCGAACACGGTCCGCCCGACCACCTGCCCTCGCGACAGGCCCTGGGTCCCGGTCTCTCGCTTCCGGTTCCAGATCTGGATGCGGTAGTCGCGGTCGACCACATAGAGACCGACCGGAAGGGAGTCGATGATCAGCGAGGTGAACTGGCGCGCCTCGTCCACCGCGCGGTCCTGTTCCGCGCTTTCCGCATCGCGCGACTCACCGATGCGAACTCCCGCGAGGTAGATCGACAGGAGGTGCGCCGCGGTCTCGAACTCGGGCGGTGTGTCGCCGACGAGGCGGAGCATTCCGACGGCATCCCCGCCGCCTGGCCGCAGGAGCGCGCGTGCGCCGCCCGCTGGCACGAGGTCGAGCGATGCGACGAGTTCCGGGCCGTCCGCCGCCGGCGCGCTGACGAGGTAGAAGCCGGGCGAGGCCACCTCCTGCCGCCAGATCTCGATCCGCTCCGCGCCCGTAGCATCGCGGAGGGCGTGCGCGGCTTCGCCGAGCGTGCGGTCGGGCTCGCCCCCCGTGTCGAGAATGGCCGCGAGCCGGGCAATCGAGGACGGGCGGCCGGACAAGCTAGCGGGCCACCGGTGGCGGATTGCGCGTCGCGGACGCCAGGCTCGTGATGCGCCATGCGCCATCGATGCGACGAAGGAGGAAGTGGTCGGAGCTGGCCATGCCGCGTTCGGTGCCGGCGCGGCGCGTCGTCACCCACACGGCCGCGAGATCGCCATCCTGCCGCGGCTCGACCCGCACCGGCTCGAGCGGTGCCGCCCATCCACCGGCCTCGAGCCACCCCTGGAACGCCTCGGGCGACTCGAACGCCCGCCAGTTCCCTCCCTCGGCCGGTCCGCGCTGAATCGTCGCGCCATCCCAGAACAGGCCGCGCACTCCCGCCCAGTCACCACCCGAGCTCGATCGATAATAGGTCGCGACGAGCGTGCGAATCGCCTCGTCATCGGCAAGGCTGCCGGCCGGGGCGCGGTTCTCGATGCGGCAGCCCGCCAGCATGAGCACCACGGCCATTGCTGCACCCAGGCGCACCACAAGCTCCCTGTTGAAGTCGGTCAGGATGCCGAGGAAGATAGCGGCGGCTCCGCGCCGAGGTGGAGCTGGATGTCGTGCGACTCTCGCGCTTCGAAGCGCGCACGCGCTCCCCCGACGGCATGGCCATCGATCAGGACTTCGCGCACCGACGCGCCGCGAATGGTGCAATCCACGGCGATCGGCGGCCCCGCCCCCTTCCGGACCGCCAGCGAGACGACCTCGCCGCGCCTGCGCATTCTCACATCCAGCACCGAGCGCCCGACCCGAAGCCGCGAGAGCGCGGCGGATCCACCCAGGGTCGCAACGTCCGGCGCGAGCGTCACGCGCCCGTGGACCGCGTCCGCGTTGACGCCCCAGAGCGATCCGAGCGAGCCGACCAGGAGTGACGCGATGCCCTCGGCATCGACCCCCCCGCACGCGATGTCGGAGGCAGGCGCGAGCGCGCGCTCGATCACGGCCTCCGCAGGCGGTGGCGAGGCCTCCGCCATCGGCAGCGGGACATCCGCCGCATCGGACTCCCCTGTCCACGCATCGAGCTGCCGTTCGAAGGCGGGCCACCCGGGAAGATCCCGTCCGGCAGCCCTGCGGTGATATGTGCGCGGAAGGTGCGTGAGCCCGGCGGCGAGGAGCCCTTCTGCGAGCCGAATCTCGGCAGCTGCCGCGTCGGGAAGCTCGTCCAGGTCGCCGGCAAGCCGGGCGCCGAGCAGCGCATCCGCCCGAACCTTTGCCCATTCGACGGCGTCGTCGAGGCCGGGAACGCCGGCGGCACGCATCGCGACTCCTCCCCGGTGCAGCTGCTCCGCATGCTGCGCGCGCTGGCGGCCGAGACCCGCAAGTCCTCTCCGCCCGAGCAGGTCGGTGGTTCGGTGGAGATCGGCGTCGTCTGCGGCAGCGATGACGACGAGCCGGGCGGGGCCGTTGTTCGTCCAGGTGATGCGGCTGTCCGAAACCGCGAGTCGTCCTGCAGTCACCTCCAGGAGCAGCCGCGACTCGGAGGCCGGCGACCGGAAGACGAGCCGCGAGCCGGTTTCGTCCGCGTCCGCGAGCTCCGCGGAAGGTGGAACCGACCACGACGCTGTCCCCCCGAGCGCTCGTTCCCATGCGAAGAGCGGGATGTCGAGCGCCGTCATCCAGCGATCGCTCGACCCGGGTGAACCGTGCAGCGCTACGTGGTCCGCACGAAGCACGAGCTCCTGACCGGGGTCGTGTCGGACGTCCTCCAGAGCCCATCGCCCGGTACGAAGCCACCCGAGCATGCGGCCGCGCCCGCCGAAACGCATCCGGTATCCGTCGTGCCGCCACCGGGCGTGGGCCGCCTGCAGCGCGGCTGCCGGGCCACCCTCGAGGACCGGCCACTCTCCCCGCGAAGAAGCAGGTGCGACCCCGCTCAGGAAATCTTTCCGATCTCGGCGAGCAGCTCGGCGTTCTCCCGCCGGTATCCGCCGTGCTGCTCCGCATGGGCCCACTGGAGGATCCCATCGCGATCGATGAGGAAATAGGCGCGATTGGAGCGGCCGCGCTTCTCGACGAAGACACCATAGCGCCTGCTGACGGCGCCATCCTCGTCACTCAACAGGTC
>JAICNA010000032.1 GCA_025928955.1 Gemmatimonadales bacterium | reverse complement strand
GGCGAGGCCGGCGGTATCACGCAGCACATCGGCGCGTACCATGTCGAGCTTCCGGGTGGGAAGGAAATCACCTTCCTCGATACGCCGGGGCACCAGGCCTTCACCGCCATGCGTGCCCGCGGCGCGCAGGTGACCGACCTCGTCGTCCTCGTCGTGGCGGCTGACGACCAGGTGATGCCGCAGACGATCGAGGCGATCAGCCACGCGAAGAACGCCGGCGTGCCGCTCGTGGTCGCGATCAACAAGATCGACCTCCCGTCCGCCAACCCGGCCAAGGTCAAGCAGGACCTGCTGCAGCACAGCGTCGTGCTGGAGGAGTTCGGAGGTACCGTGCTTCACGCCCCCATCTCCGCGAAGAAGGGTACCGGCATCGACCAGCTGCTCGACCAGATTCTCCTGCAGGCGGAAATCCTCGACCTCCGGGCGAATCCGTCGGGCCGGGTGCAGGGCACGGTGCTCGAGGCGACGCTCGATCCGGGGAAGGGTCCGCTCGCCACGATCCTCGTGCAGCGCGGGACCCTGCACGTCGGCGACAACTTCATCTGCGGCAAGTTCAGCGGCCGCGTGCGCGCGCTGTTCGACGAGCGCGGGAAGCCGGTCAAGGAGGTCGGTCCCTCCATGCCGGTCCAGATCCTCGGCTTCGAGGGCGTGCCGGCTGCCGGTGATTCGTTCACGGTCGTGACCGACGCCGTCGAGGCGCGGGACATCGCCCAGAAGCGCCAGCGGCTCGAGCGGGAAGCGCAGAACCGCCGCAGCCAGAAGGGGACGAGCCTCGAGGACTTCAGCCGGGCGCTCAAGGAAGGGCAGGTCTCCGAGCTCCGGATCATCATCAAGGCGGACCAGGGAGGTCCGGCCGAGGCGCTCGCCGACGCGCTCGCCCAGCTCGGCACGTCCGAGGTGCGGGTGGACGTCGTCCATCGCGGTGTCGGTGCCATCACCGAGAGCGACGTGCTCCTCGCCAAGGCGTCCGGCGCGATCATCCTCGGCTTCCACGTGCGGCCCGACTCGAATGCCCGCACGGCCGCGGAGCGCGAGCAGGTGGACGTGCGCACCTACCGCATCATCTACGAGGCGGTCGAGGACGTCCGCAACGCGCTCGAGGGCCTGCTCAAGCCCGAGGAGCGGGAAACGGTGCTCGGCGAGGCCGAGGTGCTCCAGCTCTTCAAGGTGAGCAAGGTCGGCACGATCGCGGGCTGCATGGTGCGGAGCGGCACCATCCAGCGCACCGCCAAGGCACGCGTCATCCGCGACGGCACCACCGTCTACACCGGACAGCTCTCGAGCCTCAAGCGCTTCAAGGACGACGTGCGCGAGGTGCGCGACGGCCAGGAATGCGGCATCGGGATCGAGAACTTCAACGATGTGAAGGTCGGTGACCGGATCGAGTCCTTCCGGCTCGAGGAAGTGAAGCGGACCCTCGAAGCGAGCTCGACGGCCGGCGCGGGGTGATCGTCGCGATCGGGACGTGGGAACTGCACCTTCCCGGCTGCAGCTCCCTCAAGGAGAAGCGCAGCGTCCTGAAGCCGGTGCTCGCGGCGCTCCGCCAGAAGTGCAACGTGTCGGTGGCGGAAACCGCGCATCAGGATCTCTGGCAGCGCGCCGAGATCGCCTGTGCCGCGGTGGGCTCCGACCGGCGGGTCGTGGAGGAAACGCTGCGGCTCGCGGACCGGGTCGTCGAAGGGGCGGATGGGATGAGCATCATTGATACGGCCATGGTGTTCAGATGAAGGGATCCTCGCGGCGGCCCGAGCAGGTCGGTGAGACGATCCGCCAGGTGGTCGCCGACCTCCTCCTCAGGGGCGAGGTCCGCGATCCGCGTGTCGGCCTCGTGACCGTCACGCGGGTGGATGTCACCAACGATCTCTCGCATGCGAACATCTTCGTCCGCGCCCAGGGCGATGACGAGGCCGAGCGCGACCGGGCGATCGAAGGACTGAAGAGCGCCGCAGGCTTCCTGCGAAGCCGCGTGGCCCGGGTGCTCACGACGCGCACGGTGCCGGAGCTCCATATCGAGGCCGATCGCGGGCTCGAGCATGCGGCGCGCATCAACGAGCTGCTCGAGGGACTTCGGCGGGAGTCGGCGGACTGACCGGGGCGGTGCTGGTGGACAAGCCCGCCGGCCCGACGTCGCACGACGTGGTGATCGGGATCCGGCGAGCGCTCGGAATCCGGAGCGCGGGGCACACCGGGACGCTCGACCCGTTCGCTACCGGTCTCATGCTCGTGCTGGTGGGCCGTGCCACCCGCCTCGCGCGGTTCGTCTCCGGGCAGCCGAAACGATACCTGGCGACCGCGCGCCTGGGGTTCGCGACCACGACCGACGATGCCACGGGCGATCCAGTCGGGCCGCTTCGCGAATCGCCGGCACCTACCACCGCCGAGGTGCGGGCCGCGCTCGAGGCGTTTCGGGGTGACTCCCTGCAGCGCCCTCCGGCTTATTCCGCCCGGCACGTGGACGGGGAGCGGAGTTACCGGCTCGCGCGCCGAGGCGTCGAGGTGGCGCTCCCGGAGTCGCCGGTGACGGTCCACGCGATCGCCCTCGTCGAGATGCACGGCCATACGGTCGTCTTCCGTGCCACGGTCAGCGCGGGCACGTATGTGCGGGCTCTCGCGCGCGACCTCGGGGAGCGGCTCGGCACCGGCGCGCACCTGACCGCGCTCCGTCGCGAAGCGATCGGCCGCTTCGACATCGGACAGGCGGTGCCGCTCGCCCGCCTCGGCCGGGATACGCCGCTGCTGAGTCCGCTCGATGTGGTGGCGCACCTTCCGGTGCGGGTCCTCGATGCGGGGGCGGTCCGGGATGTGTCGCATGGCCGCTCGATCGAGCGGGGCGTGGTCGACGGGAGGCTGGAGGAGGGTGCCCCGGTCGCGCTGGTCTTCGAGGGACGCCTTGCTGCGGTCGGCGAACTGCGCGAGGGGCGCCTCCATCCGGGCGTCGTGCTGGAGAACGCGTGAGTCGGGGCAGTATCGTCACGGTCGGGTCGTTCGACGGCGTGCACCTCGGCCATCGCGCGGTGCTCGAGGAGATCGCCCGGCGGGGCCGTGAAGCGGGGCTGCGGAGCGTGCTCGTCACGTTCGATCCGCATCCGCTCGAGGTCGTGAATCCGCCGGCTGCGCCTCCGCTCCTCACCGTCGGCGTGGAGCGATTCGAAGTCCTGGCGCAAACGGCACTCGACGAGGTGCGGCTTCTGCGCTTCGACCGCAGGATCGCGGCGCTCGCCCCGGAGGAGTTCGTCCGCGAGATCCTGCTCGGCCGCTGCGCGATGCGCGCGCTGGTGATCGGGCACGATCACGGCTTCGGACGGGGGCGCAGCGGGGATGCCGAGACGCTCCGGCGGCTTGGTGCGATGCATGGCTTCGAGGTGGACGTCGTGGCGCCGGTGGACCGCGGGCGCCAGCGGGTGTCGAGCTCGCTCATCCGGCGCGCCGTGGCCGGTGGCGACCTCGCGACCGCGCGCCTGCTCCTCGGACGGCCGTACTCGGTGAGCGGCATCGTCGGGCGCGGAGCACAGCGAGGACGGTCGATCGGGGTGCCGACGATCAACCTCGTGCCGCCCTCCGCACGGAAACTTCTCCCGCCTGACGGCGTCTATGCCGTGATGGTGGAGACGCCCGGTGGACGGTTCGGCGGGATGCTGAATCAGGGCACCCGCCCCACCTTCGGGGAGACGACCCGCACACTCGAGGCGCATCTCTTCGGGTTCGGCGGGGATCTGTACGACCGGGCCGTTCGCATCGACTGGATCGCCCGGCTCCGCGACGTCCGCCGGTTCGCGTCGGCGGAGGAGCTGAAGGCCCAGCTGGCGCACGATCGCGCCAGCGCCGAGGCGGCACTCGCCTCGGCGCATGAACCACCAGACGCCAGCGGCGTCCGACATCACGAGTGACGATGTTCTCATCCATCCGTAGCCGGCTCATCCTGATCGGACTGCTCGTCGCCGCGAGCATCTTCTCCCTCCTTCCGCGCGAGGTGACCACGCGCGTGCGCGGCGCCGACAATGCGATGCGCGACAGCGTGACGAGGGAGGTGCCCATCAAGCGCGGGCTCGACCTGCAGGGCGGGATGTACCTCGGCCTCGAGCTCGATCAGTCCCGCCAGGTGTCCTCGGACGTCGCGCGGGACATCGAGCTCGCGCTGACGGTGCTGCGCAACCGCATGGACGAGTTCGGCGTGACGGAGCCGCTCGTGCAGAAGTCGGGAGATGAGCGGATCATCGTCGAGCTGGCCGGCATCACCGATCCGCAGCGCGCCAAGGACATCGTCCAGGAAGCCGCATTCCTCGAGTTCCGGATCACCGACGAGTCACAGGCCCTCGAGAAGTCGCTGCCCGCGATGGACCGCGCGCTTCGCGCCGCCGGCGTGGCCGCGGGACCGGGCGAGGCGCGACCCTCGGCGGTGCAGCAGCTGCTCGGCGGTGCCGATACCACCGCGCGTGATTCGGCCGGAGCCGACAGCACCGGGGCCGACAGCACGGCCGCCGACACGACGAGCCTCACCCCGGGCGCCGGGATCCTCAGCGGCCTCATCCAGCCGAGTGGGGAGCTGCCCGGAGAGTACCTGGTGAGCGAGACGGCGTACCCCCGCGTGGACAGCCTCCTCCGCATTCCCGCCGTGCAGCGCTCGCTCCCGCGGAACATCGCGCTGCTCTGGGCCGGGATGCCGACGAGCGTCGGCGTCGAGTCGTACCGCTACCTGTACGCGCTCGAGAGCCGCCCGATCATCACCGGGCAGTCGCTGGTGGATGCCCAGGCGCAGCTCGATCCGCTCACCAACGCGCCAGTCGTCAATTTCGAGCTCGATCGCGCGGGCGGCCGGGAGTTCGGCGCACAGACCGCGCGCCACGTCGGCGACTACATGGCCATCATCCTCGACGGGGAGGTCCAGGGCCGCCCGCCGGTCATCCAGGAGCGCATCAACCGCAGCGGGCGGATCACGCTCGCCGGGCGGACGGTCGAGGACGCGCGGGATCTCGCGCTGACGCTTCGCGCCGGCGCACTGCCGATCCCGCTCAAGATCGTGGAGGAGCGCCAGATCGGCGCGAGCCTCGGGAAGGATGCGATCAGCGCCGGCATCCTCGCCGGGATCATCGGCGCCATCTTCGTCGTCGTGGTCATCGTGGCGTACTACCGGATGGCGGGGATCCTGGCGATCGGCGCGCTGCTCATGTACGTGCTGCTCACGCTGGCGGCACTGGCAGCGCTCGGCGCCACGCTGACGCTCCCGGGGCTGTCGGGACTCATCCTCTCCATCGGCATCGCCGTCGACGGGAACGTGCTGATCTTCGAGCGCATCCGCGAGGAGCTGGCCCTCGGCAAGACGGTCCGGCTCGCGGTCGACGAGGGCTTCCGGCACGCCATGAGCGCCATCATCGACTCGAACGTCACGACGGCGCTCACCGCGGTCTTCCTCTATCAGTTCGGCACGGGACCGGTGCAGGGCTTCGCGGTCACGCTGATCATCGGCATTGCGGCCTCGCTCATCACCGCGGTCTTCGTGACGCGCACCTTCTTCATGATCTGGCTGGAGCGCCGTCCGGCCATGTCCACGCTGAGCATCTGAGATGAGATTCTTCGCCCACGCGAATTACGACTTTCTGGCCCGGCGCCGCATCGCCTACGCGATCACGGCGGTCTTTCTCCTCGCCGGGTTGCTGGCCATGATCGTTCGCGGCGTGAACTACAGCGTCGAGTTCACCGGGGGAACCCGGATGCGCATCGAGGCCGTCGAGGCGGTGGACGTCGGTGCCATCCGCGCCGGATTGCAGGCGCAGGGGATCGCGAGCGCCGAAATCCAGACGTTCGGGTCGGACCGCGAGTTCGTCATCCGCGCCGGCCGCGCGCGGGAAGGCGCCGACCCGAACGACACCGAGGCCACCTCGGGCGCCATCCGCGGCGCGCTCGATGCCGTGCTCGGGGCGAACCAGTACCGCGTGCTCGACACCGGCGCGGTCAGCCCGAAGGTCGGGAGCGAGCTGCGCTCCCAGGCCCTGCTCGCCATCCTGCTCTCGTTCGTCGCCGTCCTCGCCTATCTCGCGGTCCGGTTCGAGTGGCGGTTCGGCGTCGCCGCCGTGATCGCCACGGCGCACGACCTGCTCGCCACGATCGCGTTCATCGCGATCCTGCGCATCGAGGTGAGCCTGTTCGTCGTGGCGGCGCTGCTGTCGATCGTGGGCTATTCGCTCAACGACACGATCGTCATCTTCGACCGCGTGCGCGAGAACCTGCACAAGCTCAAGCACAAGAGCTTCACGGACATCCTCAACCAGTCGGTGAACGAGACCCTGCCGCGCACCGTGATCACGGGCGGCACCGCCCTCGGAAGCCTCCTGGCGATGGCGGTCCTGGGCGGCGACGTCGTCCGCCCCTTCGCGCTGATCATGCTCTTCGGCCTGGTGGTCGGCACATTCTCCTCGATCTTCGTCGCGTCGCCGGTGCTGCTCGAGATCGAGCGCCGGTGGCCGGGGCCGCACGCGCGGGGCCTCCGAACCGACGGGCGAAAGGCGGCCGCGGCGGCGGGACGGAAGACACAGCCCGTCGCCTGACCGCATGCTCGTCGATTCGCATTGCCACCTCGCCGATGCCGCTTACGCGGCGGACCGCGACGAGGTGGCGGCGCGGGCCTGGGCCGCGGGAGTGGGCCACATCGTCGTGATCGGCGAGTCGCCCGCGGCGGCGGAGCAGGCGCTGATGCTCGCGGCGGATCCGCGCTGTTCCGCGACCGCCGGCGTGCATCCGCACATCGCGTCGGAATGGACGACCGAATCGGCGAGCTGGCTCTCGGAGCGGCTCGCCGATTCGCGTGTGGTGGCGGCGGGGGAAATGGGCCTCGACTATCATTACGATCACTCGCCCCGCGACGTGCAGCGGAGCGTGTTCGATGAGCAGCTCGACCTCGCGGCCCGGGCGGCGAAGCCCGCGGTGATTCATGCGCGTGAGGCGGACGACGATGTGGTCGCCGCGCTCCGCGCCCATCCCCGGACCGTCTGCATCCTGCACTCGTTCAGCAGCGGCCTGCCGCTCCTTCGCGCCGGCGTGGCGCTCGGCCACTACGTCTCGTTCAGCGGGATGATCACCTTCCGCAGCTGGCAGCTCGACGACGCGATCCGGGAAACCCCGCGCGACCGGCTGCTCATCGAGACCGACGGGCCCTACCTCGCGCCGGTCCCGCACCGCGGAAAGCGGAACGAGCCGTCGTTCGTGGGCCGGGTGTCCGAGCGGATCGGGGTGGTTCTCGGGATGGCGGGCGATGAGGTCGCGGCGCTCACCTCGGCGAACGCCCAGCGCGTTTTCGGCAGCCGCGTCCGCGCGGCTTGAGTCCGCGACAGCGGCCCGCATTCATCATCGTCCCTCTGCTGGAGGCTTCGTGCCCTCGGTTCCTTCCGACATCGCGATCGCGCAGGCGGCCCGGCTCCGTCCCATCACCGACGTCGCCGCCGAAGTGGGGCTCGGGCCCGACGACATTCTTCCGTACGGCCGGCACAAGGCGAAGGTCACCGCCGAGGCGGTGAAGGCGCGCACGCCGAAGGGCCGGCTCGTCCTCGTCACCGGGATCAACCCGACGCCGGCCGGCGAAGGGAAGAGCACCGTCACCGTCGGCGTCAGCCAGGCGCTCCGGCGCCTCGGCAAGAAGGTGATCGTCTGTATCCGCGAGCCGTCGCTCGGCCCCGTCTTCGGTGTGAAGGGCGGCGCGGCCGGCGGCGGATACGCGCAGGTCGTGCCGATGGACGAGATCAACCTCCACTTCACCGGCGACTTCCACGCGATCACCTCCGCGCACAACCTGCTCTCCGCGATGCTCGACAACCACATCCATCACGGAAACGCGCTCGGCATCGACTCCCGGCGGATCACCTGGCCGCGCACGATGGACATGAACGATCGCGCCCTCCGCTCGATCGTCGTGGGGCTCGGTGGCATGAACGGCGGACCGGCGCGCGAGGATCGATTCGTGATCGTGCCGGGCAGCGAGATCATGGCGATCCTCTGCCTCGCGCGGGACATCGTCGATCTCGAGCGGCGGCTCGCGAGCATCATCGTAGGGCTCACCGGGGACCGCCGGCCGGTCACCGCCGGGGATCTCAAGGCATCCGGCGCGATGACCCTCCTCCTCCGTGACGCGCTCCAGCCGAACCTGGTGCAGACGCTCGAGGGCGGGCCCGCCCTCGTGCACGGTGGTCCGTTCGGCAATATCGCGCACGGATGCAACTCGATCGTGGCGACGAGGCTCGGCCTCGCCCTCGGCGACATCGTGCTCACCGAGGCGGGGTTCGGCGCGGACCTCGGCGCGGAGAAGTTCTTCGACATCAAGTGCCGGTTCGGTGGCCTGAATCCGGAGGCGGCGATCGTGGTGGCGACGGTCCGCGCGCTCAAGATGAACGGCGGCGTGAAGAAGGATCAGCTCGGCACGCCGGATGTGGCGGCGCTCACGAGGGGGCTCGTGAATCTCGAGGCGCATGTCCGCAACGTCGGCAAGTTCGGCGTGCCGGTCGTGGTGGCGCTCAACCGCTTCACCTCCGATTCGGAGGAGGAATTGAAGACGATCCTGGACGCCGCGGCGTCGTGGGGCGCACGCGCCGCCCTCAGCGAGGTCTGGGAGAAGGGTGGGGAAGGCGGCGAGGCGGTCGCGCGCGAGGTGCTCGCGCTGCTCGACGAGGGGAAGTCGAGCTTCCGCCCGCTCTATGACGATGCCCTGCCGATCCGGGAGAAGATCGAGACGATCGCGCGGGAGATTTACGGCGCGGACGGGGTGAACTACGCGCCCGCGGCCGAGAAGAGCATTGCGCAGTGCGAGGCGATGGGCCTCGGCGCCACGCCGGTGTGCATCGCGAAGACGCAGTACTCCTTCTCCGACGACCCCGCGCGCCTCGGCCGGCCCAGCGGGTTCCGGATCACCATTCGCGACGTGTACCCTTCCGCCGGCGCCGGGTTCGTCGTGGCGCTCGCCGGTGATATCATGACGATGCCAGGGCTCGCGAAAGTGCCGGCGGCCGAGGCGATGCGGGTCCATCCCGACGGCACGATCGAAGGGCTTTTCTGATGCGATTCGTGGCCACCGGGTCCGCGCCGCGGGCGATCGGCCCCTACAGCCAGGGCATCGTCGCGAACGGCTTGCTCTACACGGCGGGCCAGATCGCCCTCGATCCCGCGACCATGCAGGTCGAGGCCGAGGGCATCACCGAGCAGACCGAGCAGGTCATGAAGAACCTTGGCGCCATCCTCGCCGCCGCCGGATCGGATTTCGCCAAAGTGGTGAAGACGACCGTCTTCCTCACCGACATGGCGGACTTCCAGGCCATGAACGAGGTCTACGCGCGCGCGTTCGGCGATCATCGGCCGGCGCGCTCGACGGTTGCCGTATCGGGACTCCCGAAAGGCGTGCGCGTCGAGATCGAGGTCGTCGCGGAGGCAGGTGGCTGACGTGGATGCAGGGGAGTGGATCGGGTCTGGTGGCCTGGCCGATCTTCAAAATCGCGTCGGAGGCGCCCTGCGCGGCTCCGGTGGGTTCGATTCCCACACGCTCCCGCCACCCCGCCGCCACCGCGCGTTCGCCGCAGCAATCGCCCTTGCCGTGGCTGTGCTCCTCGGACTTCCGGTCCGGCTCGCCGCGCAGGATTCCGCAGCGGTGGTCAAGCCCGACTCCGCGGCTGCGGCCAAGACGGACTCGGCGCGCGCGGCCATCCCCGACTCGGGCGCGGTCGATTCGTTGCGCGCGCCGAGTCCGGCGGGAGCCATGATCAAGTCGCTGCTCATTCCGGGCCTCGGCCAGATCACGCTCGGCCGCAAGCTGACCGCCGCCGTGTTCGTGGCATTCGAAGGCGCCGCGCTCGCGATGGTACTCAAGTCCCAACGGGAGCTCAGCGACGCCCGCGAGGCGAGCGGCGGCGTGGAGACACCGCTGGTCATCGATAAGTCCCGCAAGCGCGAGGACTGGCTCGTGCTCATGGGCGTGAATCATGTGCTGTCCGGCCTCGAGGCGTACGTCTCGGCGCACCTCTGGGATTTTCCGGGTGATCTTCAGATCCAGGCGCTTCCCGGGGGCGTTCGCGCCGCTGCCTCGATTCCCCTCCGGCTTCGATGAACGCTGCGCCCATAGGCATCTTCGATTCCGGCCTCGGCGGGCTGACCGTGGCGCGCGCCATCTTCGAGCGGTTGCCGCACGAGTCGACCGTGTACTTCGGCGACACGGCTCGTGTGCCGTATGGACCCAAGTCGCCGGAAACGGTGCGGCGGTACAGCCTCGAGATCCTTCAGTGGCTGCTCGCGCAGGGCGTCAAGGCCGTCGTGATCGCGTGCAACACCAGCACCGCCCACGCCTTGCAGGCGCTCCGCGACGCCTCGCCCGTCCCCGTCGTCGGCGTGATCGAGCCGGGTGCGCGCGCGGCGATCGCCGGCTCGCATGGCCGGGTGGGCGTCATCGGCACGGCGGGGACCATCGCGAGCGGAGCCTACCGCCGGGCCATCGAGGCCCGCGCGCCGGACTTCGAGGTCTTTCAGCAGGCCTGCCCGCTCTTCGTGCCGCTCGTCGAGGAAGGATGGTTCGATCACCCGGCGGCGCGGCTCATCGCTGCGGAATACCTTCGCCCGCTGCGTGAAGCCGCGGTGGACGCGCTGGTGCTCGGCTGCACGCACTACCCGCTGCTCAAGCCGCTCCTCCAGGCCGAGATGGGGCCGGACGTCCGGCTGATCGATTCGGGCGAGGAAACCGCGCGCGCGCTGGAGGAGATCCTGGCGCGCAACGGGATCACCGGCGCGGCCGGTGGAGCATCAAGTCATCGCTTCGTCGTGAGCGACGATGAGGCGCGCTTCCGGTCGGTCGGCGCCCGGTTCATCGGGGAGCGGCTGTCGGGTGCGGAGGTGGTGCCGCTGGGGTGAAGCGGCAGAGTTCGATCGTATCCTCGGTGACGATCGCATAGCTTCCCTCGTCGAGCCACGCACCCGGATTCAGGTAGAATCGCCCCGGCGCAGGCTCGGTGAGCGCCGGCATGTGACTGTGGCCCATCACGAGGACGTCGATCGCGGGGTCGCCGGCGAGCCGCGACTCCGCCCACCTGCGCTGCCCCGCTGCGTACCGCTCCCGCTCTGCGAGCGACTGCCGGCGGCTCAGGAGGAACGACAGGCGATCGACGAGGCCGAATCCGAGGTTCGGATGCAGGAGGCCGAAGGCCGCCGAGGTGAGCGGATGGCCGACGATCCGGTGGGTCCAGGACGAGCGGCCCGGCCGCTCCGTGATGCCATCCCCGTGCAGTGCCAGCAGGCGACGGCGGCCCACGCGGAGCTCGAGCTCCCGGCGCCCATAGGAAACGCCGGCGTCCTCACTCCAGAACGCCTTGCCCCAGCGATCGTGGTTCCCGCCCACCATGGAGACCGGCATGACTCGCGCGAGCTTCGCGAGCGACGCGGCGACGCGGAAGCCCCGCCGCGGGATGACCCGTGAGTACGCGAACCAGAACTCGAAGAGATCGCCCAGGATGAGGAGCGCGCTGCCCATGCCGGGCGCAGCATCGAGAAATTCGAGGAGGGCCGCCTCGCTTTCGGCGGGTGCGCCTCCGATGTGTGCATCCGCAACGATCAGCAGGCGGGGTTCGGTCACGGCGGAAGATAGGAACTCCCGTCGGGGAACCGCAACACGCGCCGGCCATGCGGCGCCATGTGGCTTCAGCGCCGCCCGGAGCGTCTACTTCCGATGAACCTTCCGCCTGTTTCCGAGCTGACGGTTCGTGTGAACTATTCCGAGGTCGATCAGATGGGCGTGGTGTACCACGCCCGGTACATCGTCTGGCTCGACATGGCGCGGACCGAGCACCTGCGGCGGGCGGGAACGACCTACCGCGAAATGGAGCTCGCCGGTTACCGTCTCGTCGTCGGCGAGCTCCACATGCGGTTCCGGCAGCCCGCCCGGTACGACGATCTGGTCCGGGTCCGCTGCTGGGTGCGCGAGCTCGCGTCGCGGCGGGTCACCTTCGGGTATGCGATCGAACTGGCGGACGACGGCCGCCTCCTCGCCACCGGGTCGACCGCCATGATGGTCCTCGACGCCACCATGACCCCGGCCCGGCTCCCGGAGAACATTCGTGTGCATCTGCAGGAGGTTCCCGATCCCGTCCGACTCTGATTCATGCCGCGCATCCTCATGAGCCGCCTTCACCGCTGCATCTTTCCGATCGCGCTGCTCGTCGCTGCCGCGCCTGTCGGCGCCCAGGAGAGCGCGATCGTCGAAATGCTGGCGCCGGTGCTCGCCGCCGAAGATGCGCGCGCCTGGAATCCTGATGCGCTCGGCGCGGCGCTGGTGTACCCCGATTCACTGGTGCGCCGCACGGCGGCGATGGCCGTCGGCCGGATCGGCGATCCGCGCGGCGTCGCACTCCTCGTTCCGCTCCTGTCCGATCCCGACACCACCGTTCGGGTCTCCGCGGTCTTCGCCCTCGGCCTGATCGGTGACACCGCGGCCGTGACGCCGCTCGTCGAGCGCCTTCGCGCCGAGCCGGTGCTCGACCAGGCGTCGGCCGCGGAAGCGGTGACGTCGCTGGCACGGATCGGCGGCCCGCGGGCCGTCGAGTTCATCACGTCGATCCTTCAGGGACGGGCTTCGCTCGCGGTGGCCCAACCGGAAGAGCTCGTTCCGGTGGCGGCGCTGGAATCGTGGAGGCTCGGCGAGGCTGCCCCGGTCGCGGAGCTGCTCCCGCTCATCCGCGCGGAAGACAGTCGCCTCCGGCTGAGCGCCGTGTTCGCGCTGAGCCGACTGCGCCCCGCCGGCGCGGCGAACGTCCTCGCCGAAGCGCTCGGTGACGCGGAGCCGCAGATCCGGTCGCTTGCCGTTCGCGGGTTCAATCGGCGCTTCGCAGAGAGTTCGAGACTCGGGGCCGCCGGGGCGGCGGCGCTGGTCGCGCGACTCGTGGACGATCCCACTGCCAGCGTGCGCATCGGTGCGATTCGCGCACTCGGCACTCTCGATACCGGCCGGTTCGTGGCCCAGGTCCTGCCGCGGCTCGACGACGGCGACCTCAACGTCCGCGTCCAGGCGGCCGCGACCCTCGGAGACATCGGCGGGGCGGAGGCGGCCGCGGCGCTCGAGCGCGTAGTTGCCTCGCGCACGCCGTTCGCGATCCGCCGGGAGGCGCTGCTCGGACTCGCCCGTTCGGATAGTGCGGCGTTCCGGCGAGCAGCGGCGGGCTGGGCGACCAGCGCGCGATGGGAGGAGCGCGCCGTGGTCGCAGCCGGAAGCGGCGCGCTGGGCGCCCGCCCGGTGCTGCTCGACGATCGCGATCCGCGGGTCGTAGCCGCCGCACTTGGCGCCTGGGCGGAGGGTTCGGAGGGACGTGAAGCGGCAGCTCGGCGGCTCGTCACGCACGCGGATTTCGCCGTCCGCGCAACCGCGACCGGGATCCTGGGCGAGGAGCCGGCGCTTGCGGACCTCCCACTCCTCGTCGAGGCCTATGCGCGCGCCGCGCGCGATACCGCACCCGACGCGTCGCTCGCCGCGCTCGAGGCGCTGCTCGCGATCGGCCGGACGAGCGACGCCGCGAGCGCGCGCGTCGAGGCGGAATTCGTGCAGCGCGCCCCGCCGCAGCCCAGCTACGTGATCCGGCGGTGGGCCGAAGAGCGGTGGCCGGCCCTGGCGCGACGCTGGGGCCCCGCATTCCCGCTCGCGCCGGCGCGCACGCTGCAGGACTATCGCGAGCTCGTTCGCCGCTTCGTCGTCGCGCCCGACTCGGTCCGCCGGCCACATGTGGTCCTCGAGCTCGAGCGGGGAACGATCGAGATCGAGCTCCTCGGTCCTGAAGCGCCGATGACGGTCGCGAATTTCCTGTCGCTGATCGACCGCGGTGTGCTCAATGGGAGCCGGTGGCATCGCGTCGTCCCCGATTTCGTCGTGCAGGATGGGGACCCGCGCGGCGACGGCTGGGGCGCGGCCGGCCCCCCGATCCGCGACGAAATCAACCGCGAGCGCTACCACCTCGGGACGGTGGGCATGGCGCTGTCAGGTCCCGATACCGGATCCAGCCAGTGGTTCATCACCCTGGGCACCCATCCGCACCTCGACGGTACCTACACCGTGTTCGGGCGGGTGGTCGGCACCTACGCCTCCCTCATCCGGATCACGCAGGGGGACGTGATTCGCCATGCCCGCAGGTAACGCCATGGTCCGCCGATCTCTCCTCCTCGCGATCGCCCTCCTCGCCGGCGCGGCCGACGCGGCCGAGGCGCAGTTCTTCGAATTCGGCCAGAACAAGATCCAGTACCGGCGGTTCGACTGGCGCGTGCTCAAGGGCGAGCACGTGGACCTCTACTACTACCCAGCTGAAGAGGAGCTGGCGCATACGGCGCTCGCGTATGCCGAAGAGAGCTACGACTCACTCGCGATCCGTTTCGGCCACGAAGTCCCGGCGCGCATCCCGCTCATCGTCTATGCCTCGCACGTGGACTTCGAGCAGACGAACATCCTGCCCTTCGTGCCGCCCGAGGGCCTGCTCGGCGCCACCGACTTCCTGAAGCGCCGTGTGACCATGCCGTTCCGCGGCAACCTGGCGGAGTTCCGCCACACCCTCCGCCACGAGCTGGTGCACGTCTTCCAGCTGAGCCTCATCGCCGAGAGCTACAACGCGTCGCCGCGCGGGGGCCGGCCGGTGCTTCCGCTCTGGTGGACCGAGGGACTGGCCGAGCTGTGGTCGGGCGGGGAAGACGCGCGCGACGAGATGATCCTCAGGGATCTCACGCTCACCGGGCGGCTCCCGGCGATCGGGCAGCTGGAGTACGTGACGAGCTTCGTGGTCTATCCGCTGGGCGGCCGCATCCACCGCTGGCTCGCCGACACGTACGGCGACTGGCGGGTGGCACTCATGTACCGCGAGCTCGCGCGTCACGAGTCCTTCGAGGCCGCGATCGAGGCCATCTATGGCCGCACGCTGACCGAGCTCAGCGATGAATTCCTCTATGCGATGCGGCGCGCCTATTACCCGAGCGTCGAAACCCGTGCGCCGCCGTCGCTCGCCGGCCGGGAGCTCGAGCGTCTCGCGATCAAGCCGGTCTTCCTCGCGGGCTCGGCGAGCGGCGACCATCCCGGCGAGATCGCCTACGTCTCGCCCCGGACCGGGTACCTCACGGTGTACCGTCGCTCGCTCGACGACAAGGGCCGTGAGCGCCCGGTCGTCGCCTCCGGGCGATCGGAGGCGATCGAGTCGTTCCACGCCTTCGACAGCCGGATGGATGCCTCGCGACCCGGGTTTCTACTTCTGTCCGCCCGGCACCACGACCGGGACGCGCTTCTCATCTGGGACATGGCGCGCCGGCGCGCTGCGGGGCGATATCAGTTCGACGGACTCGTGTCGGTCCTCTCACCGCGCTGGATGCCGGATGGACAGAGCATCGTCTTCAGCGGGCTGTCGGAGAGCGGGCTCTCGGACCTCTATCGCGTCCGGCTGCCGGGGGGCGAGCTCGAGCGCCTGACGAGCGACCCGTATCAGGACCTCGACCCGGCGCCGAGCCGTGACGGCCAAAGCCTCGTCTTCGCCTCGGACCGCGGGGCGGCCGGCAGCGCCGGGGCCATGAACCTCTTTCTGCTCGACCTCGCCACCCGCGAGATGCGGCCGCTCACCCGCGGCGAGTGGGTGGACGAGACGCCGGCGTGGGGACCGGACGGCCGCGTCTATTTCACGTCGAGCCGCGATACCGTGCTCAATGTCTTCTCGGTCGATACGCTCGGCAACGGCCGCCGCGAGACGTCGGTGTGGACCGGCGCGTACGATGCGGAGCCGCTCCCCGATGGCAGCGGGCTCCTGCTCGGCGGATTCCAGGGCACCAGCTACAATGTCTATCGCGCGCCGTTCGATACCGTCGCGCAGCGACACACGTTCGCGCTCGACGGTGACGGTGCGGACAGCGGCTGGGCCTGGGCTGTCCCCCGCGATACCGCGACGGGCGGGGCTGAAGACGCGCCGTATCGCCGCCGTCTCACGCTCGACTTTGCGGCCGGAGGGGTCACGGTGACGCCCGGCTACGGCGGAGCGCAGGGCGTTGCGGCGCTGCTGAGCGACCTGCTGGGCGATCACCTCCTCTTCGCGAGCATCGGTTCGTTCCAGGGGCGCGACGTCGGCTCGTTCTTCGAGAATCTCAACGCGACGGCGATCTACCTCAACCAGACGCACCGCGTGAACTGGGGCATCGGGGCCTTCCGCGCGGCCGGCCGAGTCTTCGAGGGCGATCTCGAGCCGTCGTTCACCGAGCGATCCGCAGGCGCGATCGGCCTCATCCGTTACCCGCTCTCGCGCTTCTCGCGGCTCGAGGCGACTGGTGTCATCGAGCACTCCGATCGCTTCGACTTCACGCTGCCCGATCCCGAAACCGACGAGCTCAAGCGCGTGGGATGGATCGGCTCGAATTACGTGAGCTACGTCCGTGACAACTCCCTCTGGATTCCCTCGGGCCCGATCGACGGGACGCGGCTCTCGCTCACGGCGGGCCTCTCGAGCGACTTTTCGAATGCGCGCTTCGACAGCTTCCTGTTGTCGGGCGACCTGAGGCACTACTTTCGGCTCGGGCGTCGCTCGACGTTCGCGTCCCGGTTCTACGGTTTCTACAGCGGGGGCGACCGTCCGCGGCGGGTGAACATCGGGGGCAGTGTCGGCCTCCGCGGCTTCCCGAATTTCGGCCACATCATCGGGTCGCGTGCATGGATGGCCAATCACGAGCTGCGCTTTCCGCTGCTGAACCGGCTGGTGTTCGGCACCCCGTTCGGGGACGTGGTCTTCCCGGAGTTCCAGGGCGCCTTCTTCGGCGACGTCGGACGCGCCTGGTTCGGGTCCGGCTCCTCTCGGCCGACGATCGGCAGCTACGGCGGAAGCATTCGCCTCGCGCTCGCACCGCTCGCCGTCCTCCGTCTCGACATCGGGCGACGGTTCGGCGGGAACAGCCTGGAGGGCTACAGTCTCGATCCCGAAGATCGCGAGCCGGGCTTCGTCACCTTCTTTTTCGGCTATAACTATTGATGCCGCAACGATTTCTTGTTGACCCCCGACGCGCCGTCCTCTATCTTGCACTCTCCGCTCTCGCCTGTGCGCCTCGTCGACCGGCCGGCCTCGTCCCCGAAGCCGCCGCAGTCGTCGAACGGCATCAGGTAGGCGCGTGGGTCGAAGCAACGCAGCCGACCGGTCACCGCACCGTTCGCTTCCGGTGGCAACTCCAGGATGACCGGGGCGCAGCCGGCGGTCGCGGGACCGCACGGATCGCTGCACCGGATTCCGTGCGGCTGGATGTCGTCGGACCCCTCGGCGCCGGCAGGGGTGCGGCGGTCGTCGTCGGGGACAGCGCGCAGTGGACGGATCCGCCCGACATCATCGAGCGACTCGTGCCGAGCTACCCACTCATGTGGGCCATGTTCGGTGTGGAACGGATGCCACCGTCGGACGCGGCTCTGCGCGGGGTCTCCGATTCGAGCGGCACTGCATGGGAATGGGCGGCGGGCGCCGACACGGTGAGCTACATCCGCCGCGTCGCCCCCGGGCGGCTCATCGCGGAATCGCGGCAGGCCGGCAAGGTCGTCGGCCGGGTCGAAACGGAATTCGGCCCCGACGGGCGGCCCACGTCGAGCCGTCTCACGGTGCCATCCGTGCCGGCGCGCCTCACGCTCACCTTCACCGCGAGCGCACCCTCTGAATCGTTTCCGCCTGATCTCTGGCGCGCTGCTCCTTAGCCTCCCGCTCGGAGGGTGCCTCTACCGCTTCAGCGGCGGAGGCCTCCCGCCCGAGATCCGCACGGTCGCCGTGCTCCCATTCGAGAACCGCACTCCCGAACCGACGCTCACGCAGGACGTGAACGTCGCGGTGCGTGCCGCGGTGGAAGAGCGGCTCGGCCTGCGACAGGCCGGTGAAGAGACGGCCGACGCGCTCGTCCGTGGCAGCATTACGCGCTATGAGCCGGATGTTCCGGTCGCCTACGCCGGCAACGACGCGAACAACCGCGTGGACGTCACTCGCAGGCTCGTGCAGATCACGGTCACGGTCGAGATCGTCAACCAGCGGACCAGCCGGACGATCTGGCAGCGGGCGGGCCTGACGGTCGAGGGAGACTACGAGCCCGGCGATGAGACCGAACGCGAGGGAAGGGAAGAGGCGCTCCAGCGCCTGACCGTCAACATCGTCGAAGGAGCGCAATCCCAATGGTGATTCGCTCACGCCGCGGTGAGAGCCGGCTCGGGTGTCTCGTATCGCTCGCGCTCTTCGTTGCGGCGCTCTACTACGGGATCAACATCGGCGAGGTCTACATCCGGTATTACCAGCTGCAGGAAGAGATGCGCTCGGCGGCGCGCCTCGCGCCCAGTCTCGACGACCAGGTCATCCGCCGTCGCCTCGCGGACAAGGTCGATGACCTCTCGCTGCCCGTCGAGGCGCATCGCTTCTCGATCCGCCGCCTGACGCGGCCCCGTTCGATCGTGATCGAGACCTCGTACTCCGAAACGCTCGACCTCCCGTTCTTCAACCACACCTTCCGCTTCACTCCGCGGGCCCAGGCGCCCCTCTGAGCCGGCCCCGCGCCGGGAAATCGATCCAATGCCGCGACCCGACAGCCGATCCGCCGATGCCCTCCGCCCCCTCGTGCTCGAGCGTCAGGCCAACCCCTACGCCGAAGGCTCCTGCCTCATCCGCATGGGCGGGACGCTGGTGCATTGCACCGCGAGCGTGGAGGCCGGCGTTCCCGGCTTCAGGAAGGGCACCGGACTCGGCTGGGTGACGGCCGAATACGCGATGCTGCCTCGCGCCACCGTGGAACGCACCTCCCGCGAGCGGAACGGCCCGGGTGGCCGCACGCAGGAGATCCAGCGCCTCATCGGGCGCTCGCTGCGCGCGGCGATGGGCACGATGGCTTTCGGCGAATACACCATCCGCGTCGACTGCGACGTGCTCCAGGCCGATGGCGGCACCCGGACGGCGAGCATCACCGGCGGATGCGTCGCGCTCGCCGATGCCTGCACCTGGCTCGCGGCACGCACCGGGATTACGTCCCCCTTCGGCACGCTCGTCGCCGCAGTGAGCGTAGGAATCGTGGAGGGAGAACCGCGACTCGACCTCATGTACCTCGAGGACCGCGACGCCGGGGTCGATGCAAACCTCGTGATGCTGGAGCCGGACCGGTTCGTCGAGGTCCAGGGCACCGGCGAGAACGGAACCTTCTCGCGGGCCGAACTGGACGTGCTGCTTGGCTACGGTCAGGTCGGCATCACTCGGCTCTTCGCGGCCCAGCGCGAGGCGCTCGGCTGGTGAGGCTCCTCGCAGCGACCAGAAGTGAAGGCAAGCAGCGGGAGATCCGTCGAGTCCTCGAGGCAGCGGGACACGAAGCGATCTTCCCCGATGCAGCCGGCGTCTACGAGACGCCTGCGGAAGACGCACTCGAGCTCGGCGACACGTTCGAGATGAATGCGAGGCAGAAAGCGGAGTATTTCGCGCGCCGGTCGGGAATGCCGACGGTGGCGGACGATTCCGGCCTCGAGGTCTTTTCACTCGGGGGCGCGCCGGGCGTACGCTCGAAGCGCTGGGCGGGGGCGGCCGGGACCCCGGACGAGATCGACGCCGCCAACAACGCGGAGCTGCAGCGGCGTCTCCTGGGCGCCGAAGCGAGTCGCAGGCGTGCGCGCTATCGCTGCGTCCTGATCCTCCTGCGAACGCCCACAGCGCTGCCGGAAAGCTTCGAAGGATCGTGTATGGGCTCCATTCTCACTGAGCCACGGGGGACGGGCGGTTTCGGCTACGATCCCTGGTTCCTGAGCGACGACCTCGGGAAGACGTTCGCCGAGGCGTCACCCGAGGAGAAGGACTCGGTGAGTCACCGCGGACGGGCGCTCGCCGCGCTGGTCGCCGCGCTCGGCCGCGGATAGCTGGCGACGCGTCCCTCGCTCAGCGCTTCTTCCCCTCGGGGCCCTTCTTCTTCTCAGGCCGCTTCTTCGCGCCCCCCATGGCACGCGCGATCGCGGGATCGGCATCAGGTCCCGTCGGGATCGATTCCTCCGACGGCCCCGGTTCCCGCTTCCCGGCCAGCTTCCCCTTTTCCTTTTCGTGCAGCGCTTCGGCACTCTGCTGCAGCTCCCCTTCGCGATTGATGTTGTCGTCCGTACCGTGCTTTCTCATCTACCGCTCCTTCCAGGCGTTGTGCATACCGGATGACTCCAGATCCCCGAATCTCGCTCCCGCGGGGGGCGGGGAGTGTGAGATGGATTACTCCTCCCCCGAGAAGCGCCGAGTTGGGCACGTTGTGACGCCATGCGCACCCCGCAACGGTGGGCCGGCGGTCACAATACGTCTGCTCCGTGCCATGTATCCATTCGAAGTGGAGGTCCATGGGAGGTGAGGGCCCAGGTGTCCGTCAGGAGCACGGCAGGGCGAACGGTTAGCGCCATCCCATGATGTTCCCGAAGCAGCGAATTGCTACCGACAGGCAACCAGTGGAGGCATAGCATGGCCAACAAGCAGAATTTCACTGATCCGAACCGCAGCGACTGGAACACGGAAGAGCGGTGGTGGCGGGACAACTTCAGCTCGCGCCCCTACGCCCGCGCCGGGCGGGACTTCGATTATTATCGCGGCGGATACCGGTACGGGTTCGAGAATGCCGCGCGGCACCCCAACCGCAGCTGGGACGAGGTCGAGACCGAGCTTCGGAGCGGATGGGACAAGTACGAGCATCGCGGCCAGTCGACGTGGGAGGATATCAAGGACTCGGTACGCGATGCGTGGCATCGCGTGACGGGAAAGGGCGACACCTCGTCGACCCATCGGATGTAGCTGCCCGCGCGCATGAAGAACGGCGGGACCCCTCCCGGGGTCCCGCCGTTTTTTTCGTCGTGTCGATCGCTCCATCGGGGCGCCGGGATTCGAACCCGGGACCTCCTGCTCCCAAAGCAGGCGCGCTACCGGACTGCGCCACACCCCGT
>JAICNA010000005.1 GCA_025928955.1 Gemmatimonadales bacterium | reverse complement strand
CGGACCCGAGCGCGGATACCTGGAGGTGACGCCGGATGGGCGGATCGTCCTCGCGCGTGCGCTACCGGCCGATCATGGCCAGCCCGAAGGCATCGCGTGGACGAGCAACGGCGAGCTCCTGATCGCCGACGAGGTGACGGGGCGCTCCGCCGCGCTCACGGTGTATCCGGAGCCCTTCCGGTGACGGCGCGCTGGCGCGTCGTCGGGCTGGCAGGGATGCTGCTGGCCGGGTGCAGCCACGTCATTCGCGAGCCGGAGCCTCCCGCGCCGGCGGCGGACCCGGCCGCGATCGAGACGACGGTGTTCCTGATCGGGGACGCGGGCGCGCCGCACGACCAGGAGCCGGTGCTCATTGCCCTGGAACGGCAGGTCACGGAAGCGCCCGGCGCGAAACTGATCGTCTTCCTCGGCGACAACATCTATCCGATGGGGCTCCCGGATACGGGGGCTACCGGCCGCGACGGCGCAGAGAAGCAGCTGCTCGCGCAGATGGCCGTCGGCACCCGCACGCAGACACGCACGATCTTCATTCCCGGCAACCACGACTGGGAATACATGGGGCCGGGCGGGTGGGAGGCGATCCGGCGACAGGCCGCGTTCATCGAGATCTACGGCGCGCCATACGTCTCGATGCTGCCGACGGGCGGGTGCCCGGGTCCCGAGGTCGTCGATACCGGCCGCGTCCGCCTCGTGTTCATCGACACGCAGTGGTGGCTGCACGATTTCGAGAAACCGCGCGACTCGACCGACGGCTGCCGGGAGTACGAGCGGCCACAGGCCATCCGCGCGCTGGATTCGGCCCTCGCGCAGGCCGGAAACCGCCACGTCATCGTCGCGGCGCACCATCCCCTCCGGACCGGCGGGATCCATGGCGCGCACCTCGGGCTCCTGCCGCACCTGTTCCCCCTGCGCACGCTGATGGACGACCTCTGGATTCCCCTCCCGATCATCGGCTCCTACTACGCGTTCAACCGGAAGCAGGGATCGTCCAACCAGGACGTCAACGGCCCGGAAAACGTCCGGATGCGGCGTGCGCTCGACTGGGTCTTCGCGCGGCGCAAGCCTCTCGTCTATGTCTCGGGCCACGAGCACGACCTCGAGGTGCTGCGGGGCCATTCCGCGCGCCACCTGCTCATCAGCGGGACGGGCATCTACGGCCACGTCACCGATGTCCACCAGACCGCAGCGACGCGGTTCGCCGCGTCGCTCAGCGGCTTCATGCGCCTCGACATCCTGCGCGACGGGCGAGTGCGGCTGGGCGTGATCACCGTCGATTCCGACAGCGCGGCCTCGGAGCCGTTTTCGGCATTCCTCGAATAGGAAACCCACGATGCGACGCTTCCCCCCGCTCACGGCCTTTGCCCTCCCGATGGCGCTCTTCGCCGAGTCCGCCGTTGCGCAGCAGCCAAGGCTGGAGGCGCCGCCGCGTGTCGGTACTGATTCGGTGGTGACGGCAGCCGACAGCGGGCATGCGGCAGGGCCGGTGCATCGCTTCTTCTTCGGGTCGGGCTATCGCGATCTCTGGGTCAAGCCGATCAAGGTGCCGGTCCTGGATCTGGCCCGCTTCGACGGTGGCCTGCGCCCCACGGAAGCGGGCGGCGGCTTCCAGACGAAATCGCTCCGCCTGGCGAACGGCGTGGGGCGCGAGTGGGCGTTCCGGTCGGTGGCAAAGGACGCGCGATCGATCCTTCCGGAGGGTCTCCGGAACTCCTTCCTGGTCGGGATCGTGAACGACCAGATCAGTCACGCCCATCCGGGAGGCGCGCTCGTCGTGCCCCCGCTCGCCTCGGCCATCGGGATCCTGCACGCGCAGCCGCAGCTCGCCGTCATGCCCGACGACCCGCGCCTCGGGGAGTTCCGCGCGGAGTATGCCGGGATGCTCGGCATCATCGAGGAATTCATGGACAACCTGCCCGACGACAAGCCGGGCTTCGCCGGCTCGGACGACATCGTCAACAGCGTCGATCTCCTCGAGGAGCTCCGCGCAGACCCGGCGGTGCGGATCGATGCGCACGACTTCCTCAAGGCGCGCCTCCTGGACCTGCTCATCAACGACTGGGACCGGCACAAGGACCAGTGGCGGTGGGCCAAGCTCGAACGCCGCGGGCGGACGTGGTGGGTGCCGATTCCTCGGGACCGGGACAACGCCCTCTTCTGGTTCGATGGCCTGCTGCCGAGCATCGCGCGCATGGCGGCGCCGAAACTGATTCCGTTCGGCTCGCGTATCTCGCTCAAGGGGCTCACGGTGAGCAGTCGCGAGCTCGATAACGCGATCCTCGCCCCGCTCGACAGCGCGGCGTGGGATTCCATCGCGACCTTCGTCATGGCGCAGATCACCGACAGCACGATCATCGCGGCCGAGGCGCGGATTCCGCCCGAGTACCGCCCCGAGCGTGAAGAGCTCGTGGCCGGGCGGCTGATCTCGCGGCGGAACGGCCTCCGCACGGTGGCGCTGCAGTTCTACTCGAAGCTGGCGCGGGTCGTGGACATCCACGGCACCGACGAGCGCGATCTCGCTCGCGTCGTGCATCATGACGACGGCGCCGTGACCGTCGAGCTCCTCGACGGACGGGAGGCTGACGCGTCGGAAGCGCCGTACTTCTCGCGGCGCTTCGTGCCCGGTCAGACGAGCGAGGTGCGCGTCTATCTCCACGGGGGGAACGACAGCGTGGCCGCGAGTGGTCCGCAGCGCACGCAGGTCCTCGTGCGCGTGATCGGTGGTGAAGGAGAGAACGAGAGCGGCGATACGGGCGCCCTCGCCCGGCTGTACGAGTTCGAGGGCCCTCCGGTCGAGGTCACCTATGGCCCCGATACCCTGTTCGACCGCCGCCCCTGGCGCATCGAGGAAGGTGATACGCTTCCGCCGCTGCCGGACCGCGGAGGAAAGGCGACGCCGCTCGTCGACCTCCGCTACTACAGTGACCTCGGCCTGGTCACGAGCGTCGGCATGGACATGTACCGGTATGCGTTCCGCACCTGGCCGTATGCCCGGCGCACCCGTGTGGAGCTCGATCACGCGGGGGCCCCGGCCGACACGCGGTTGCGGATCGCTGCCGATTTCCGCCGCGAGGGCGGCGGACTCCGGCCGACGTTCCGCGCGCTGGCGTCCGGGCTGGAGCTGTTGCGGTGGTACGGGCCGGGGAACGCGACCGCACGCACGGCCGGGGGGAAGGCCAATCGGATCGAACATGGGCGGTACGGCGCGGAGCTCATGGTGGCGGCGGACGTACTCGGCGGCACCTTCGAGCTCGGGCCGGCGGTCCAGTATGCCCGCACCGACGCGGCGCAGCCGGCCTTCACCGGCGGCGCACCCTACGGGACCGGGGATGTCGGGCAGGTCGGTGGCCGTGCGCGGTGGCGCGTGGATTCCCGCGGCGAGTCGGACGACGCGCCATCGGGAGTGCGGCTCACGCTCGAAGGCGCCGCCTGGCCCGCGGCCTGGGATCTCGACGAGGCGTTCGGCACGCTCGGCGCCGACGCGGTGACCTACCTGTCGGCAGGCACGGCGTTCGAGCCCGTACTGGCGCTGCGCGCCGGCGGACGGAAGGCGTTCGGTACCTTTCCGTTCTACGAGTCGTCGTTCCTCGGTGGCGTCACCACCCTCCGTGGGTTCGACGAGCAGCGGTTCGCCGGCGATGCGATGGCCTACGGCGGCGCCGAGCTGCGCCTCGCGCTGTTCGACGTGAATTTCCTCGTGCCGCTCGAGTTCGGCGTGCACGGCATCGCCGATGCCGGACGCGTCTGGTCGGAAGGCGAGGACTCCGACGACTGGCACCATGCGTTCGGCGGCGGGTTCTCGCTCGGCCTCGACCGCCCGGCCGGCGTGCTCAGCGTGACGCTGGCCGACAGTGACGAGCGCACCGGTGTCTACATCGAGCTCGGCTTCACATTCTGAAGATCCGGCGCTTCCGTGCCCTCTGGCGCCGGATCGGCGCCGGATCGAATGCGGCGGCGCTCCACCGCGAGCTGATCGCGCGCTACGCCGAGCCGTGGCGGCAGTATCACGTCATCTCGCATATCGCCGAGTGCCTGAAGGAGCTCGATCGCGTGCACGACGACGCGGAGCGCCCGGATGAGATCGAGGTCGCCATCTGGTTCCACGACGCCGTCTATGTCCCCGGCCGCGCCGACAATGAGGAGGCGAGCGCTGCGCTCGCCGACCAGGCGCTTTCGGCGGGAGGAGTCGCGGGGCCGGTGAAGGATCGAGTCCGGTCGCTCGTGCTGGCCACGCGCCACACCGCCATCCCGCATGGCAACGATGCACGGATCCTGGCCGACATCGATCTCGCGATCCTCGGTGCCGACCCGTACCGGTTCGGCATCTACGACCGCGCGATCCGCCGGGAGTTCCACGCGCTTCCCGACGCGGAGTACCGGTCCGGCCGCGCCGCGGTGCTCCGCTCGTTCCTCGCCCGCCCCACCATCTACCATACCGATGCCTTCCGCGAGCGGTACGAGGCGCAGGCGCGCGCGAACATCACGGGCGCGCTGGCCCTGCTCGAGGCCATGCCCGCCGCTGCCGCGGATTGATTCGGCGAACCCGGCCTGCTAGAATTCAGGCCAAGAGAAGGGGAGTAGCTCGTCCGCCGACAGCCGGCGGACGGCCGGATCGTCAAGACTGTCCGCCCAGGCGGGCACGGTCCGGCCGGGACGAGGAGGGACCAGCCTCCGACATCAGAGCGAGACCTTCGTCCGGCGCTGCCATGGCAGCGGGACGAAGGTCTCGCTTTTGTCATGCAGCCAACGCAGGAGCAGGAGCCAGATGCACAACAACGTGAAGACCTTCGTCCTGATGGCGGGACTGATGGGCCTCTTTCTCCTCGTCGGGCAGCTGCTCGGCGGGTCGAACGGGCTCATCATGGCCCTGATCATCGGCGGGGCATTCAACTTCATCATGTACTTCTTCTCGGACCGCCTGGTCCTGAAGATGTACCGCGCCCAGGTCGTCACCGAAGCGCAGGCGCCCGAGCTGTACCGGATGGTGGACCGGCTGCGCCAGCGGGCCGGCCTCCCGATGCCGGTCGTGGCCATCGCTCCCCACGAGCAGCCGAACGCCTTCGCGACCGGCCGGAGCCCGGAGCGCGCCGTCGTTGCGGTCACCACCGGCATTCTCAAGCAGATGCCGGCAGACGAGCTCGAGGGCGTGATCGCGCACGAGCTCGCCCACATCAAGAACCGTGACATGCTCATCTCGACGATCGCGGCGGGCATCGCCGGTGCGCTCTCGAACCTGCCGTACCTGCTGATGTTCGGCGGCGGGGGAGACGACGAGGGGGGCCACCCGTTCGCCCAGCTCGCGCTGATCCTCCTCGCGCCGATCGGGGCAATGCTGATCCAGTTCGCCGTCTCGCGCCAGCGCGAGTTCGAGGCCGACCGCGTGGGCGCGCTGATCCTCGGGCGGCCGCTGCCGCTCGCGCGTGCGCTCGAGCGTCTGGATGCGATGTCGCGGCGCATTCCGATGCACGTGGCGCCCGCGGCCGCACCCCTCGCCCAGGTGAACCCGCTGGCCGCCCACGGCGGCGGCGTCGCGAAGCTCTTCAGCACCCATCCGCCGACGTCGGAGCGTGTCGCTCGGCTCGAGGCCATGGCCGCGGGCAGATAGGTGGGCGATCACAGCCTGAGCGTCTGGCTCGGGTTCAGCGGCGCGGTCGCGGTGCTCCTGATCCTCGACCTCGCCGTCCTGAATCGGCATTCCCACGTGCTCTCGATGCGCGAGGCGCTCCGCTGGAGCGGCAGCATCGTCGCGCTCGCGCTCCTCTTCGGCGTCTTCCTCCTCCTGCGCGAGGGCCCGAAGTCGGCCCTCGAGTACTATACGGGATACCTGATCGAGCTGAGCCTCAGCGTCGACAACCTCTTCGTCTTCATTCTCGTCTTCCAGTATTTCGGCGTGCCGCCGGAGCTCCAACCGCGGGTCCTGAAGTGGGGCATCCTCGGCGCGATCATCATGCGGCTGATCATGATCCTCGCGGGCGCGCTCCTGCTCGAGCGCTTCACCTGGATCATCTACGTCTTCGGCGGGATCCTGGTCTATACCGGTTTCCACATGTTCTCGTCGAAGGAAGAGCGCATCGAGCCGGAGCGGAACCCGATCGTCCGCCTCGCGCGGCGGATCCTCCCGTTCACCGATACCTACTCGGGACAGCACTTCTTCGTGCGCTCGCTCCGCGGCACGCTGATGGCCACCCCGCTGTTCCTGGTCCTCCTCGTCGTCGAGTGGACCGACCTGGTCTTCGCCATCGACTCGATCCCGGCGGTCTTTGCCGTGACGCGGGACCCCTTCATCGTCTACACCTCGAACATCTTCGCGATTCTCGGCCTGCGCGCGCTCTTCTTCGTGCTGGCGGACATGATGCACCGGTTCGATTACCTGAAGCCGGCCATCGCCGTGATCCTGATCTTCGTCGGGATCAAGATGATCGCGAGCAACTGGGTCCACCTCCCGACCCTGCTCTCGCTCGGGTTCATCATTACCGCGCTCACCACGGGCGTACTGCTGTCGCTCCGGAAGACGCGGCGGGAGGCACGGGTGGCGGGGTGATCGCCCCTCCACTTCTCCCGTATATTCCCCCCGATGCCATCCTCATCGACCGTTGCCGCGGAGCCGCCTCCCGGCGCAGGGTTGCTTGCGCGGCTCGGCCTGGCCCGCCCCGAGCTCCGCGCCTGGGCCATGTACGACTGGGCCACGTCGGCGATGCAGACGGTGATCATGACCGCCGTCTTTCCCATCTATTTCGTGAGCGTCGCCGGGGCGAACCTGCCGCCGGAGCGCGCGACGCAGCAGCTTTCCCTCGTCAATTCGATCGCGCTCGCCCTCATCGCGGTGGCCTCGCCGATCCTGGGCGCCATATCCGATCTCGCGGCCAACAAGAAGCGGATGCTGGCCGGGTTCATGATCGCCGGGGTGACGGCGACCGGCGGGATGTACTGGATCCAGCATGGCGACCTGGCGCTCGCCTCGGTGCTCTTCATCGTCTCGATGATCGGCGCCACGGGCAGCTTCGTCTTCTACGAGTCGCTGCTCCCGCACATCGCCCGGGGCGATGAGATCGACCGCGTCTCCACCGCGGGCTTTGCGCTCGGGTACTTCGGCGGCGGGCTCCTGCTCGCACTCAACCTCGCGTGGATCCAGAAGCCGGAGCTGTTCGGGCTCCCGTCCGGGGATGGACTCGCGCCGTCCCAGGCGACCCTCCCTGCCCGGCTGGCGTTCGTATCGGTCGGCGTCTGGTGGGCGCTCTTCTCGATCCCGCTTTTCCGGCGGGTGCCGGAACCGCCGCGAACCCGCGAGCCCGACGAGCCCCGCGCCGGCCGGGCCATCGCGGGGGCGTTCTCCCGCCTCGGCGAGACGCTGCGCGAGCTCCGCGGCTTCCGGCACGCGTTCATCTTCCTCATGGCGTTCCTGATCTACAACGACGGGATTCAGACGATCATCAAGATGGCCACGGCGTACGGCACCGAGATCGGCATCGACTCCGGCGCCCTCATCGCCGCGATCCTGATCGTGCAGTTCGTCGGCGTCCCGTTCGCGTTCCTGTTCGGCATCTTCGCCGGCCGGGTCGGCGCCAAGCGCGCGATCTTCGTCGGCCTCCTCGCATACACCGCCATCAGCGTCCTCGGATACTTCATGACGACTGCGACGCACTTCTTCGTGCTCGCCGGGCTCGTCGGCATGGTGCAGGGCGGCACCCAGGCGCTCAGCCGCTCGCTGTTCGCGAGCATGGTTCCGAAGCACAAGTCGGGCGAGTTCTTCGGCTTCTTCAGCGTCTTCGAGAAGTTCGCGGGGATCGTGGGGCCGCTCTTCTTCTACGTGGCTATCGAGCTCACGGGCTCGAGCCGCTCGGCCATCCTCTCCATCATCGCGTTCTTCGCCGTCGGCGCAGCCTTGCTGTGGAAGGTCGATCCCGAGGAGGGAGCGCGCGCCGCGCGCGCCGCGGAGGCGGACCTGCTGGTGGCGGCCCCGTGACGGATGCATTCGAGCTCGTCCGCCGGCTCGTCGCGGTCGAGTCACCCACAGGTGCCGAGGGCCCGGCCACCGCACTCCTGGGGATGCATCTCCGGGCGCTCGGCTACCGGGTGGAACTTCAGGAGGTGTCGCCGGGGCGTGAGAACATCTATGCCTGGCGCGAGCCACCCGCGCTCGTCTTCTCGACGCATCTCGACACCGTGCCCCCCTACATACCGCTGCGCGAGGACACCGAGTTCATTCACGGCCGGGGAAGCTGCGATGCGAAGGGCCTTGCCGCGGCGATGGTCGCCGCGGCCGAGCGCCTCGCGGCGCGCGGCGAGCACCGCATCGGGCTCCTCTTCGTCGTCGGCGAGGAGAACGGCTCCGACGGCGCGCAGGCCGCCGCGCGCCTCGCGCCGAAGGGCCGCTTCCTCATCAACGGCGAGCCGACCGACAACCGGCTGACCATCGGCCAGAAGGGTGCGCTCCGCGTCGACCTCTTCGCGGCCGGACGCGCGGCGCACTCGGCCTACCCTGCCGAAGGAGATTCGGCGCTCCTTCCGCTCCTCGACGCGATCGAGCGGGTCCGCGCACTTCCGCTCCCGGAGGATCCGCTGCTCGGACCGTCCACGCTCAACGTGGGCCTCGTGCGCGGGGGCGTTGCCCCCAACGTGATCCCGCCCGAGGCGACGGCTCAGCTTCTCATCCGCACCGTCGGGCCGACGGACGAGCTCAAGGCGGAGATCGTGCGAGCGGCCGGGACCCGCGTGACGGTCCGGTTCGCCGTCGAGATCCCGGCGTACAAGGGGTCGGCCCCGCCCGGCTGGGATGCGACCGTCGTCAGCTTCGCCAGCGACCTCCCGTTCCTCCTTCCCTGGGGCAGGTGCTTCCAGATGGGGCCGGGCTCGATTCGTGTCGCTCACACGGCGGAGGAGCGGATCGCGAAGGCCGAGTTCCTGGAAGGCGTGAACCGCTACGTCGCGCTTGCGACCGACCTCCTCGCCACCGAGGCAGCGTGAGCCAGATCGATGCCGGCTCCCTCCGCGCGGACCTGGCGCGCTTTCCCGGCGAAATCCGCGCGGAGGAGCGGCGCGAGGCGCGGTCGGCCGTGGCGCGGCTCCTGCGCGCCCTCGAGTCCGGCCAGGTGCGCGCTGCCGAGCCGCGGCCTGACGGGACATGGGAAGTGCAGCGGTGGGTGAAGGAGGGCATCCTGCTCGGCTTCCGCCTCGGGCGCTCGACGCAGTCGGAGGCGGGGATCTTCTCGTTCGTGGACAAGGACACCTTCCCGCCCCGGCAGTTCCGGCCCGACGATGGCGTCCGCATCGTGCCGGGCGGCTCGGCGGTGCGCTCCGGCGCGTACGTCGGGCGTGGCGTCGTGTGCATGCCGCCGATGTACGTGAACGTCGGCGCGTACGTCGGGGACGACACCATGATCGATTCCCACGCCCTGGTCGGGAGCTGCGCCCAGGTCGGCCGCCGCGTCCGCCTCTCGGCGGGTGCACAGCTCGGCGGAGTGCTCGAGCCGGCCACGGCCCTTCCGGTGATCATCGAGGACGACGTGCTCGTCGGCGGGAACTGCGGCGTTTTCGAGGGAACGATCGTCCGGGCCGGGGCGGTGCTTGCGCCCGGGACGATGCTGAGCGCCGGCACGCCCGTCTTCGACCTGGTGCGGGACCGCGTCTACCGGAGGAGCGGCGACCGCCCGCTCGAGATTCCGGCTGGCGCTGTGGTCGTGCCCGGTACACGGCCGGTCGCGAGCGCGCCGGCAAGCGCACCGGGAATTGCCCTCTATGCGCCCGTGATCGTCAAGTACCGGGACGAGAAGACCGAGACCGCAGTGCGGCTCGAGGGACTCCTCCGCTAGCGAGACCTCCATGGCGGCCCACACCCATTACCTCTGGTTCGAGACCAGGAAGCGTCAGGAGATCATCGACATCACCGATCAGGTGGCGGCGCAGGTGCGCGCGAGCGGCATCCGGGAGGGATTCGTGCTCGTGAGCGCCATGCACATCAGCGCCTCCGTCTTCGTGAACGACCATGAATCGGGGCTCTGGAAGGACATCCTCAAGTGGCTCGACGGGACCATCGCGCCATGGGACCCCGCGCGCTACCGCCACAACGAAACGGGTGAGGACAACGCCGCCGCACATCTCTGGAGCCTCACGATCGGCCACGAGGTCATCGTGCCGATCACCGAGGGGAATCTCGACTTCGGCCCCTGGCAGCGGATCTTCTACGGGGAGTGGGACGGCCAGCGGCGCAAGCGGGTGATCGTCAAGGTGCTCGGCGAGCGCTGACCAGGGAGCGCGCACGAACCGGCCCCGCGCGGCAGCGATCGCTGGGCGGCGGCACCTCGGCGGAATCGCGAAGCCACGATTGGAGGCGGAAGCCCACGAAGCCCTCCTGGCCGGGCAGGCCAGACAACGTCACACGAAATCACGAAAAAATCGAAAGGCACAGGGTGCGCCCGGAGTTTCGTGGCGCCGGGGCGGAGATCGGGAGTATTTGTCGGATGGCGGAAGACGATGCCGGCGAGGATGCAATGAAAAAGGACGATCGGCACGGGTGCCTTTCGTCCTTTCGCGTTTTCGTGTGCTTTCCCGATCGTGCACGACCGTGCGATTGCCTAGACGGCCGACTTCCCTTCCCGTTCCTTGTCCCGCGGCGGCCTGGCCCGAAGATCGGGCCGCTGCGACGCACGCGGCGTCGGCTCCGCGCGTGGCGCGGGCTCGGGTCGGCCTGACGGCGGACCGACGACCCGGTTCCGCCCCGCCTGCTTCGCCTGGAAGAGGCGGTCGTCGGCGCAGTCGAGGAGCTCGTCCGCCGTGACGCCATCTTCCGGGAAGACCGCCACGCCCGCGCTCATCGTCAGCAGCGCCGTGGTCTGCTGCTTCGGGAGCCGGATCGGAAGCTGCGCCACCGCCTCCCGGATCGCTTCCATCTTGTCGATCGCCTGCTCGGCCGTCGTCACGGGCAGGACGACGACGAATTCCTCGCCGCCGTAGCGCGCGACGAGGTCGCTCCGGCGCAGGGAGTGGCGGATCAGGTTCGTGAGCGCGCGGAGGCCGGCATCACCGGCCGCATGCCCGTAGTTGTCGTTGAACCGCTTGAAGTGGTCCACGTCGAGCATGACGAGCGCGAGCGGCTCGGACTGCCGGCGCGCGCGGCTCATCTCGGCACTCAGCCGCTCATCGAAGTAGCCGCGGTTGTACACCCCGGTCATCCGGTCCATGCTGGAAAGCCGGCGCAGCGCCTTCCCGCGGGTGACCACGGTGGCCGCGAGCACCGACGCGATTCCGAGCAGCACGAGCCGCGCGAGCTGGCCCGGCCAGTCGAAGAGACCGTATTCGGTCGGCCGATAGACCGCGCCGTACACGTCCCAGTTGATGTCGGCGTAGATGGCCACCCCGAGGTACTGGACGATGGCCAGCACGCCCGCGAGTGCGCAGAGCCGCACGTCGTAACGGAGGCACGTGGCGGCAATGGCGATGAAGTAGCAGTCGAAGACCAGGCGGCTGTTCACGGCCGCATTCGGCTGCCCGACAGCGAGGAAGGTGATCAGCGCGGCCGTGACGAGCGTGACGTCGAGGACGGTGCTGCCGATCGCGATCCAGCGCTCGAGCATCCCCTGCCGCACGAGGTGCAGCACCGCGAGCGCGATGCCGGCCGAGCAGGCGAGGATGCCGAGACCGACCATGTGCTTGTCGCCCCACGGCTGGACCATCGCGCCGGAAAGCGGGATGACCAGGAGGGCAAGCGACAGCACGAGCCGCGTGCGCGCCACGACCAGCTCCCCAGCCTGACCCGCGTGCGACAGCACGGGATCGTCGTTGGTGAGGAAGCTTCGCCACGGCTGACCCTGTGGCGTGCTGCGCACGGACGGCAGTTGCGGCGTACGACCTCGCAGGAACGGGGTCCGGAGTCGATTGACGCAGAACGCATTATGTATCCGCAATCAACGGGCCACCCGGGACCGCCAAGTTCCTTTACTGCAAAGAAATACGACGCTACATGAGCCTGTACCGGGGTCCGCTTCCCCCCTCCCGGGGGGTCCAGCGGGGCCCGAGGACGTCGGTCGCCTTGCAGTCAATGCAGTTGGAGGCGTTCACCCTGAGCTCGCCGCCTTCGAGCTCGTAGACGCCGGCGGGGCAGACGTGGGTATAGAACGAGGCGACTTCGGGCGTGATATCGGGACCCACGAGCAGGTGGCTCGGGATGGTGTCGCGTGTTGCGTTACCCGACTTGAACACGGCGTCCAGCTTTCCGAAGGTCAGCACGCCGTCGGGCGTGAACGGCGCCCCGTCGCCGGCCGCGCGCGGGGCTTCGGCATCCTGGTGCATGGCGATGCGGCCGCCCGGAAAGCGCCCGCCGGTCACCGTCATCAATCCTGCCTTTGCGCCGCCGATCCAGAGGCCGTCCTTGAAGGCGAGCCGCATGTTCCGGGTCCGGCGCATGTCGGCGACGATGTAACTGTCGTCGACCATCCGGTCATATGCTGCGAGCGATGCGCGCGTCGTGTCCCCGCCCCGGAGCGCGGCATGCGCGGCGCGCGCGGCGTAGATGCCCGACTGCATCGCATAGTGGATGCCCTTGAGCGACGGCACGTCGACGAAGCCCACCGCATCCCCGGCGAGCAGAATTCCGTCCCCGTGGCGCCGTTCGGGGAGTGCGTAGTAACCGCCTTCGGGGATCGTCTTCGCACCCCACTCGAGCAGCGTGCCCCCTTCGAGCTGCGAGCGAAAGAGCGGGTGCAGCTTCATCCGCTGCAGGAGTTCGTGGACGTCGAGCGATGCGTCCGGATAGTCGAGGCCCACGACGAGCCCGACGACGACCTGATCGGGACCGTGCGGGTACATGAAGCTTCCCCCGAAGGCGTCGCTCGGGAGCGGCCAGCCGAGTGTGTGCACGACGCGATCCAGCGGGCGCTTCACCTGCCACACTTCCTTGACGCCAAGCGCAAAGAGCTGCGGATTCGGCGACGAGATGCCCTGCCACTCGCGGTACGCCTGGCTCAGCGCGCTCCGGGTCCCGTCGGCGACGACCGTGACTCGTGCGGTCACGTCCGTCGGCGGCGTATAGTCGCTCCCCGGCTCGCCGTTCCGTCCGAGGCCGGAGGGAGTCGTCCGGACGCCCCGCACGGTCTGGCCCGCCACGAGGAGCGCATCCACGGGAAACCCGGTGAACACGTTCACGCCGAGGCCCTCCGCGCGCTCGCCGAGCCACCGGACGAGCTCGCAGATTGAGCCGGTGTGGTTCCCGTGGTTCTGCATCGATGGCGGCGTCGGAATGCGCTGGGCGCGCGAGGCGGTGAGAAAATAGACCGCCTCTCCCGCGACCTTCTGGCGGAACGGAAAGTCGGAATCCGTGAGGTCGGGGAACAGCTCGCGCAACGCGCGCGGATTCACGACGGCGCCGGAGAGGTTGTGCTCACCGAGACTGCCCGCCTTCTCGAGCACGGCGATGTTGAGCTCGCCGCCCTCACCCCGGGCCTGGTCCGACTGGGCGAGCCGCGCCAGTTCGATCGCGCACGCGAGCCCGGCCGGCCCGGCGCCGACGATGCACACATCCATCTCCAGCGCCTCGTCTCCCGGTGCGTCCGTGAGGATGAGCCGGTCGAGCGGCAGGCCGCGCTGATGGCGAATCGGGAGAATCCTGGACATGAGGTTCCGGGTCGGAGTCAGGGAGCGGCGCCGTCGGTGATCTCGATCGCGACGTCGCCGGCACTGACGCTGTGGGTGAGCGCGCCGATCGAAACGTAATCGGCGCCGGCATCGGCATACTCGCGCACGTTCGAGAGCGTGATCCCGCCGGTCGCCTCGATCTCGATGCCGGGCGAGAGGGCGCGGGCGCGCGCCGCCCAGTCGGCGACGGTGGCCGGGAGCTGGTTGTCGACGAGGAGCCGCGTCGCGCCGGCAAGGCAGGCAGATTCCACCTGCTCCGCCGTCTCGACTTCGACCTGCAGCCCCTCGACCTTCCGCCGCCGCGCATCGGCCAGCGCGTCGGCGAGCGTCCGGCCGGCGAGCTCGAGCGCGCGCCAGTGATTGTCCTTGACCATCACTGTCCGCGCCAGGTCGGCACGATGCGCCGCGCCGCCTCCGGCGAGCACCGCGGCGATGTCGAGGGCGCGCAGCCCCGGGGCCGTTTTCCGCGTATGGAGAACGCGGCAGCTCGTTCCCCGGACGGCGTCCACGTAGGCGCGCGTCGCGGTCGCGATCCCGACCGCGCGCTGCAGGATGTTGAGCATGGGCCGCTCCGCCCGGAGGAGGCGCGCGAGGTCACCGCTCATCGTCCCGAGCACCGTCCCCGCCGCCACCTCGTCCCCCTCGCGAACCTGCCAGTCGGCCGGCCGCGTACTGCACACCTCGGCCACGGCATCCGCGAACACGAGTCCCGCCGCGACGCCGCCCGACCGGCACTCGATGCGCGCCTCGGCGCGCGTGCCCTTGGCAACGGCGATGAGCGACGTGATGTCCTCCCGGCCGTCTTCCTCGACGGCCAGGCGCGCGATGCGGTGCGCGGCTTCCGTCAGCTGCGTGCGCTTAGTCACCCGGCTTTCCTCCGGCGCCAAGCGCCACCATGCGGTCCACCGCCGCCCGCGCACGCGCGGCGACGTCCTTCGGGACGGTGATGTGATACCGGTCGAGCTCGAGCGATTCCTTCACCCGCGGCAGCGTGATCGTCTTCATGTATGCGCACACCGCCTCGGGGTCCGCCGGCAGGAAATGCTTTTCGGGCGCGAGCTGGGCCATGCGGTGCATGATGCCGGTCTCGGTGGCGACGATGAACTCCGACGCCGGCCGCTCCGCCACGAGCTGGATCATGCGCTCGGTCGAGGCGATGTGCAGGCCCTCGGGATCGATGTCACCGATCCCCATGCTGTACACCAGCTGGCCGGCACACCCGCACTCGGGATGCACCAGCACTTCCGCATCGGGATGCGCGCGCCGCTGGGCCTCGAGCCGCTCGGGGTTGATGCCCTTGTGGACGTGGCATTCGCCCATCCAGACCTCGATGCGCCGGTCCGGGCGCATGCGGCGGACGTGGCTGCCGAGGAAGAAGTCGGGAAGGAAGAGGATGCCGCGGTCGGCGGGAATGGCATCGATGACGTCCAGGACGTTGCCGCTGGTGCAGCAGTAGTCGAGCTCGGCCTTCACGTCCGCCGTGGTGTTCACGTAGCCGACGGCGATGTAGCCGGGGAACTCCGCGCGCCACCGGCGGACGTCCTCGGCGGTGATCGTCGCGGCCAGCGAGCAGCCCGCCTCGAGGTCCGGCAACAGCACGCGCTTCCCGGGCGCGAGGATCACCGCGGTCTCCGCCATGAAGTGCACGCCGCAGAACACGATGACGTCGGCGTCCGTCTTCGCCGCCTGCCGCGACAGCCCGAGCGAGTCTCCCACGAAGTGCGCGACGTCCTGCACCTCGGGTCGCTGGTAGTTGTGGGCGATGATCACGGCGCCGCGCCGCGCCGCCAGCTCACGGATCTCGCGCTGAAGCTGCGCGATCTCGTCGGCGGACAACGTGCTGGGCTGGATCACGGGAAGCGGCAGGGTCATCAGGCGCCTTCGGTAGTCGGAAGCGGCTCGGGAAAATCGGTTCGCGCATGGCCGCCCCGCGTCTCGCGTCGCTCGAGAGCGGCTCGGGCGATGAGCCGGGCAACGAGGAGCTGGTTCGCCGTCCGCCATGCCTGCCTCGGCGTGGCCGACTTGAGGCGGAGCAGCTCGCGTTCGGCCTCCCGCAGCGACTCTTCGCTCCGCACGACGCCCACATTCGCCGACATCACGCGGCGCATCTCCGCCCGCACCGGCTCGGCGGCGCGGTCCGGTGCCGGATCATCCGGTGAAAGCGACTCGCGCTCCTCGGCGGCGACGGTGACCGGCGGCTCCCCCACGATCTCGCGCGCCACCCGGTCGGCGAACACGAGCCCCTCCAGGAGCGAGTTGGACGCGAGACGGTTCGCGCCGTGCACCCCGGTCGAGGCGACTTCGCCGGCCGCCCACAGGCCGGTGCGTGTGGTGCGTCCGTCGAGATCGGTGCTGATGCCCCCCATCGCGTAATGCAGGGCCGGCGCAACGGGGAGGAGATCGCGCGAGGCATCGAGACCGTGCGTCGCGAGCATCGCGGTGATGCCGGGAAACGTCGCGGCGAAATCGGGCACCTCGCGTGCGTCCAGCCACGCACCACCCTCGGCATCGGCAACTGCGCGCGCCACGACGTCCCGCGGCGCAAGCTCTGCCCGGGGATCGAGCTCCACCATGAAGCGGCGCCCGCCGGCGTCCACGAGAACGGCGCCAGCGCCGCGGACCGCTTCCGAAATGAGCGGCGCCGGATTCACGCCAGGCAGCCTGAGCGCCGTGGGATGGAACTGGAGGAACTCGAGGTCCCGCAGCTCGGCACCGGCATGGTACGCCAGCGCCCAACCGTCGCCGGTGGCCACGAGGGGATTCGTCGTCGTTTCGAAGAGCTGCCCCACGCCCCCCGTCGCGAGCACCACGGCGGGACCCCACCGCTCTTCCACCCTGCCGTTCCGCCGCACGATGCGCACCCCGGCGATGCGACCGTCGAGCTCGAGCAGCTCGCGCACCTCGGCATACTCGACGATCTCGACCGCCGGATCGGCCCGGATGATCTCGACGAGCGTGCTCACCAGCACTGCGCCCGTCCGGTCGCCGCCGGCATGGATGATCCGGGGACGCGTGTGCGCCGCCTCGAGCCCGAACCGGAGCCGGCCATCCGTCGCGACGTCGAACCGCGCGCCGAGCGCCAGGAGCTCACGGATCCGGTCGGGACCTTCGGTGGTGAGGACACGGACGGCTTCCGGGTCCGACAACCCGCGCCCCGCCGCCATCGTGTCCGCCGCGTGCTCGGCCGGGCTGTCCCCGGGCGAGAGGGCGACGGCGATGCCGCCCTGCGCCCAGGCGCTCGCGCTGTCGGAGAGGGCGCACTTGGTGAGGACGACCGACCCGCGCCCCTCGACCGACAGCCGCCACGCCGTCCAGAGCCCGGCGATTCCTGCACCGACGATCAGCGGGGCGGCATGGGAGGTCATGGGCGAAATATAGGGGGGCACTCTATCTTCCGGGCCGCGTCAGGAATCGAGAAGGCTACCACAACCCGAGCTCGACATGGACTGGTTCACGGACCCGAACGCCTGGATCGGACTTCTCACGCTCACCGCGCTCGAGATCGTCCTCGGCATCGACAACATCATCTTCATCTCGATTCTGGCGGGTCGCCTGCCGGAGGCGCAGCGGCCGAAGGCCCGGCGCCTCGGGCTCGCGGGCGCGTTCGTCACGCGGCTTGGCCTGCTGTTCAGCATCGCCTGGATCGTCCGGCTTACCCGGCCGCTCTTCGAGGTCGCCGGGCTCGAGATCAGCGGCCGGAGCCTGATCCTGATCCTCGGCGGACTCTTCCTCATCGCCAAGGCGACGCACGAGATCCATGAGAAGCTCGAGGGCGAGCAGGAGGCGAGCGAGCTCAAGGGCCCCGCGACGTCGCTCACGTCGATCGTGCTGCAGATCATGGTGATCGACATCGTCTTCTCGCTCGACTCGGTCATCACGGCCGTCGGCATGGTCGATCAGATCTCGATCATGGTCGCGGCCAACATCGTGGCGCTCGGGTTCATGCTGATGTCGGCGGGGAGCATTGCGGGCTTCGTGGACCGCCACCCGACGGTGAAGATGCTTGCGCTGGCCTTCCTCGTGCTGATCGGCACCAATCTCGTGGCCGAGGGCCTCGGCCAGCACATTCCGAAGGGATACACCTACTTCGCGATGGCGTTCTCGGTGGCGGTCGAAATGCTCAACCTGCGGCTCAAGAAGGTGACGGCGCCGCCGGTCCGACTGCACGATTCGGCGGGGGTGTCGTAGGCCGGCGACCCCCGTCGATCACGGACTCCGCCCCTCCGTTCGCAGCCGGACCGCCGTCCCCCACGGATCGCGCGCGAGGCCGCCGGCGGGCGCACGCTCGACGGTGCCGCCCTGCCCCGCGATGCTGTCGAGCGCGCGCACGGCATCGTCGCCCGTCGGCACGATGACCTCCCATTCCAGGAGCCGGGCGTCATCGTCGCCTGCGGGGGGCGCGCCGGCGGCCCAGGTGTTCGTTCCGAGATGGTGGTGGTAACCGCCCGCCGAGAGAAAGAGCGCGCCCGGATAATTCCAGACGATCTTGTCCAGGCCGAGCCCCTCGTGATAGAAGCGGGCGGCGGACTCGATGCTCCCCACGAAGAGGTGCACGTGACCGATGACGGTGCCCTCCGGAAGACCGGCCCACTCCCCGCCATCCGCTGAAGCCATGAGATCGGCCACATCGAGCGGGTTGGTGGCCATCACCAGCTGCCGATCCGCGGACTGCCACGCGTCGCGCGGGCGATCCGCGTACACCTCGATGCCGAGACCATCGGGATCCGTGAGGTAGACCGCCTCGCTCACCAGATGATCCGACATGCCGGCGCGCGCGCCTTCCGCCGCGAGGTGGCGGACGAACTGCGCGAGTCCCGCGCGGCTCGGCAGCAGAATGGCGAAATGGTAGAGCCCGAGCAGACCGCGCCGCGGGACCGCGCGCGCGCCCTTCCGCTCGCGGAGCTCGAGGATCGCGGGTCCGGATGCGGGACCCAGCGACGCGGCGGTGCCCTCATGCGCCAGCACCGAAAAACCGACGATCCGCTGGTAGTAGTCGATCGAGCGGTCCAGGTCTGCCACCTGCAGGACGACCTTTCCGAGATGGGTGGCCGCCGGAAGCCGGTATCCCGGCGGCGCGATCCCGTAGCTGGTGCTCATGGTTGCCTCCACAGGGATTACCGCCGGCTCCGCGCGCCATCGAGCGACCAGGCGCCCGGGCCGATCAGCGCGAGGGCAATCGATCCGCCCATCAGCGCCAGCGGGAACTCGATTCCGTTCGGGGCGAAGAACCCGGACGGGAGATGCACGAAGAGAATGGCGCCCGCCATGACCCCCGCAAGGCCGAGTGCCGTGATCCGGGTGAAGAGCCCGAGCACCAGTGCGATGCCGCCGAAGAGCTCCAGCAGGGCCACGGCCGGGCCCGCGATCTCACCGAACGGGATACCCATCTGCGAGAACGATCCCGCGACGCCCGAGAACCCGTAGACGAACACCTTCTGCGCGCCGTGGGCGATGAAGATGCCGCCAAGAATCGTGCGCAAAACGGCGAGCCCGGCGTGAATCCGCGCCGCGGGAACGGTCACCTGGCGGCTGGCGGCTTCGGGATAGAGTGCTGTGGTCATGGTCCGATTCCTTGAAAGTGTGATAACACCTATTGACAGAAATAAAAAGAGCTAACCACGGGTCCGGGCGTCGTCGAGCAGCTCGACCAGTCTGGCAAGCCGGTCAGCGCCGAGATGGCCGAGCTGCTCGCGGTGCAGCGAGTGGATCACGTCGTCGAGCCGGTCGATCAGGGCGCGCCCTTCCGGGGTAATCCGCGTCCGAACGAATCGGCGATCATCTCCTTCCCGTTCGCGCACCAGGTACCCCATCTCGGCGAGCCGGTCCAGCAGCCGGGTTGCGTCCGGCATCGGAGAGATCAGGCGATCGCGGATCTCGTTCCGGCAGAGCCCCTCCGGCGCCGCGCCTCGAAGGATCCTGAGCGCGTTGTACTGCGTCGGCGTAAGTCCATGGGGTTTCAGGGCTTCGGCCGTCTCGTGCTCCAGGATCGCGGCGGTCCGGGCAATGCTGACGACCGCTTCGTGCTCGAGGCTCGAGAACGGCTTCCGCTGCTTCAGCTCGGACTGCAGGCTCGGCGACATGGATGCATTATAGGTGTTGTCACACCTGTTGTCAAGCGGCGGGACGTTGCGTCGCGTCCGCAACGCTGCCATCCGCAGAATCGCGAAACCGCGAAAGGACCGCGAAACCGCGGGAGGATTGGGCGGTGCGAGGATCGGGCCTGGTGCGGAAACAACACACACGAAAACACGAAAGTACGAAAGGCACCGCGCGCACAGGCCGTTCGCTGCACGAGTGCGGGGAACCTTCCGCGGTCTCCGTTTCCTTTCGCGGTTTCGCGATTCCGCCGACGCCCTTCGTGCTTTCTGATTCCCCTTCCCCGGCGGGCATCGAGGCAGAGCCCGGAGGCTATCCCCCCGAGCGTGCCTTCCGGATCTCCTCGGTGAGGCGCGGGACGATCTCGAAGAGGTCTCCGACGATCCCGTAGTCGGCGAGCTTGAAGATCGGTGCGTCCTTGTCGCGATTGATCGCGACGATGGTGCCCGATGTGCGCATGCCGGCGAGATGCTGGATGGCGCCCGAGATGCCGACCGCGACGTAGAGATTCGGGTTCACCATCCTGCCGGTCTGCCCGATCTGGTCGGTGGCGGGTCGCCAGCCGTCGTCGGTCACGGCGCGCGTCGCACCGACGGCCGCATTGCCGAAGGCGGCGGCGAGCTCTTCCACGAGCCTGAAGTTCTCCGCGGCGCGAAGCCCGCGCCCTCCTGCGACGATCACCGGGGCCTCGCCGAGATCGAGCTTCGCATCGCCGCGGGCGAGCATCTCGCGAACCCTCACGCGCGACGACGCGGGATCGCTGGCCGGCGGAGCCGTCTCGAGGCGGGGCGTCCGCGCCGCTTCGGCGGCCGTGACGGCGCCGGGCCTGATCGACGCGAGCGCCGGCGTGCCGGTGAGGCGCAGCGTCGCGATCGCCTTTCCGACATACACCGGGTGCTGCACGACGAGCGCGTCGCCGCTCAGCTCGAGCGCGGTCACGTCCGATGCGAGGCTCACGCCGAGCGCGGCCGCGACGCGGGGCGCGAGATCCCGGCCCTGCGCCGAAGCCGCGAAGAAGCCGGCGCGGTATCCGCCCGAGCGGAGCCGCTCCGCGGTCGTTGCGGCGAGCGATTCGGCGTCGTAGTGCTCGAGACCGGCGGACTCGACCGCCACGACCAGGTCGGCGCCGTGCCGGCCAAGCGAATCCTGAACCGCGGCACCGGTGCCCGGCGCACCGAAGACGAGCGCGTGGACCTCGCCGCCACCCGATGCATCGGCCGCCTTGCGTGCGGCGGTGACCACCTCGAGCGCCACCGAGCGGAGCTCACCGCCACGCGTCTCCGCCACGACCAGGACGTTCGCCATCAGAGCACCTTCGCTTCGGTCTTGAGGAGCCGGACGAGCTCGGGCACGGCGTCGGGGCCTTCGCCCACGATGCGTCCCGCAGCGCGCTCGGGCGGCAGCGCCATCGACTGCACGGTGAGCCGCTCTTCGCCGAGCTGGGCCGGCCGCACGTCGATCGTCTTCTTCTTCGCCGCCATGATCCCCTTGAGCGACGGGAGCCGGGGGCGCGCGATGCCTTCGTCGATCGTGAGCACCGCCGGAATCGGGAACTCGACCGATTCGGCGCTGCCCTCGAGCTCCCGATGGGCCGTCCCGCGCCCGTCGGCCAGCTCGAGATGCGAAATGGCAGTGACGCAGGGGAGGCCAAGAAGGTGCGCCGTCATCGGACCGACCGTGCCGTTCCCCGCGTCGGCCGACTGGCGCCCGAACAGGATGAGATCGTATCCGCCGTCCCTGAGCTCCGCCGCGAGCGCATGGGCGATGGCGGAGCCGTCGAAGGGCACCGTGTCCGCCTTGAGCTGCACGCCGCGCGCGGCGCCCATGCTGAACGCCTTCCGGATCGTCTCCTGCACGCCGTCGGGTCCGAGGCAGATCACGGCCACTTCGCCGCCGTCCTTCTCGGTGAGCCGGAGCGCGACCTCGACGGCGTACCCGTCGAAGTCGCTGATGTCGTACTTGAGTCCCGCCTGGTCGAGCGACTTCCCATCGCCTGCGATGGCGAAGCGCATCTCGGTGTCGGGCACGCGCTTGATACAGACCGCGATCTTCAACGTCTCCCCCGGATTACCGTGTCATCGACCAGGCCGTCCGCAGCCGCATTCCGGCCTCATCTCCCCAGCGACCGATCCCCCGCCCGTCCGCGAGGCGCCGCTACTGCCGACCGACGTCCGCCTCGGGACGGTCCTCGTTCGCCACGAGCCACTCGACGATCTTCTCGCGGATCGAGTCGCCCTTCTCGCCGTCGGAGACGGGAAAGGTCGTGACGGTCGCGCCCCCGGACGTCACGTGCCAGACGCGCGCGGCGGTGGGATCGGCGCCGGCGCCGACTTCCTCGCCGGGGCGGATCTCCGCCTCGTACGACTTCCCTCCGTGCTGCACCGTCACGCGCTTCATCGGATGCTCCTCAGGAGAACGCGCCCAGGCCGGTGATCTTCTGCCCGACGATGAGCGAGTGCATGTCGTGCGTCCCTTCGTACGTATACACCGACTCGAGGTTCGCCATGTGGCGCATCGCGTGGTATTCGGCGAGGATGCCGTTGGCGCCGAGCAGCCGGCGCGCTTCGCGGGCGCACTCGGTCGCCATGTTGACGTTGTTCCGCTTGCACAGCGAGACCTGCTCCGGCGTCATCGTGCCGGCGTCCTTGAGCCGGCCGAGCTGGAGCGTCATGAACTGCGCCTTGGTGATCTCGGTGAGCATGTCCACGAGGCGCACCTGCTGGATCTGCGTGGCCGCGATCGGCTTGTCGAACATGATGCGGCTCTGGCCGTAGCGGAGCGCCTCGTCGTAGCACGCCATCGCCGCCCCCATGGCGCCCCAGGCAATGCCGTAGCGCGCCTGGGTGAGGCACATGAGCGGACTCTTGATGCCGCCGGATTTCGGAAGAACGGCGTCCTTCGGCAGGTGGACGTCCTGGAGATGGATCTCGCTCGTGTCGCTCGCGCGGAGGGAGAGCTTTCCCTTCTGGTCCTTCGCCGTGTAGCCCTTCGCATCGGTGGGCACGATGAAGCCGCGGATCGATTTCGTGTCCTTCACATCGCCCGTCTTGGCCCAGATGATCGATACCGTGGCCTGCGAGCCATTCGTGATCCACATCTTGGTGCCGTTGAGGACCCAGCCCTCCTTCGTCTCACGCGCCGTCGTGATCATGCCGCCGGGATTGGAGCCGTAGTCCGGCTCGGTGAGTCCGAAGCAGCCGATCTCCTTCCCCGTGGCGAGCGCCGGCAGCCACCGCTGCTTCTGTTCCTCGCTGCCGAAGGCGTAGATCGGATACATCACGAGCGCGCCCTGGACGGAGGCGAAGCTCCGGATCCCGCTGTCCCCCCGCTCGAGCTCCTGCATGATGAGCCCGTAGGCGACGTTGTTGAGCCCGGCGCAGCCATACTCCTCGGGCAGATTGGCGCCGAACAGCCCGAGCTCCGCCATTCCCGGAATGAGCTGCTTCGGGAACTTCCCCTCGACGTAGGCCTCGCCGATCACCGGGATGAGGTTCTCGTCCACCCAGGCACGCACCGTGTCGCGGATGGCGCGCTCCTCTTCGGCAAGGAGCGAATCGATGTCGAGGAAATCGACACCGGTGAACTGCGAAGTTGCTGCTGCGGTGGCCATCACTGCCCTCGGGTTCGGGGTTGGGTCCGGACCCCGAAAATAATGGGGGTGGTCGCCCGGCGCTTGGGCGGACGGACGAGGCGGGAGCGGCGGAAGGGGCGGAAGGGGCGGAAGGGGCGGAGCGGAGTAACTTCGGAGCTCCACTTCAACCAGCGGCGATCAGATGCCCGAGCTGCCGGACGTCGTCGTGTACGTGGAAGCGCTCGAGCGGCGAATCGTGGGGTCGCTGCTCGAGCGGGTACGCGTCGCGAGCCCGTTCGTGCTGCGGACGTTCGAGCCGCCGATCGAATCGGCCGCCGGCCGGAGGGTGCTCGACGTGCGGCGCATGGGCAAGCGCATCGTCCTCGAGCTCGACGGAGGGCTCTTCCTGGTCATTCACCTGATGGTGGCCGGGCGGCTCCGGTGGCGAAAGCCCGGCGCCGCGCTGCCGCGCGGGCGAGGGCTCGCGGCGTTCGACTTTCCCGACGGTACGCTGCTGTTCACGGAGGAGGGTAAGAAGCACCGCGCCGGGCTATGGCTCGCCCAGGGGGAGGATGCGCTCGCCGCGCATGACCCCGGCGGCCTGGAGCCGCTCGACCTCACGCTCGCCGCCTTCGCGTCGGCGCTCACCGCCGCGCGGCACACGCTCAAGCGCCGGCTCACCGACCCGCACGTCTTCTCAGGCATCGGGAACGCCTACTCCGACGAGATCCTCCACGCCGCCCGTCTCTCGCCGCTTCAGCTCACCACGAACCTCGATGCCGGCGAGATCGCGCGGCTCCACCGTGCCGTCCAGGAGACCCTCACGGTGTGGACCGACCGGCTGCGGGTCGAAACGGCCGACGGATTCCCCGAGAAGGTCACCGCCTTCCGGGATGAGATGGCGGTGCACGGTCGCTACCGGAAGCCCTGTCCCGTCTGCGGGGCCCCGGTCCAGCGGATCAGGTACGCGGAGAACGAAGTGAATTACTGTGCCCAGTGCCAGACCGGGGGGAAAGTGCTGGCCGATCGGGGCATGTCCCGGCTGCTGAAGGCGGATTGGCCGAGGTCGATCGACGAGTGGGAAGGGAGGATGGGAGATGGACGGAAGGACGGAAAGGCGGAAGGACGGAAGGGCACCCCGGGTTGATGCCGCGTGCTACTCCCCCACCAGCTCCGCGAAATTCCGCACCACGTGCACATCCTGATTGAAGTCGGTCGAGCGGATGATGCCGCGCCGGCCGTCGGCGGCGAAGCGGTAGGAGCCGGGGTACCTCGGAACGGTCCCGAGCCGCGTCAGCGGCCCTCCGTCCACGGAAACCCGGTAGAGCGAGAGCGTCCACCCGGTTTCGTTGACCGGGATGATCAGCGTATTGTCCGGCAGCCAGCGTGGCGTATCGGCCGACTCGCCGGTGAAGGCGGCGATCCGCTTCGTCGAGCCGTCCGCCAGCGACATGATGTCCACCACGATCGAATCGGTCCGGAGATCGCCGAACCCGACGATCGCGACGCTCCGGCCATCCGGAGACGGCTCGATGGCATCGATCAGCCCCATCCCTTCGGACTTCGCGAAGGCCGTATCAGGAAGTCCCGGCGCAAGCGCGCGGTACACGCGGTCTCGAAGCGGGGGATAGAACACGATCCCGCCGTCCGGGAGCGCCTCGAGCTCCTGGATCAGCGCAGGGTCGATGGAGCGGAGGCGCCGGAACTGCCCGTTGTCGGGATTGAGGGTTCCGAGCACGAGGCTGTCCTCGCCGCGCAGCGTGACCATGATCTCGCGCTGGTTCCAGTCCCAGTCCTGCAGCATCATCGGGCTTCCGAGGAGCCGCTCGGGCCCACTGTCGGTCGGCATCACCGCCGCCTGCCTCGTCAGGCGCCCCCCGCGCAGGATGTCCCGCACGATGAAGATCCGTTGCCCATCCGGGCTGATGCTTCCGGTCACGTGGAGGGAGGTGGACAGCGCGAGGCGCCTGAGGGCGAGATCGACGCGTCGGAAGTCATCCCACCGGAAGCTCCAGACCGACGCCTCCCGCGTCCCCGCCAGCAGCAGGAGCTCGCCCCGGCGACCGAGCCCGCTGACACCGGCGTCCAGCCCGCGGATCACGGTGTCGGCATCCGCGGCGATGCGGCCCGAGCCGTCGAAACGATAGATCACCACGTCGGCACCGAGTCCGTCCCGGCTGTCCACGAACACTGCCATGGAGCGGGTGCCGGGAATGACTTCGACTCCCCAGACCCGATCGTGGTCGAACGCGACCGAATCGCGCACCCGGCCCGCCCGATCCGCGATCGTCAGGATGCCCCGATTGGCGACACGGGCGTCCGACTCGGAGTAGATGGCGAGCCACCGCCCGTCCGACGTCGGGGAAATCTGGGGAAACTCGGCAGCGGGGGAGCGAAGGGCTACGCTGTCGTAGATCGTACCGTCGGCCGTCCCCACCCGACGGAGCCACGCGATCGAATCGCCCGGAAGCTTCCACGTGACGAGCGTCGTGTCGCCGTTGCCGATGAGGTTGGCGCGTCCCTGTCCGAGGCTTCTGCGCTCGCCGCCGAGCGTGGGCACACTGAAGTTCCCCCACCCCTCGGGAAAGTAGGCGCCGACGAGGAGGTGACGTCCATCGCCGGTCCATTCGGTGTCCCAGACGGCAAGCGCGCCGGACAGGATCTTCGCCGATCCGGCGCCCCCGATATCCTCGATCACGATGCTCTGGGTGCAGAGCCCGGCGCTGTCGCATTCCCGCTGCGCGAACGCAATGCGCTCGCCGTCAGGCGAGAGCGAGGGGGCGGAGGCGTTCCCGGTGAAGGTGAGCTGCGCGCGGTCGAGTTGCGCCAGCGGCGCGCGGTCCCGGGGACGGCCGATGGCCCAGGCGAGCGCTGCCACGCCGAGCACCGCCGCCGCTGCGATCCCGACCCAGAGCTTCGAGCGCCCGCCGGGTTTCCACCCTTCGATCGGCCGAGTGCTCGTCGGCGTCATCCCACCGCTCGGCGTCACGAGTGGCTCGAGCTGCGCGAGCAGCTCGTCGGCGGACTGGAAGCGGTCGGCGGGTCGCTTGGCCAGGCAGCGCATGATCACCGCCTCGAGGGCCGGCGAGATGCCGGGGCGGAAGCGCGAGACCGGGTCGGGGGACTGGGTCACGTGCGCGGCGAGCACCTGCTGCGGCGTGCCCCCGACGAACGGAGGCCGCCCTGCGAGCAGCTCGTACGCCATGGCACCGACCGCATAGATGTCGACGCGATGGTCGAGGTTCGGATCTGCCGCGGCCTGCTCCGGCGCCATGTACGCGGGAGTGCCGAGCGCGACGCCTGCGGTGGTGAGCTGGTTGCGCCCGCTCGCCTCGCTCACGGCTTTCGCGACGCCGAAGTCCATCACCAGCGCGTGGCGGCCCGAGAGCATGACGTTGTCGGGCTTCACGTCGCGATGTACGACGCCTCGCGCGTGCGCGTAGCTCAGCGCATCCACGATCTCGGTGAGAAGCTTGACCGCTTCGTGCACCGGCAGTTCGCCGGTCTTCGCGAGCCGGTCGCGCAGCGAGTGGCCATCCACGAACGGCATGACGTAGAAGAGAAATCCCTCGGCCTCCCCCGACTCGAGGAGCGGGAGGATGTGTGGATGCTGCAGCTGCGCGGCGATGCGGATCTCGCGGAAGAACCGGTCGGGGCCGATGGTGGCCGCCAGCTCCGGCCGGAGCACCTTGATGGCCACCTTCCGATGATGGCGAAGGTCGTCGGCCAGGTAGACCGTGGCCATGCCCCCCTGACCGAGCTCGCGCTCGAAGGCATAGCGGTCGGCGAGGGCAGCTACGAGGCGCGGGGCTGGGGGCAATGGGGCTCCGGGGTGGATGGTCGAATCTAGCGTGGACGGTGTGATGACGGAATGATGGAACGATGGAAAGGTGGAAGGGTGGAAGCGTGCACGAATTGCCGTACTTCCACCCTTCCATCGTTCCATCTTTCCGTCCTTTCCCCCATACTACCCCCATGCGCGGCAAGCTCCCCGTCCTCTACGTCACCGCATTCGTGGACATGGTGGGGCTCACGATGATCGTGCCCCTCCTGCCCTTCTATGCCACCGCGTTCGGGGCGAGTGCGACGGCGGTCGGCGTTCTCATTTCGGCGTTTTCGATCGCGCAGCTCGCGGTGGCGCCGGCGTGGGGAAGCTTCTCGGACCGGTACGGCCGGCGCCCCGCCATTCTCGCAGGGCTCCTCGTATCCGCCTTTGCCTACGGGATCTTCGCGCTCGCGGCGTCGGTGCCGGTGCTGCTCGTGTCCCGGCTCGTGCAGGGAGCGGGTGGGGGAACGATCGGTGTCGTGCAGGCCTATGTCGCCGACACCAGCGCTCCCGAGCAGCGCACCCGGAGCCTCGGCTGGCTCTCCGCCGTCACGAGCCTCGGCGCGGTGGCGGGCCCCGCGTTCGGCTCGGCAATGATCGCGCTCGGCGGACGCACGGCGCCGGGTCTAGGCGCCGCCGCGCTGTCACTCCTCGTGGCGCTGTTCGCCTGGCGGTACCTCGGCGAATCACATCTCGAGCGTGCCGGCGACGCAGGGTCTCACCCGAGGCCGTCGAGCCGCGCCGCCATCACGCGCGTGGCGTTCCACTGGAACGATCCCGCTGCCCGGCTCATCTGGATCTACGCGATCGGTATCGGGGCATTCTACGGCACGATCCAGATCGTGCCGCTGCTGCTCTCCGAGCGCCTCGCCGTCTCCGCCCGGAACGTCGGGTATTTCGTCATGTACCTGGGCGGGATGGGCGTGGTGGTGCGGACGCTGCTCCTGGGGCCGATGGTGGATCGTCTCGGCGAGGCGCGTCTGTCGGCGCTCGGGATCGTGATTCTCGCGGCTGGACTCGCGGCCACCGGGCTGGCGCACGACTGGCCGCTGCTCGCGGCGGGCTTTACCCTGATGCCGCTCGGCACGGCGTTTCTCTTCCCGTGCGTGACGGGCCTCCTGTCACGCGTCGTCCCGGCGTCGGAGCGGGGCCTCTACATGGGGGTTCAGCACACGTTCGGCGGGGTATCCCGGGTGGTCTTTCCGATTGCGGCCGGCGCGCTCATGGACCTGCTGGGCGTCGGTGTTCCCTACCTGATCGCGGCCGCGCTCGTGCTGGCGACGCTGCCGCTCACTCGTGCGCTGGCCGGCTATCTCCGCCCGTCTGCCGGCACGCCGGCGCCGGAGCCGACGATCGCCGCGGCGGATATCACGGCCGAGATCCCCGTCGCCGTTTCGGCGGAGCGGCGAACGCAGCCCTGAGGCTCAGGCGGCGTCCGGCTTGACCGCCGGCCGCTCCCCGGTCCGCGTATCGGCGACGACGTCCGCCGGCAGCGGTGCCCGTGCGGAGATGATGGTGATGTTGTCGGACCCGCCGCGGTCGAGCGCCATCCGCAGGAGCGTCTGGCACAACTGCTCCGACGAGGTCATCGCCTTGATCTCGGCCGCGATCTCCTCGTTGGTGACGTGCTTCGTGAGGCCGTCGGTGCAGAGGAAGATCACGCAGCCGCGAGGGATGTCGATGCGCGTCACGACCGGCGTCGCTTCGCCGCCGCCGATGGCACTCGACAGGACGTGGCTGAACGGCGACTTCGCCATCCGGTCGGCCGGCAGGATGCCCTGGTCCACGAGGCCCTGGGCGATCGTCTGGTCCCGCGTCATCTGCGTGAGCTCGCCGTCCCAGTAGCGGTAGCAGCGGCTGTCCCCCACCTGCGTCACGTACATCCACGGAAAGACCGCCACCGCGAGCGTGAGCGTCGTCGCCATCTTGGCGTCGGGCTGTGCCGCGCCCTCGGCGCGAACCGCCTCGTGCGCCTCGAGGGCCGCGGTGGTCAGCGCTTCGTAGAACTCGCCGTCACTCGCCGAGCCCGCAGCGTGGTACGACCGCAGCGACGAGGCGACGTACTGCGTGATGGTCGCGAGCGCCACCCGGCTCGCGTCTCCCCCGCCGGTACCGCTGCCCACGCCGTCGGCCACCAGCATGTACGTCGCGAGGCGCTCGCCGCGGAGCGGCAGATCATCCACGTCCGGGAGGCTCGTGCCGTGCACCACCACCTGCGGGTGGACCGTACAGAGCATGAAGTGGTCCTGGTTTTCCTTCCGGACGTTTCCCGGATGCGTGAGGCCGAAGAGATCCAGCTCGGAATCGCGCGGGCGGCGCCAGTTGGCGGGAGGTGCGGCGGTGATCGCTCGGATCGGTGTCATGGGGACCTCGATGCCCGTGGGCGAGGCGCAACGGCAGCCCGGGCCCGGGCTGCTGATGGATCATACCCGCGGAATCGGCGTCCGGCGAGGGGGTGGTATTTTCGGGGATGACCGCCTCCGCGCCCGACGGCTCCTCGGCCCTGCTCGTCCGCGGCCTTCGCAAGCGGTACGACGACGTCGTGGCCGTGGACGGCCTCGACCTCGACGTCCGACCCGGCGAATGCTTCGGGCTGCTCGGTCCGAACGGCGCCGGAAAGACGACGACCATCGAGATCTGCGAAGGCCTCACCGAGCCGGACGCAGGCGAGGTGATCGTGCTCGGCCGCACCTGGGCGGAAAGCGGCCGGGATCTCCGCGAGCGACTGGGCATCCAGCTGCAGGAGACGCAGCTCGCGGAGAAGCTGACCGTGCTCGAAACGCTGCGCCTCTTTCGCAGCTTCTATGCGCGGGGTCGCGCCGTGGACGACGTGATCGCGCTGGTGCGCCTCGAGGAAAAGCGCCGCGCCCGCGTCAGTGCGCTCTCCGGCGGCCAGAAACAGCGCCTCGCGCTTGGCTGCGCGCTCGTCGGCGATCCCGATCTCGTCTTTCTCGACGAGCCGACGACGGGGCTCGATCCTCAGGCCCGCCGCCAGGTTTGGGACCTCGTCGAGCAGCTCAAGGCGACCGGGCGCACCATCGTGCTCACGACGCACTACATGGAAGAGGCGGAGCGGCTCTGCGATCGCGTGGCGATCGTGGACCACGGCCGGGTGATGGCGCTCGACACGCCACGCCGCCTCGTCGCCGGGCTGGGCGCCGACCAGATCGTCTTCTTTTCGGTGGCGGAGGACGCGGTTCCCCGGATCACCGCCGATGCGCTCGCCGCAATCGCCGGCGCCGCGGGCGCCACGCAGCCGGCGCGCGCGACCGACGGCGGGTGGGAGCTCCCGGTCACCGCGACGCACGAGGCGATCCCGGCGCTGCTGGCCGAGCTCGAGCGGCGCGCTCTCCCGCTCGCGGAGCTCCGCACCCACCTCCCGACCCTCGAGGACGTCTTCGTCTCCCTCACCGGCCGGGCCCTGCGCGATGCCTGAGCCCCGGATGGAGGGGGATGGCGTGCGGCCGGCAATCATCGAGCTCACCCTCGTTCGCCTCCGCGAGTTCGTGCGCGAGCCGGAGGCGATGTTCTGGGTCTTCGGCTTTCCGCTGCTCCTCGCCCTGGGGCTCGGCATCGCCTTCCGCAACCGGGCGCCGGAGTCCATCCGGATCGGCGTGCTCCAGCCCGCGCCGGCGGCGCTCGCCGCCTCGCTGGACTCCTCGGCCGGCCTCGCCGTCGAACGGCTCGCGGACGACAGCGCAGGCGCCCGCGCACTCCGGAATGCAGACGTCGCCCTCGTCGTCGCGGCGGCGAACGGTGAGGTCGAGTACCGCTTCGACCCGTCGCGACCCGACGCACGCGCGGCACGGCAGCTCGCCGACGACGCGATCCAGCGCGGCGCGGGACGCCGCGACCCGCTCGCCATCCGCGAGACCACGATCAGCGAGCGCGGATCCCGCTACATCGACTTCTTCATTCCCGGACTCCTCGGCCTCAACCTCATGGGGAGCGGGATCTGGTCGATCGGGTTCGCGGTGGTCACCGCGCGGAAGCAGAAGCTGCTCAAGCGCCTCGTCGCCACCCCGATGTCGCGCACGCAGTACCTGATGTCGTTCCTGCTCTCGCGGCTGTTCTTCCTCGTGCTCGAGGTCGGCGCGCTGCTCGGCTTCGGCGTGCTCGTCTTCGACGTGCCGCTCCGCGGCTCGCTCTGGACGCTCGCAGCCGTCTGCCTCGTGGCGGCCCTCACCTTCAGCGCACTCGGGCTCCTCGTCTCTTCCCGCGCGCGCACCGTGGAGGCGGTCTCAGGGCTCGCGAACCTCGTCATGCTTCCAATGTGGATCTTTTCGGGCGTGTTCTTCTCGGCCGCGAATTTCCCGCAAGCCGTGCAGCCGTTCGTCCAGGCGTTGCCCCTCACCGCAACGGTGGATGCGCTGCGTGCGGTGATGCTGCGCGGCGCGCCGCTGGCGTCGGTGACAGGCGAGCTCGCGCTGCTGCTCGCCTGGCTCGTGGTGCCGTTCGTCGTCGCGCTCCGGGTGTTCAGGTGGAGGTGAGGGGGCGGAGGCGCCAGACGGTCAGCGCCCGTCCACCGCCTCCATCACCCACGCCTCGCTCTGCTGCTCCTGGACGATGAAATAGATCCGGTCGGGCCCGAGGGCCCAGTAGGGGCGATAGACCGGGTGCGACGGGTCGTCGAACGTGACGAGCCGGCTCGGGGTGCCGCCGGCGACGGGGATGCTCCAGATGGAGGCGACGCCGCGGGCGTCGTGGCCCATGAAACGGATCTCGCGGCCGTCGGGCATGAAGAAGGGCTGCAGCACGCGTGGCATGCCGGGCGCCGCGGCGTCGATCAGCATGCGGGCGGGCCCCGAATCGACCGGGATCACGAAGAGCGATCCGCCGGTCAGTGACGTCGAGAATGCGAGCAGGCGCCCATCGGGTGACCATGACGGCCACTGCCCCTGCCCGTGCCGGCTCACCGGCGGCTGCCACGCCCCGTCTTGCGAGCGCCGGATGATCCCGATCCCGCCCACCGCGTCGAAGTACGCGTGCGCGATGCTCCTCCCATCCGGCGACCACCGCGGCATGATCTCCTGGCGCGCCGACGTCGCCACCGCCTCCGTCGGTCCGCCGTCGAGCGGCATCACGAAGAGGTCGCGCGTCCCCCGGCGCCACGACTGGAACGCGATTTCCTCCCGCGGTCCCGGCGACATGTGCGGGGAAAAATCTCCGCTCGGGTCGGTCGTCAACCGCTCCACTTCGCCGCCACCCGAGGGAATGCGGTAGATGTCGCCGTTTCCCGCGAGATCCGCGGAGTAGAGAATCCATCGGCCGTCGGGCGACACGGAGAAGGCGTCGATCGGCTGCGTGCCTCGCGTCAGCGGCTCCGCGCGGGAGAGGCCCAGCCGGAGCTCGCTCAGGCGCAGCGACCAGATATTCCCGATGTCGCGGAGAATCGAGTAGCCGAAGCGCCGGCCGTCGGCCGAGAGCGAGATCGACTGCGCGCCGAGCCCGGTGGTGAGGCGCACCGGTTCCTCCGCGGTGCGCCCGGCCCGGACGGCATAGATGTCGAGCGGCCCGTGCCGACTCGAGACGAAGTACACGCGATCTCCGTCGGGTGACCAGACCGGCGTCTGGTTGAGCGTCGTGCTGTCCGTGAGGTACCGCAGCGTGCCGTTCGACGTCGACACCTGTACGATCGCGCTCGCCGCGAGATTCCCGTACATCGGCCCGATGGTGGCGTAGGAGGCGTTCCCCGACGCGCAGGCAATCGACCGCGCATCGGGGGACCAGCGGCAGCCATTCGCGCTGCGCACCGTCGCGAGGAACCGCGCCGTGTCACCGGCTACCTGGAGGAAGAGCGAATCGCCGGCGGCGAACGCGATCGTGCGGCCGTCCGGCGCCCATTCCGCCGAAGTGATCGGATTGTTCGGCCGCCCGCGCACCTCCTGCCGGGCCGGGCCGCCCGCCGATGGGGCACTGAAGACCGCTCCGCCCGCCAGGTAGAGGATCCGCGTCCCGTCCGGCGACCAGGTCGGCGCCGACTGCACCGCCGTGGAGTCGGTCGTGAGCGGCACCACCCGGCCGCCCGAGATCTGCCGCACGAAGATCCGCGTGTTGGTCGCGCTCCCCGCACCGTACGCGACGAACCGGCCGTCGGGAGAGATCGCGGGTTGCAGCTCGAGACCCGGCTGCCACGAGAGGCGCGTCACCTGGCCGAAGGCGGGAAGATCGTCGCGCCCGCGGAGGCCAAACAGCGCGGCGGCGAGTGCCACGCCGGCCAGAAAGGCTCCGACGGGGACCCAGATCGGCAGGTGTGGCCGCGCGGGGGCTCGCGGTCCCGGCGGCAGTGCACCGATCGGCGTGAGCAGCTGGTGCGCGAAGGCCGCGGCCGTCGAGAACCGATCGGCGGGGAGCTTCTCGAGGGCGGTGAGGATGGCGCTCTCGACGTGCGGCGGGATGTTGCGCCGCAGCGCTGTCGGTGGGCGCGGGTCCTCGCTCATCGCCTTGGCGACGACCGCCTGTGCGGTGGGCCCCGTGAACGGCGCCTCCCCGAGCAGCATCTCATACGTGACGACGCCGAGCGCGTAGACGTCGGCCCGGGCGCTGATGTCCCGCTCCCCCAGGGCCTGTTCCGGCGACATGTAGCTCGGCGTGCCGAGCGAGATGCCGGTTTCGGTGATACGCGTGCCGCCGGCGCTCGAGACGGCGAGCGCGATGCCGAAGTCGGCGACGAGGGCCTGGTCGTCGTGGAGGAGGATGTTCTCGGGCTTGATGTCGCGATGGATGATGCCGTGCCGGTGTGCGTAATCGAGCGCACTCGCGATCTCCCCCGAGAGCCTCACGGCATCCGCGATCGGGAGCTGCTTGTCGCGGTTCAGGCGCTCCCGCAGCGTCTCCCCTTCGACATAGGG
>JAICNA010000101.1 GCA_025928955.1 Gemmatimonadales bacterium | reverse complement strand
CGGCGATCCGGGCGGTGGTCGGCGCGCCACTCCCGCCTGAGGGGGAGCGACCGGACGTCCGGGCCGCCCGGCTTTCACTCGAGGCGGCGCGGGCCGATGCGCGCCGTGCTGCGGCACTTCTGCTTCCGCGGATCAATGCCTTCGGACGGCTGGACTGGAATGCGCCGGGCACGCCGTTCGGTGGTGACCATGCGTGGACCGCCGGCGTCATGCTCAGCTGGTCTCCGTTCAGCGGCGGATCGGAGCTCGCCGGCGCGCGCGCCGCAGGGGCCCGGCGGGAGAGCGCCGCGGCGATGGCCGAAGCGGCCGAGTCGCAGGCGCAGCTCGATCTGCGGTCGGTGGAGTCGCGGGTGACGGTGGCGCTCGCCCGCATGGACCTCGCCGAGCGAGCGGTGGCGCAGAGCGTTGAGGCGCACCGGATCGTGGCGCGGAAATACGAGGGCGGGGTCGCATCGGTCACCGACCTGTTCGACGCGGCGGCCGCGGAGACCGGGGCGCGGCTCGCCTTCGCCCAATCGCGGTTCGAGGCAATCGTGGCTGCAGCCGAGCGGCTGCGGACCAGAGGCGGCGACGTCACCGCCATCGCCATTCTCGAGGATGCACGTCAATGAGGGAGCCGATACGCACCATCCATCCGGCCTGGCCGCTCCGGCTGCCGGCACTCCTCGCCGCGGCGGGAATGCTCCTTGCCGCGTGCAGTGGTGAGCCCGATGCCGAGGCCACGCCGCTGACGACGGCCACGGCGGCGGAATCGACCGTGACGGTGCGCGACAGCGCGATCGACGCGACGCTCGAGGCGGCCGGCATCGCCGAGCCGATCCAGAGCGCGACGCTCAGCACGAAGCTGATGGGCTCGGTCACCGCGGTCGCGGTTCGCGAGGGAGAGCGCGTGCGCGCGGGCCAGGTGATCGCCACGATCGATGCGCGGGATATCGCCGCGCGCCGCGCCCAGGTTACGGCCGGAATCGCCGCTGCCGAGGCGGTGGAGCGCGATGCGGAGACGCAGCTCGCCCGGATGCGTTCGCTCCACGCCGACAGTGCGGCAACGCGGGTCCAGCTCGAGGCGGCGGAGACGGGTCTGGCGCGCGCGACGGCCGCCGCGGCCTCCGCCCGGGCGGGCGCCGCGGAGCTCGACGCCGTCGGCGCGTACGCGCGGATCCGCGCCCCGTTCGCAGGCACCGTCACGCGGCGATTCGTCGATGTCGGCGCCTTCGTCGCGCCCGGCGCCCCGGTCGTCACCATCGAGGATGCGAGCCGCCTGCGGCTCCGCGTCACGACTACGCCGGCCGCGGGGCGCCTCGCCCGGGGAACGACGGTGCGGGCGACGATCGAGGGAGTGCCGGTCGAAGCGGTGGTCGAGGGCGTGGTGCCCTCCGCGGGTGCCGTGTACACCGTGAATGCCGTGGTGGAGAATGCCGACGGTGCCTTGCCATCCGGCGGCACCGCCACGCTCCGGCTCCCGGCCGGACAGAGGAACGGATTGCTGGTTCCGGCAGCGGCCATCATCGCGGAGGGTGACCTCACCGGCGTGCGCGTCGTGAGTGGCGCGGGCGGCGAGCTCCGCTGGATCCGGGTGGGCGATGCGCACGGGGACATGGTGGAAGTGCTGTCCGGCGTCCGCGCCGGCGACCGCATCGTGGTTCCCGCTGCCGGCTCGGGAGGGCGCTGAGATGGGTATCGCGGGCCGTGTGGCCGGCCGCTTCCTCCACTCGAAGCTGACGCCGCTGATCACTGCCGCGTCACTCGCGGTGGGGCTGATGGCGATGCTCGCCACCCCGCGCGAGGAGGAGCCGCAGATCTCCGTGCCAATGATCGACGTCCTCGTGGCGCTGCCGGGAGCGACGCCGACGGAAACGGAGAACCTGCTCGTACGGCCCATCGAGCGCCGGATGTACGAGATCGCGGGGGTCGATCACATCTACTCGACCGCCGGCGACGGCTGGGCGCTGGTGACGGTGCGCTTCGACGTCGGCGAGAACCAGGAGACGAGCATCGTGAAGGTCCACGCGCGGCTCCTCTCCGCCATGGATGAGGCGCCGCCGGGGGCATTGCCGCCGCTCGTCAAGCCGCATTCGATCGACGACGTGCCGATCCTCACGCTGACGCTCCATTCGCGCCGGTACGGCTCGAACGAGCTGCGCGCGATCGCGACGCATCTCGAGGACGAGCTCCGCACGGTGCCGGACGTGGCCGAGACGTCGGTGATCGGGGGACAGGCGGAGCAGATCCGGGTGACGCTCGAGCCGGCGCGCCTCGCGGCGGCGGGGGTGACTCCGGGTGAGGTCGCGGCCTCGCTCCGGAGTGCGAACGTCCGCCTCCAGGCCGGCGAGCTCGCGTCGGCGGACGAGGTGCACCTGGTCCGCGTCGGCGCACCGCTCGTCACGGCGGCCGATGCCGGGAGCGTGATCGTCTCCTCGCGCGGAGCGGACCCTGTCTACCTCCGCGACGTTGCGTCCATCGCCGAGGAGTACGGGGAGCGGGCGGACTACGTGTCGCACGCTGCCTCGGGCGGCGAGAGCGAGAGCGCCGTCACGATCAGCGTGGCGAAGCGCCCCGGGGCCAACGCGACGGAGGTGGCCCACGCGGTGATGGCGCGCGTCGACGCGGCGCGCGACCGGATCCTCCCGGCGGATGTCGGGGTGGCCGTCACGCGCGACTACGGGGAAACGGCCAGCGAAAAGGCGAACGAGCTGATTCTCCACCTCGGGATCGCGACGCTTTCCGTGACGATCCTCATCGGCTTCTTCCTCGGCTGGCGCGAGGCGGTCGTCGTGCTGGTGGCAGTGCCCGTCACGCTCGCGCTCACGCTCTTCGCCTACTATGCGCTCGGCTATTCGCTCAACCGGATCACCCTGTTCGCGCTCATCTTCTCGATCGGCATCCTGGTGGACGACGCGATCGTCGTGGTGGAGAACATCTACCGCCACCTCGCGCTGGGCGGGAAGGATCCCGCCACGGCGGCGATCGAAGGCGTTGACGAGGTGGGAAACCCGACGATCCTCGCGACCTTCACCGTCATCGCGGCCATCCTGCCGATGGCGTTCGTCACCGGCCTCATGGGGCCCTACATGCGCCCGATTCCGGTCGGCGCGTCGGTGGCGATGCTCGCGTCCCTCGGCGTGGCTTTCATCGTGACGCCGTACCTCGCGCTCCGGCTCCTGCGGGGGCACGTCCGGCCGTCGGGGCATGACGCCGGCGCGGGGGAGCGCGAGCGCTCGCCCAGCCGGTTCGCGCGCCTCTACCGGCGCATCATGTCGGGGCTCATGGAGCAGCCTCGGCGCCGTCATCGCTTCTACGGCGTCGTGGGCGCCCTGCTGGTGATCTCGGTGGGACTCGTGGCGCTCAGGGCAGTGTCGGTGAAGATGCTTCCCTTCGACAACAAGAGCGAATTCCAGGTGGTGCTCGACCTGCCGGAAGGCGCGTCCCTCGAGGCCAGCGCCGCGCTCGGCGCCGAGGTGGCGCGCTACCTGCGCACGATTCCCGAGGTGCGGAGCACCGAGGTGTATGCCGGCACCGCAGCGCCGTTCAACTTCAACGGGCTCGTGCGGCACTACTTCATGCGGCGCGGCTCGAACGTGGCCGACGTGCAGGTGAATCTCCTCGAGAAAGGGGAGCGGGACCGGCAGAGCCACGAGATCGCGGTTGCCGCCCGGCCGGGCGTCGACTCGATCGCGCGCCGGTACGGTGCCAGCGCGAAGGTGGCCGAGATCCCGCCGGGACCACCGGTGCTCTCGACGCTGGTGGCGGAGATCTACGCCGCGGATGACTCGACCCGGCTCGAGGCGGCGCGCCGGGTGCGCGAGGTGTTCGAGTCTACCGACGGTGTGGTGGACGTGGACTGGACCGTCGAGGCCTCCCAGCGGCAGCTCGACTTCCGGGTGGATCGCGTCCGGGCGGCCGCGGCCGGCGCCAGTGTCGAGCAGATCACCCAGGCGATGGCGCTCGCCCACGCCGGCGGGATCGTCGGTCTGGCGAGCCACCCGTCGGCGCGTGAAGCGGTGGCGATCGTTCCCCGGCTTCCGCTTGCCTCGCGCTCGAGTGGCGAGGCGCTCCTCGCGATTCCCGTCGCTACCGCCAGCGGCCCGCAGCCCCTCGCGCGCTTCGTGACGATGGATTCCACCCGCCGGGAGCCGGCGCGGTTCCGGAAGGACCTGCGGCCGGTGATCTACGTGACTGCGGACGTGGCCGGCACCATCGAGTCACCGGTCTACGCGATCCTGGCGATGAACCGGACGCTCGACACCGTGCGCGTGGACGGCGCGGAGATCACGCGATACAACGCGGTGCAGCCCGAGCGCCTCGACGAGACCGCGATGAAGTGGGACGGCGAGTGGCAGATCACGATCGAGGTGTTCCGGGATCTGGGGATCGCCTTCGCGGCCGTCCTCATCCTCATCTACGTGCTGGTGGTGGGGTGGTTCCAGTCGTTCACGATTCCGCTCGTCATCATGGCGCCGATTCCGCTCACACTGGTCGGCATTCTCCCCGGGCACGCCGCCACCGGCGCCTTCTTCACGGCGACGTCGATGATCGGGATGATCGCGCTGGCGGGGATCATCGTCCGCAACTCGATCCTCCTCGTGGACTTCATCCAGCTCGCCGAGGAGCGCGGCGCATCGCTCGCCGAGGCCGTGATCGAGGCGGGGAGCGTGCGCGCCAGGCCGATCGCGCTCACGGCCGCGGCCGTCGTGGTCGGCGGCCTGGTCATGGTGCTCGATCCGATCTTTCAGGGTCTTGCCGTGGCACTGATGAGCGGTGCGGTGGTGGCGACGCTGCTCACGATGGTCGTCGTGCCGCTTCTCTACTGGGAACTGCAGCGGCGGAAGGGAGCGGGGGTGTCATGAAGATGCTCGTCGTAATCTACGGCGGCCCGCGCCGCGATCTCGTGCCGGCGATCCTCGACCGCGTCGGCGTGTCGGGATGGACGCAGCTCGCCGAGGGACGTGGCGCGGGGCGCAGCGGACGGCGCGAGGGAACGCGCGCGTGGCCCGGCGAGTCCGAAGTGTATTTCTCCGTCGCCGATGCGGAGGTGATCGATGCGGTCATCGCCGCGTTGCGCGATCAGACCGCGGACGCGGTGCCGGGGGAACGGCTCCACGTGGCGGAGCTGCCGGTCGAACGATTCTTCTAGGAGCGTGCCGCATGTGCAACGATCGCATCATCCGCCGCATCGCCGGGCTCTTCGTGCTCGGGTCGGTGCTCCTCGGCTGGCTGGTGAATCCGGCGTGGCTGTTCTTCACGGCCTTCGTCGGGTTCAACCTGCTGCAGTCCTCGTTCACGAATTTCTGCCCGCTCGAGCGGATCCTCGGACGGCTCGGCATGTTCGGCTGCACTCCGAGGCCCCCGTTCGCCCGCCCGCTGTAGCGCAGGGGCGGCGGGTTCGCGACGGCACGGCATCTGATCAGCGCCCGGCCACGGTCCGGAGATCGGCGAGGAAGCGCTCGATCGTCCGGCCGTGGCCGAGGAGGAAGCGCGAGATGAACCGGAACACCGGATTGTACACCTCGCCGTCCTCGGTGATCCGGAGCCGGGTGGCGTGCCCGGCGGCGGGGAGCTCCGCGTCGGCGAGCTCGTAGGTCCAGGTCCCGCCGAAGGGCAGGCGCGGATCGGCAATGCGGATGACGAGGCGCTTGCCGGGAACGGCCTCGACGAGCTCGAAGAGGATCTCGCCGTCGCCGCCGGCTTCGAGCCAGCGCGCCCTTCCCTCGACTGCGGGCCTCCTCTCGACGCGCTTCATGCCCGACCGCCACCCCGCGAATCGCTCCACGTCGGTGAGCAGGGCGAAGAGGCTGTCCCGCGCGATGGGATAGACGGCCTCCCGCTCCGCCCGGTGCCGGACCGGAAGCCTCCACCCGATCACGGTGACGATCACGGCGATCGCCGCGAGGGCGACGGCGGAGAGCAGCGCGACCTTCACCACCCGGCGCCCTCGCCGGAGTTCATGCGTCGGCACCCCGCCGCGAGCGCGCCCAGCCCCCGCGCAACGAGCCGGAGCTCCGCCGGTGTCAGATGCCTGAGCGCCTCACGAAGCCGCGGCGTCTCCAGCACCGAGGTATCCCGGATCGCGGCGGCACCGCGCGGCGTGAGCAGGAGGGCGGCGCCGCCGCGTGAGCCGCTGCCCGCGGGTCGGGGTACCTGGCGGACATAACCGAGCGCGGCCAGATGCTTCACCGCCGCCGAGAGGGTGGAGCGCGCGACGCCCAGATGGCGTGCGAGGCTGGCCGGCGCGATGCCCTCGCGCTCGTCGAGATGCGCGAGGATCGCGGAATCCCTGCCGGAGAGGGCGTGCACCGTCGTACGCTTGCGCTGATGCCTGGTGTGGCAGGCGAGGTAGACCTGCGGATACGCCATCTGAACGATCTGGATCGTGCGCTCGATGGTCATGGTGCGAACGTATCGCCCCGGAGCAATGTTCGTCAAAGCGAACGACGGTACCAGGCTGGAGAGGAGGTCGAGATGACTCGGAGGCACCTGGCGCTCCTCACGCTGGCGGTCGCGGCCTGCACGCCGGCGCGCTCCGATCCCGATGCCGTCACGGAGCCGGCACACGCCGGCGCGCGTGCCGGCTGCGCGGACGACCTGCGCGCCGGTACGGCTGCCGTCCGAGCGGCGCTCGAGCGCCAGTACGGCCGCAACCGCAGTGCCTTCCTCACCGAGAACGTCGATTCCGTCATGGCGCTGCGGAGCCGGGGCTTCTCCACGGTGGGTCCGGACGGCCGGAGAAGCGATCGCGCGCAGATGGCGGAATACACCCTCGGGCTGTTCAACGGGATCAGGCGATGGATCGGGCTCTCCTTCGCCATCGAGCGTCTCACCCTCGAGGGGAACCTGGCTCGCGCGCAGGTGTCGCAGCATCTGGAGCGGATGGCGCTCCGGGCCGACCAGCAGGTCCACCATGTGGAGACCTGGGCGCGGCAGCGCGAGACGTGGATCTGCGAGGGTGGGGAGTGGAAGCTCCACTACGTCGACCAGGTCCGCGACCAGCGGCGGATGGTGGATTCGGTACCCGGCTGACGCCCGATATATCTTTCCGGGGTCCACCCTTTTCAGCCGCGACCCGCCCATCACCCGTCGGGGAAGAACCGCCGGGCATCACTCGCCTGCCAGCGAAAGGACCCATGATGACCGCGGACTCCGCCAGGGAACCGCTCGAGCCGGAGCTGCGCTTCGACGGCGCCGCGGAAGCGGTTCCGGCCGCGCCTGCCTGTGCGCGCTGCGACCGGGAGATCGCCACGGAGTACTACGAGGCGGGCGGCGCTATCGTCTGCCCCGAGTGCAGGGCAGTGCTCGTGGCCGATGCAGCGGCAGGCTCCGCGACGGGACGCCTTTCCCGCGCCGCAGTCTTCGGGCTCGGCGGCGCGCTGGCGGGAGCGGCACTCTACTACGCGATTCTCGCGATCACGGGTTACGAGATCGGCCTCGTTGCCATCGCGGTAGGTTGGCTCGTTGGACGCGCGGTTCAGCTAGGATCGGGACACCGGGGCGGACGGGTGTACCAGGTGCTCGCCGTGGTGCTCACCTACCTCGCCATCGTGAGTACCTACATCCCCTTCATCTTCGAGGGAGACTTCCAGCTCGCCAGCGCCGCCGCCGCGGCTGCGCTGCTCGCCGTCGCGGTCGCCGCTCCCTTTCTGGCGGGATTCGAGAACGTGATCGGCATCCTCATCATCGGCTTCGCGCTCTGGCAGGCGTGGCACATGAATGCGAGCGCCTCGCTCGTGTTCAGCGGCCCGTACGCCGTCGGCGGCGGGCGGCTCGAGCCACGCGCATCGTGACCAGCACTGCGCCGGCGGCCTGCGCCAGCTGCGGGACGGAGCTCGCGCCCACGCTGCTCCGCTGCCCGGCCTGCCGCGCACTCGCGCATTCCGCGGAACTCTCTCGGCTCGCGCGCGAGGCGTCGGAGCACGAGGCAACCGGCCGGCGCGAAGAGGCGCTGGGCACCTGGCGGCAGGCCCTCTCGCTCCTGCCGGCCGATGCCTCGCAGGCCGAGCCGATACAGCGACGCGTCGCAGCGCTGGTGGGTGCCGGAGCCGAGGCGGCGGCGCCGAAAGCGCCCGACGCGCTGAGACGCTTCGGGCCGTGGGTCTTCGGACTCGTCCTGATCCTCTGGAAGTTCAAGTTCATCCTCGTCTTTGCCCTCACGAAGGCGAAGTTCCTCCTCCTGGGGCTGACCAAGGCATCGACCCTCCTCTCGATGCTGGCGGCGGCCGGGGTGTACTGGAGCCTGTGGGGTTGGAAGTTCGCGCTCGGGATCGTCGGATCGATCTACATCCATGAGATGGGGCACGTCGCGGCACTGCGTCACTTCGGCATCAAGGCGAGTGCGCCGATGTTCATTCCCGGTTTCGGCGCCATCGTGCGGCTGCACCAGCACCCGGCGACGGTCGGCGAGGATGCGCGCGTCGGGCTCGCTGGTCCGCTCTGGGGGCTTGGCGCCGCGCTCGCCGCGCTCGGAATCCATCTGGCGACCGGCGCGCCGATCTGGGCCGCGATCGCGCGGTTCGGTGCGTGGGTCAACCTCTTCAATCTCCTTCCGTTCTGGCAGCTCGACGGGGGACGCGGCTTTCGCGCGCTCTCACGCCACCAGCGGTGGATCGCGGTCGGCGCCCTCGGCGGTATCTGGTTCCTGACGGAAGAGCCGCTGCTCTTCCTGCTGGGGCTGGCCGGCATCGCGAACGCCCTCTCGAAGGCGCCGGAGGAGGGAGACAATGCGATGCTCGGACTCTACGCATCGCTGGCGCTGCTCCTAGCGCTCCTGAGCCGGCTCGCCGTGCCGACTGCCGGCGCCTGAGGAGCGGGGCCCGGACCGGATCCGCATTCGCCCTGGAACGCGCCCGCCTCAGCGCATCCGGGCCCCGGGCCAGCGGAAGCTTCCCGCCCGCTCGGGCGGAGCAGCAGCGGCCGTCTCGGCTTGAGCGTCAGCAACGACCGGATACGCGGCGCCGCGCCCGGCAGCAGCGTCATCCTCCACCGCCGCGCGATCGTCGCGATCACCAGTACCCCGACCATCCTCGCCATCTGCGCGCCGACGCACGATCTCGGGCCCGCGCCGAACGGAAACGCCGCGTAGCGGTGGCGCATCGCGCGCTCGTCCGCGGTCCAGCGCTCCGGGACGAATCGCTCCGGCTCCGGCCACCAGCGCGGATCGCGCTGGGTGACGAAGGGGCTGACGAAAACCGCGGCGTCTCGCGGGATGAAGAGGCCGTCGATGGCGTAGTCGGCGAGCGGGCGCTTGCCGATCCGTCCGACCGGGGGGTAGAGCCGCAGCACCTCATCGAAGACCATCCCGGCATACGACAGCGCGGGATAATCATCCGGCGTCGGATCGCGATGGGCGAGCACTGCGTCGAGCTCCGCCTCGAGCCGCGCGGCGACCTCGGGATGCTTCGCGATGAGGTACCACGTCCAGGTGAGTGCGGCTGCCGTCGTGTCGTGCCCCGCGAGGAAGAGCGTCATCACCTCGTCGCGCACGAGCCCCGGTGGCATCGGATCCACCGAGCCGGTGTTCAGGAGAACGGGAAGCAGGCCGCCGCCCCCCGTTCGCTCCGCGGCGGCGATGAAGCTGCGGACGGATGAATCGATCCGATCGGCGGCGAGCCCTGCCCGGCGGAAGGGGGGCAGTCCGGCGCGCTCGAGCCGCAGGGCACCCGGCAGCGCGAGGATCGGGAACCAGGTGCCGAGGAGCCGGAGCTCCGCGGCGAGCCCGGCCGCCTCCTGCTCGATATCGGCTCCGAGAAGCGCCTGGACGACGATGGCGAGTGCGAGCTCGTCCATCGCGGCGCGGACATCGACCGTTCCGCCGTTACGCCACCGATCCGCCATCCGTGCGGCGAGCCGGGGCGCTGCCACACCATAGGACGCGACCTGGGCCCGGGTGAACGCCGGCAGGACGCGCCGGCGCTGCGTGCGGTGCAGCTCGCCTTCGCTCGTGAGGAGCCCATTGCCGAGCAGCCGCCGGGCACGCTGCATGAGCCGGCCCTTCCCGAAGCAGTCCGCATCATCGACCAGGACGCGCTTGACGTGGTCCGGGTGTGCAAGGAGGAAGGCGTCCGATCCGCCGAGTCGGAAGCGCGCCACATCCCCCTCGCGGCGGGCAAGATCGAGCAGGAAGCCGGTCGTGTCGGCGTGAAACCAGGGTGCCTGGCCAACAAGCGGAAGGCCGCGACACCTGAGGCGGGTGGCAATGTCCGGGGCAGGGAGCATGCTGACTCCGGGGAAACGGGCAATCGTCTGCGGAACCCTACGCGCCAGCCGTTCCCCCCGCGTGACTCCCCCGTTCCGCCGAGGCGGCGCCTCGGCGGCGCAGACTAGACCATCAGCGTTTCCTCGACGACCCTCCCGTCGAAAAGATGGATCGTGCGGCCCGCATGCGCGGCATACCGCTCGTCGTGGGTGACCATGCAGATCGTCGCCCCGTCGCGATGCAGCTCGGCGAGGAGCTCCATCACCGCCTCGCCGTTGGCGGAATCGAGGTTGCCGGTCGGCTCGTCGGCAAGGAGGATCGCCGGATTCCCCGCCACCGCACGCGCCACCGCGACGCGCTGCTGCTGGCCGCCGGACAGCTGCGCGGGATAGTGGCGCCCCCGGTGGCTCATCCCGACCCGCTCGAGCGCCGCGGTGACGCGACGCTTCCGCTCGTCGGGATGGATGCCGCGGTAGGTGAGCGGCAGCTCGACGTTCTCCTGCACGCTCAGGTCGCCGATCAGGTT
>JAICNA010000117.1 GCA_025928955.1 Gemmatimonadales bacterium | reverse complement strand
TGCGGAGATCGCCACCTTTACGTACTGAGGCGCGCGGCTCGGCGCGATCTCGGCACTCGAACGGCCCTCGGCACTGCCGCGGGCCGCTTCGTTTACGCAGGCGCGCGCGTCAATCGTCGAGGACGGCGCTGATCGCGTCGAGGAGGGGGTCGAGGGGCTCCAGGAGCGTTCGGGGATCGAGCAGTACCCGCGCATCGGCGACGCGGGCGACCACGGCCGGATCTCCCAGCCGCAGTCGGAGCGCGAGGCCGTCGGCACCCAGCGGGCCGGGATCGAGCGCCACGAGTGTCGTGGGAAGCCGTGCGTCGGTGAAGGCGCCACCGCCCACGGCCGAGGTACCGGCCAGGAGCTCGGGCAGGAAACGCGAGGGGATCGCGGCCGCCAGCCTCTCGGCGCGGTCGCGAAGCAGCGCTGCCGGCGCGGTGAGCATCGCGAGTACGGGAATCCGGCTCAGCGCGATGTCGGGATCGGCATAGAGCGCGAGGGTAGCTTCGAGCGCCGCGAGCGTGAGCTTGTCCGCCCGGAATGCGCGGGCGAGCGGGTTGCGCCGGCACGCGGCGACCGGCTCCGCCTTGCCGACCACAAGGCCGGCCTGCGGGCCGCCGAGCAGCTTGTCGCCGCTGAAGACGACTAGGTCGGCGCCGCTCGCGACGGCGGTCTGGACCTGTGGCTCCCCCGCGAGGCCGAATCGCGACAGGTCGACGAGCAGCCCGCCGCCGAGGTCGTAGATGACCGGCGTGCCGTTCGCGGCCCCGAGCGCCACGATGGCCTCGAGCGGCGGAGTCGCCACGAAGCCGTGCTGCGAGAAGTTCGAGCGGTGCACCACGAGAAGGGCGGCGACCCCGCGCCGGATCGCCGCCTCGTAATCGGTGAGATGGGTCCGGTTGGTGGTGCCGATCTCCTCGAGCCGCGCGCCGCTCTTCGCGAGAATCTCGGGGATCCGGAACGACCCGCCGATCTCGATGAGCTCTCCCCGCGAGACGGCGACGCTGCGGCCCTCGGCGCAGGCATTGAGCGCTAGGACAAGGGCCGCAGCGGCGTTGTTCACCGCGAACCCGTCTGCTGCTCCCGTGAGCTCGGCAAGGCGAGCCCGGCCGTGATCGTCCCGGCTGCCGCGCACGCCGGCATGGAGGTCCAGCTCGAGCGTCGAGTAGCTCGCCGCGACGCTTCCGAGGGCGGCGACGGCTTCCGCCGCGAGTGGCGCGCGACCGAGGTTGGTGTGGAGCACGACCCCAGTCGCATTGATGACGGGTCGGAGGGACCGGCCGGATTCCGCGACGAGCCGTTCGCGAACCTCGTCCGGCCAGCTTTCGGGAACGGGGGCCCTGCCACGGCGTGCCGATGCAATGGCGCTGCGCACCGCGGCGAGCACCGCGCTGCGCGGCGCGTGGTCGAGGAGCGCCGCGATACGCGGCTCGTCGAGGAGCTGGCCGACCGAAGGGAGCAGCCGGCGGGGGTCCGTCATTTCCGGATGGGAGGCGCGGCCGGGGTGGCCGGAGGTCGTGCCGGCGGCTCGCCAACGCGCGGGGCCGCGTCATTCCGCGCACCGACCTCGAGGACTCCGTTCGCATCGGCGCGCACGCCGCTCGCGTTGCGAATCCCCCGCACGACGACCGCGTACCGCCCCTCCGGCACGAGCGGAACGGAGACGCGAAGCATGAGGCGATCGCTCAGTGTGGGTCGCGATGGCTGCGGGGCGGCGCCTGCCGGCTGCTTGAGCCCGCTGTCGCCGCGAGCGCGGAGCGTGTCGCGCGGCGGGAGTGAATCGAGGGCGAGAGAATCGGGAGCGAGGGAATCGGCGGCGAGCGAATCCGCCACCGGCCTCGCCCGATAGAGGCTGTCGAAGGCCGCCTCCCGCATCAGCGGACCTGTCGCGACCGGCGCGGAGTCAGGAAGCGCGTGCACCGTCACCGCGATGCTGTCGAGTGGCTGGAACGGATCGAGCAGCTGCGAGAAACGAAGCCGGATGGAGAGCGAGTCGGTGCTGGCGATCTCTGCCAGGCGTGGGCCCGAGGAATCGTGCGGGAACATCCAGAGCTCGAGCGAGTCGCGGGTACCCGTTTCGGTGCGGGCGCTGTCGAAGGCTTCCCGCCCCGTCCGTCGCCGGTCCCGCTCGGGGTCGAGCGCAGCGGTGACGAGATAGGTACCCGAGGGGAGAGGAGACAGCGCAAATCCGCCGCCTGAGTCGGCCACGAACCGGTAGATCAAGGTATCGGGCAGCAGTGCGGCCTCGATCAGCGCCCCCGCGGCGGGGCGGCCGGTGGTCCAGTCCCAGACCCGTCCCCGGAGCGTATCCGTCGGCACCGTCCCGCCGGTGGTGAAGGTGATGACGGTCCCGCCCTCGGTCGAGCGATTGTTGCGCAGGTCGGTCACGCCCGGCAGCAGCTCGACGCGGTACACGGTGTTCGGCTGCCACCCTTCCCGCGGCCGCACGGTGATGCGGTTGCGACGCCAGCGCACCTCGGGCACGCGCGTGGTGGGCGACAGCACGACGAGGCGCTCGAGATCGCCCATGCCGGTGCCCTGACTCGCCGTCGAACCCTCCGAAATGACCTCGCTGAAGCGGAACTCGACTTCGCCGTCGAAGCCGGGGAGCGACGCCAGCGGCTCGGGACTCGAGCTTTCGAGCCGCGGTGGCGCGGAGTCGGGCGGCCCGCCGGGCGGCGGCTCGATGCGGGCACATCCGGCGGCCAGCATCAGCGCAGTCGCCAGGGCGCCGCGCCGGCGCCGCCCGCGGGGCTCGCGCCTCATGCGCACCCCAGCAGCGAACGCTTGGACGACAACACTTCGGCCTGCTCCCGCCAGGTCGCGAGCTTCTGTCGCTCGGTTTCGACCACCGTGGCAGGGGCGCGTGCGACGAACTGCTCGTTGCCGAGCTTCCGCTCCTGCGAGGCGACCAGCCCGCCCAGCCGCGTGATTTCGGCGCCGAGCCGCGCACATTCGCGATCGAGGTCGATCGCATCGCCGAGCGGGACGAAGACGGCGGTTCCGTCGCTCAGGACCGCGTTCCCCCCGACGCGCTCCGCCGGGGCGCCGCGCACGAGCTCGGACAGCTTCGCGAGGCGCAGGATCGTCGCGCGCTCCTGCTCGACGGCACGCTGCGCGGCGGGGGAGAGATTCGTGATCGACGCGCGCACCGCCTGCCCCGGGGGGATACCGTACTCGGCACGGATGGCGCGGATGGCGCCGACCAGCTCCTGCACGAGGGCGAACTCCCGCAGGGCGGCGTCGTTGCGCGCTCGCGGGTCGCTGCGAGGCCAGCGCGCGCTCGCGAGCAGGGCGCCGTCGCGGCGCCCGGGAATCCGGCCCCAGAGCTCCTCCGTGATGAACGGCATGATCGGGTGCAACAGGCGGAGCGCAGTGTCGAACGTCTGGGTCGCAACCGCGCGGGCCACATCGCCGCCCGGTACGTCGCCGTAGAGCCGCGGCTTGATCTGTTCGATGTACCAGTCGGCCAGGTCGCTCCAGATGAAGCGGTAGGCGGCCCCTGCCGCGTCGTTGAGCCGGTAGCGCTCGTACGCCTCGGTCGCCTCCACGACCGTCGCTTCACAGCGCGCGATGATCCACCGGTCGGCGAGCGTGAGCTCCTCGTCGCGAATGGCGTTCCTTCCGCGGCCGGCGAGCGGGCGTGCCGGGCCGTCGAGGTTCGTCAGGATGAAGCGGCCCGCATTCCAGAGCTTGTTCGCGAAGTTGCGGCCCGAGGCGAACGACGTCTCGAGATCGGAGGGATCGAGAATGAGATCGGTGCCGACCGACATGCCCGAGACCGAGGTGAATCGGAGCGCGTCGGCCCCGAAGCGCTGCACGACTTCGAGCGGGTCGATCCCGTTCCCGAGCGACTTCGACATCTTCCGATGCTGGGTGTCGCGCACAGTTCCGTGGAGATAGACATCGGTGAACGGCAGGTCGCCCATGAACTCCTGGCCCGCCATGACCATGCGCGCCACCCAGAAGAAGAGGATCTCCGGGGCGGTGACGAGCGCGTGGCCCGGATAGTACCGCGCGAGGTCGGGCGTCGCGTCCGGCCAGCCGAGGGACGAGAACGGCACCAGCCAGGAGGAGAACCAGGTGTCGAGCACGTCGTCGTCCTGGCGCACGCGACCGCCGCAGCCCGGACACGCATCGAGATCCGATCGGCTCACGCTCGTCCGGCCGCAGCCAGCGCTCTCGCAGTACCACACCGGAATCCGGTGTCCCCACCAGAGCTGCCGCGAGATCACCCAGTCCCGGATGTTCTCCATCCACATCGCATATTCGTCGCCGCGGCGCTCGGGAATGAAGCGGAGGCGGCCGCTCCGGTACGCTTCGAGCGCGGGTCGGGCGAGCGGCTCCATCCGGACGAACCACTGGTCCGACAGTCGCGGCTCCACCACGGTGTCACAGCGGTAGCAGTGACCCACCCCGTGCTGGTGCTCCTCGACTTTCTCGAGGAGGCCGAGCGCCTCGAACTCCTCGACGACGCGACGCCGGGCCTCAAAACGGTCGAGCCCCTGGAACCGCTCGGGCACGGTTTCGGCCATCCTGGCCTCGGGCGTCATGATGTCGATCGATTCGAGCCCCGCGCGCTTCCCGATCTCGAAGTCGGTCGGATCGTGCGCTGGCGTCACCTTCACCGCGCCCGAGCCGAACCCGGGATCCACCGCGTCGTCCGCCACGATGGGGATGCGCCGATCGACGAGCGGCAGGAGGACCGAGCTGCCGATCAGCTTCCGGTAGCGCTTGTCCCTGGGATGAACGGCGACACCGGTGTCCCCGAGCATCGTCTCGGGGCGCGTGGTGGCGACGACGAGGTGGCCGCCCTTCTCGAGGGGATAGCGCAGGTGCCAGAGCCTGCCGGCGGTTTCCTCCTTTTCCGCCTCCTCGTTCGAGAGCGCCGTGAGGCAGCGGGGGCACCAGTTGATGATGTAGTGCCCGCGGTAGACGAGGCCCTTCTCGTAGAGGCGAACGAACGCCTCCCGCACCGCGCGGGAGAGCCCCTCGTCGAGGGTGAAATAGGTCCGGGACCAGTCGCAGCTCGCGCCGATCGCCTTGATCTGCTCGAGGATCGTCGCACCCGTCTCCGCGACGTAGCTCCACACCCGCGCGACGAACGCGTCTCGCCCGAGATCGAACCGCGTGAGTCCTTCCCGCGCGATGGCGCGCTCGACCACGTTCTGCGTGGCGATGCCGGCGTGATCGGTGCCGGGAAGCCAGAGCACGGCGCGGCCGCGCATCCGCTCGAAGCGGATCAGGGTATCCTGGATCGTGTCGTTGAGACCGTGCCCCATGTGCAGATGCGCGGTGACGTTCGGCGGGGGCATCATGATGACGTAGGGATCGGCGCGGTCGGTCCGCGGCGCAAAGACACCGGCGGCGGCCCAGCGTTCGTAGATCGTCTGCTCGATCGCCCGGGGGTCGAACTGAGGGGGGATCTGCCGGGTCATGCGGTCTGGTCGCCCGGGCGGGGTCCTCCGAGCGTCCGGTCGTCCTCGCCGCGTACGAGAATGCTGTTGATGACGCGATCCACCGCGCCGGCGCCGCGCACCGTGCGGGCCGCGAGCGTCCGCTGCGACCGGGTCGCCACCCAGCCGCGCAGCTCGACGACGCCGGGCGCGACGGCCCGCACTTCGATCGGGAGTCCCCGCAGCGCCGGCGTGGCCGACAGCGTGCCGCGCGCGTCCCGGGCGGCGGCGCCGCTCGACACGCGGCGCGCGGGGCCGGACGTGCGCAGCCGCTTCGTGGCTCGCCCGATGCGCTCGCGATTGACGTCACCGGCCCAGGCGCTGAGCGCGACGCCGAGTACGAGCCCGGTGAGGAGGCCGAGGCCGCCCCATCCCGCAACTTCCGCCGGTGAGAGCCGTTCGTCGTAACGCACAGCAATTCCTCGTGCCAAATGGTTGAGTGCTGCGTTAAGTTTAACACGCCCGGATGCCCGGGCGCACGACTCCGACTTCAACCCTGCACAGGAACTCCTCATGGCGGACGAGCGGGTCACGGTGACCCTTCCCGATCTCGCGCGGTGGCTCCTCGTCGCCCTGCTCGTCCTGGGTGGCCTGGGCCTCTTCGTCTGGCTCGCTCCGCGCACGCAGCCCGTCACGAGCGAGATCGTCGCGCCATGAGCGTGCTCAAGCTGACGCTCCCCGATGGAAGTGTGCGCGAGCTCCCGCAGGGCTCCACCGGCCGCCAGCTGGCGGAGTCGATCGGCCCCGGGCTGGCCAAGGCGGCACTTGCCATCCGGGTCGATGGCCAGGTGCGCGATCTCGACCGGCCCATCGAGGGGGACGCGTCGATCGCCATCCTCACCGATCGTGATGCGGAGGCGCTCGACGTCCTGCGCCATTCCTCTGCGCACATCCTCGCCACGGCCGTGCGCGAGCTCTTTCCCGGCGCCGGCATCGGCTTCGGCCCGCCGATCGAAGACGGCTTCTACTACGACTTCCAGGTCGACCGGCCGTTCACGCCGGAGGACCTCGAGCGGCTCGAGGCGAAGATGGCGGAAGTCGCGAATCGCGATTTTCCGTTCGTGCGCGAGGTCGTGGACCGGGCCGAAGCGAACCGCCGTTTCGCCGACGACCCGCTCAAGCTCGAGCGGATCGCCGAGCTCGGGGACGACGAGACCATCACGGTCTACACCGACGGGCCCTTCGTCGATCTCTGCCGTGGCCCGCATGTCCCGTCGACCGGTCGGCTGAAGCACTTCAAGCTCCTCAGCGCTGCGGGCGCGTACTGGCGTGGCGACGAGCGCCGCCAGATGCTGCAACGCATCTACGGCACGGCGTGGTTCCGGAAGGAAGATCTCGACGCCTATCTCCACCGCCTCGAGGAGGCACGCCGGCGCGACCACCGCGTGCTCGGCAGGCAGCTCGACCTGTTCTCGATCCAGGAAATCGTCGGCCCCGGGCTCGTCTTCTGGCACCCGAAGGGAGCGATGATCAAGTGGCTCCTCTCGCGTGCGGTCGAGGACGACAACATCCGGAGCGGCTACGACCTCGTCTACACGCCGAACATCTCGCGCGAGGAGCTGTTCCGCGTTTCGGGCCACCTGCCGCTCTACGGGGAGAACCAGTTTCCGCCGATGGCGGCGGGCGCGGGAGAGGACGAGGAGGTCCGGTATCGCGTGAAGCCGATGAACTGCCCGATGCATGCGCTGGTCTTCCGGAGCCAGCAGCGGAGCTATCGCGATCTCCCCATCCGGCTCTCCGAGGTCGCGAACGTCTATCGCAACGAGCGCTCGGGCACCCTGCACGGCCTGCTGCGCGTGCGCGGCCTCAGCATGGACGACGCGCACATCTTCTGCGCCATGGACCAGGTGGAGGACGAGATCTTCCTCTGCCTCGACCAGGTGGATCGCCTCGTGCGGCAGGCGTTCGGCTTCGAGCTCGACTTCGAGGTCTCGACCCGTCCGCCCGAGCGGCTGGGGAGCGACGACGTGTGGGATCGCGCCGAAGTGATCCTCAAGCGCGCGCTCGAGCGGAAGCAGATTCCGTTCCGTGTCGATGAAGGGGGCGGCGCCTTCTACGGTCCGAAGATCGACATCAAGTTCCGTGACGCCATCGGCCGGCTCTGGCAGGGCCCCACGGTCCAGCTCGATTTCAACCTTCCCGAGCGGTTCGAGCTCGAGTACACGGGGCCGGACAATCGGCCGCACCGGCCGGTCATGATCCATCGCGCCATCTACGGCACACTGGAGCGGTTCACCGGCAACCTGATCGAGCATTTCGCCGGCGCATTCCCCGTGTGGCTTGCGCCCGAGCAGGTGCGGGTGATTCCGATCAGCGACGCACAGGCGGACGCGGCGCGGGCGATGGCGGCACGCCTCAGGCAGAGCGGGCTCCGCGTGCACCTCGACGATCGCGGGGAGACGCTCAACTACCGCATCCGGGACGCCGAGACACACAAGGTCCCCTACATGGCGGTGGTCGGACAGCGCGAAGTCGAGGCGGACAGCCTGGCCATCCGGATCCGGGGCACCGGGAAGAAGCAGGACGTCGTCAAGGTCGACGACTTCATCGCCCGGGTCGCCGAGCAGGTCCGGAACCGTACGCTCGAGCTGTAGCCCGTTCCCCTGCGCCCGGCCGCATCCAGCGGCCCTCCGGCTCCCTCGACGAAGGCCCCGCGGCGCCGCGTCGGTGAAGCTCCTGCCCGCAGGCGTCGGCGGACGTCGTCGGTTCCGCATCGGACGACGCCTGCCGGCAGACCCGCCACCCCGGCAGGCAGGGTTCTGTTGTCCGGGCATCGCGTCTATTTTCTGGTCAGTAGCCGTGGCCCTCTAATCTGGAACGCACCGTGAACGAGCGTACCACTCCCGTCATCGTCGGCGCCGTTCGAACGCCGATCGGACGCTACCTCGGCGGGCTCTCCGCCCTTCCGGCACCACGTCTCGGTGCCATAGCCATTCGCGAAGCGATCGCCAGGGCCGGTGTCGAGCCGAACGAGGTCGAAGAAGTCCTCATGGGTCAGGTCGTCCAGGGCGGGTCGGGGCAGGCGCCGGCGCGCCAGGCGCTGATCCACGCCGGTATCCCGGCCACGACCTCGGCCGTGACCATCAACGAGGTGTGTGGCTCGGGTCTCCGGGCCGTCATGCTGGCCGCCCAGTCGATCCGCGCCGGCGACCGGCAGTGCGTCGTCGCAGGCGGCCAGGAGTCGATGTCGACGGCGCCGCACTACGTCTATGGAATGCGCGGCGGCATCAAGGCCGGCAATCAGACGATGGTCGATGGCATGATCCACGACGGCCTGTGGGATTCCTTCGGCGCGAATCACATGGGCGAGTACGCCGAATACACCGCAGAGAAGGCGGGTGTGTCGCGCGAGGAGCAGGACCGCTTCGCCGAGCAGAGTCATCGCAAGGCGGTCGATGCGCAGGACGGCGGGAAGTTCACGGCCGAGATCGTACCGGTCGAGGTGCCGGGCAAGGGCGGCACGACGGCGATCACGGCGGATGAATCGCCGCGCCGGGACACGACGGCCGAGACGCTTGCGAAGCTCAAGCCGGCCTTCCGGAAGGACCGCGGCACGGTGACCGCCGGCAACGCCCCGGGGCTCAACGACGGCGCGAGCGCGGTGGTCGTCACGTCGCTTGCCTACGCGCGCGCACACGGCCTCACCCCGATGGCGAAGATCACGAGCTATGCGACCGGTGGCGGCGAGCCGCGCGATCTCTTCTTCGCGCCCATCGTGGCGGTTCGGAACCTGATGGCACGTGCGGGCACCGCGATCAGCGACTACGATCTCATCGAGGCGAACGAGGCGTTCGCGGTCCAGGCCATCGCGGATGGACGCGAGCTCGGGTGGGATTGGGACCGCGTCAACGTACACGGCGGCGCCGTGGC
>JAICNA010000046.1 GCA_025928955.1 Gemmatimonadales bacterium | reverse complement strand
GCTCGACGAGACCGTCGCGGATCGAGATCGTGCGGTGGGCGTAGGCGGCGATATCGGGCTCGTGGGTGACGAGGACGATGGTGTTGCCGGCGGAGTGGAGGCGCTCGAACACGCCCATGATTTCCACACCGGTCTTGGAGTCGAGGTTTCCCGTCGGCTCGTCGGCGAGGAGGATGCTCGGCCGGTTGACGAGCGCCCGCGCGATGGCGACGCGCTGCCGCTGGCCGCCGGACAGCTCGTTCGGGCGGTGGTGCATGCGGTCGCCGAGCCCCACGCGCTGGAGCGCGTCGATGGCCATCCGCGAGCGCTCCTTCGACCCGATCCCGGCGTAGACGAGCGGCAGCTCCACGTTGTGGAGCGCCGTGGCGCGGGGGAGGAGGTTGAACGTCTGGAAGACGAACCCGATCTCCTTGTTGCGCACGCGGGCCAGCGCATCGTCCGTGAGCCGGGAGACTTCCTGCCCGTTGAGCCAGTACTCGCCGCCGTCGGGCGTGTCGAGGCAGCCGAGCACGTTCATCATCGTCGACTTGCCGGAGCCCGAGGGGCCCATGATCGCGACGTACTCGTTCCGGCGGATATCGAGCGACACGCCGCGCAGCGCGTGGATCGTCTCGCCGCCCATGTCGTAGCGTCGCTCGAGATCGCGAACGCGGATCACCTCCGGATTCATGACGCCTTCTCCCCGTCGGCCGGACCCGTCTCGGTGGCTGCCTTCACCTTCGTGCCGTCCTTCAGGTCGCGGATCGCCTGGTAGGTGCCGGAGACGATGGTTTCACCTTCGCGCAGGCCCTCGAGGACCTCGAAGTGCTCGTCGCCGGCGATGCCGACCTTCACCGGGCGGAACGTGGCGATGCCATCGCGCACGACGAAGACGCCCTCGGTCTCCTTCTTCGCGCGTGCGGCGGCGCCCGTATCCGCCGCCGGGGCCGCGGCCGCCGCCTGCGGCTGGTTCTCGTTGGGCACGGGCTGATTGTCGCGCACGGTCAGCGCGATGATCGGCACCGCGAGCGCGCCCTTCCGCGTGTCCGTCACGATGCGTGAGGTGCAGCTGAGGTCCGGCCGCACGTCCGCCGGCGGATTCTCGAGCGTCACCTCGACTTCGAAATCGACCGCCTGGTCCGCGGAGCCCGCGGCGGTCTGGGTCGCGGTCATCTGGGCGCTGTTGCTGATCTTGGTGACGCGCCCCACGAACGTGGTGTCGGGGAATGCATCGATCGTCACTTCGACGGAGTCGCCGCGCTCGAGGCGCACGACGTCGGTTTCGTCCACCTTCACGTTGGCGAGGATGACGGAAAGGTCCGCGATCGTCATGAGCAGGCCCGTTTCCCGCGAGAACGTGCCAGGCACCGCGACCTCGCCCTCTTCGACGGCGAGCCGCACGACGCGGCCGGACATCGGCGCCGTGAGGCGCGTCTTCGAGAGCTGGTCCTGCGCCTCACGGAGCCCCGCGCGTGCCTGGTCGAGCTGTGCCTGGCTCGCCCGCCAGTTCGCTTCGGCCACGTCGAAGGCGGTCTGCGCCTGCTCGACGGCTTCCGGTGCCACCAGGTTCGAGCCGGAGGCGGCGAGCTCCTTCGTCCGGGCCAGCGCCCGCTCGGCCTGATCGCGATTGGCGCGGGTCTGGACCGTCGACGCCTGCGCCGACGCGACCATGCCCTGCGACCGCGAGACGTTCGCCTGATACTGGGCCGGATCGATCTGGATCAGGAACTGGCCCTTGGTGACGAGGTCGCCCTCCTTCACGGCGATCCGGATGATCCGGCCGGTGATGTCGGCGCTGATGTCGACCGACGTCTCCGCCTCGATCCGGCCGCTCGCCGTCACGGCGCTCACGAGATCGCGCTTGCCGACTTCCTCCATCCGCACTTCGGTGGCGGCATTGCGCTTCTTCGACTGGCCGGCGATCACCAGGCCCGCGATCACCAGCACGACGATGCCTGCGAACACACCGAACTTCATGCCACGAGACATGATCGATCCTTGTTAGCGGAGGGGCCGGCCAACCGCGGCCTCGAGGGCGGCGATGGCGATGTGATAGCCGTACACGGAATTGATGTAGTCGCCCTCGGCGGCCTGCACCGCGTTCTGGGCGTCGGACAGCTCGAGCGCGGTGCCGCTGCCGAGGCGGTACCGGTCCTGCGCCAGGCGGAGGCCTTCCCGCGCGGCATCACGGTTCGCCGCCTGGACGGCGATGGAGCGATAGGCCGTCTGCAGTGCGAGATAGCGGCCGTGCACGTCCGCACGCACGGCCAGCCGCCGCGCCCGGACCGCCTCGTCCGCGTCCTCCCGCTGGGCCCGCGCCTGCGACACGCGGAGCGTCCGGCTGAAGCCGGTGAAGATCGGCAGCGAGATGCTCACGCTCGCGCTGAACGGCGAGCGATTGAAGTTGAACGGGAAGACGTCGTTGCTTTCCTGGAAGCCCGAGACCACCTCGGGGCGCAGCGTATTCGGATCCTGCAGCCCGGAGACGAGAAGGCAGTCGTTGGCCGGCAGCCCCGCCGTGGCGCGGATCTGGTTGTTCTCGAGACAGCTGGCATACGACCCCTGCGCCCCGGCGAGCGTCTGGCCGAGGATCAGGTCGGAGTCCGTGAATTCCTGGGCGAACCCGCTCCAGCCGGCGCTCACGTTGAACGAGGGGAGGTAATCCGCTCGCGCGGCCGTGAGCGCGGCCCCGGCAGCGGACTCCTGCGCGCGGAGCGCGCGAATGGCGGGATTCTGCTCGTCCGCCATGGCGAGGAGCTGGTCGAGCTGGAAGTCGGGCGCGACGACGGGGAAGGAGTCGGTCAGCGCGAGCTGCTCGATCGCCACCGGCGACTCGACGCCCATCCGCCGCAGCAGCTCGAGCTTCGCCTCGTTGGCCGTCTGGTGCGCGCGCAGCAGGTTCACCTCGGCCACGCCCTTCTCCACCTCGGCACGCCGCACGTCGAGCAGCGTGGCCTGGCCGACCTGGTAGCGCGCCTGCGCCAGCTTCAGGAAGTCGTCATTGCGCTGCACCTGCTGGCGCGCGACATCCACCTGGGCGACGGCCTGCAGCGACGCCAGGTACTGCGTCGTCACGTCGGCGCGGAGCAGTTGCTCGGCGGAGATGATCTCTTCCTCGGTGGCGTTCTGCATCGCGCGCGTCTGCGCCGGACCCGTGAGCGTGTTGCCGTCGAGCCGCCACGAGAGCCCCACCGAATAATTCGAGTTGTACGCCGGCGAACTCTGCCGGAATTCCGTACCGCCGAACTGGGACGCGCCCGCCCCGGTGTATCCGAGTCCGAGCTGCGCGCTGGCGGACGGGAGAAACAGGCTGGCCGTCGCGTTGCGGACCGCCCACCGTGCCGGGCCCGCATTGTTGAGGGTCTGACGGTACGCCGGACTGTTCACGCGCGCCTGTGCGATGGCCTCGCTCAGCGTGAGGGTGGCACCGACGGTCGGCGGCACTGCGGGATCCTGCGCGGAGAGGGGCGCCGCGAGCAGGGTGAGCGCGAGCAGGGCAGTCCAGCGATTCATGGTCGGCTTTCCTCTGGAGTGTCGTTGACAGATGCTCGTACGGGAGGGTCGCCGCAAAGGTTTCACCTTGCGACAAACCCTCCCGAAGTGCTTAACTGAAAACGAGTTGCGAGAAAGGAGAAATCGGTCTCCGCCTAGGGGGCGAGCGAGACCACGATTCCAACACTCGGGAATTCCATCCGGACGAGGCGTCCCGCATCGTCGGTGGCCAGCGTTCCGCTGATCTCGCCCGTGAGTGAGATGCTCGCCGCGCCTCCGGCGTTGCCCTCCCGCCGCGCGATGAACTGGGCGCGCCGTCCGGTACGCGGGTAGATCGCGACCATCCGTGCCCCCGCCGGCGTGGCGAGGTCGGCGACGGCCGTGAAGAGCGCGTACACGTTTTCGTCGATCAGCACGACGTTTTCACCCCCCGGAAGCTCGCGTCCCGCCTCCGAGCCCTTGGCGATCGTCTTGAGGATGACCCGCGCCCCGGCGCCGGCGGCGAGGAACGTGGTTGTCCCCTCATCACCTTCCACATCGAGCTGAAAGCGCGAGAGCTGACCGTCGGGCGTCCGTTCGAGGAGCGCCGAGACGTTGCCGGAGGGCAGGGCCCCGGGATAGCGGGAGCTCACGGTGAGGCTCGTGCCCGAGCGGTCGCGGGCGCGGCCCGCCTCGAGCGCGTACTCCTCACGCCCGATCTCGTTGCCTCCCCGCTGGACGACGTACGTCCCGCTCACCTGCTGCGCGGACAGCGGCGCGGCGAGGAGGATGAGTAGTGCGGCGGTCTGGAGGCGCATGGGAGACTCCCCGTGGGTGTCAGCAACTCTCGAGACAACGTCGAACCTGTCCCAATATGAATGTATACAGCCGTTCCCCTTTCTGGGCCGATGCGAGGCTCGGAAACCCGATCGATCCGGGGAACCCCTCGGGCACCCTGTGGCTCGAGCCCGGGCGATAGGGACGCTTGCCGGAGGGCATCGCGAAATCCTCGGCGAGCTCCATCCGCACGAGGTCGGGGGCGATGTAGAGCAGCAGCGAGGTATCGAGCTCTCCCCCCTGCACCGGGTCGTCGGGCCGTTCGAGCAGTTCCTGGAATTCGAGCGCGAACACGTCGACCACGAGCACGTGCGCGGACTCGGAGCGGATCGTGCTGAGCGCCTCGAGATGCGCATCGTTCGCCTGCGCCGTGAGAATCAGGAATTCGCGCACGCCTGCCCCTGTTTCCCACGAGGCGATAAGTTCGTTCAACACCCGATGCAGCGTCTTCCGCTGGAGCGCCGCCCCGCCGGGAAACGACGGTGACGGCGTATGGACGCCGTACTCGAGCGTCGGGGTGCGGATCACGCTCGTCGCGGCCGAGAGGTCGTCGGCGAGCCGTTCCACGATGACCGTATCGCAGCCGAGCGGCAGGTGCGGGCCGTGCTGCTCCGTGGTGCCGACCGGAACGATCAGCGCGGGCCGTTCGCGCAGCCGCTCCCGGACCGCACCCGGAGTCATCTCCTTCAATCGCCAGGGACGCCCGTCTTGAGACATCGCTCTCGCTGGTGGCTGGTGATCGTGCTCGCCGCGGTGCTCGGCACGGCGGAGTGGCTGCGCACGCCCGCGGCGGGCCTGAGCTGGTTCGCGGCCGCTGCGTGCGTGGCGACGATCGCCGCGCTGATGGCGCGGGTGCGTCTCTCGACGGTACTGCTATCGATCGTGCTCGCGCTCCTGGCGGCGCAGCTTGTCGTGACGCAGCGCTCGCTCATCGCGATCGCGCGCGACTGGCCCGCGCAGCGCGAGGCCCGGATCGAAGCGTACGGCGAGCGCGTCGGTGGCGAGCTCCGCGCCGCGCTTCGGGAAGCTGTGCGCCTCGCGGAGGTCGGCGCCGAGGCCGCGGGCCTCGAGCGAGGGGAGGCCTTCCGACGCCTCGCCGCCGCGACGCCGGGCCACGGAATCGAGCGTGGCGTGGTCATCCTCGACTCGGTCGGCTCGCCGTGGGCGTGGGCCGGACGGCACCGCCTCGCGGCCGAACCCGAGGGCGATTCGATCGCCGTACGGGCCGTTCCATATTACGTGCTCCTCGAGACACGCCGCCACTCGGGCGACCGGGTGGCGGTGGCGAGCGTGCTCATCTGGGCCGACTCGGCCGTGGCCGATCGCGAGCGGAGCCTCGCCGAGCGGTTTCGGCGCGCGACCGAGGTCGGGCTGCTCGTCTACCCGCCCGGCGCCGCGCCCGAAGGCAATTCGGACATCTTCGATTACGTCGAGCCCACGACGCAGGGCCGGCGCCTGCTCTTCAGCGTGCAGCCGGTGCCGCCGCAGCAGGCTGAGGCGCGGAGCCGGATCTACGATCGCGGGGGGAGTGCCACACTCTGGCTTGCGCTGGCTGCGCTCGCGCTCGCGCTCTTCATCGCTCCCTCCACCGTCGAGCGCGCGCTGGTGATTCCCGCCTTCCTCTGGCTCACGGCGCGGGCGCCGATCGGCGCACTCGTCGGAATCGAGCAGGGGTTCTCCCGCGGCAGCTTCGCACATCCGGTGCTCGGGACGCTGACCGGCTCGCCCGCGGCACTGCTGCTTACCGGAACCGCGCTCGCACTGCTCGCGGCACTCGCCTGGAAGCGTCCGCCGCGGCACTCGGCCGGCGGGGCGGCCGCCGCGGCGCTCCTCGCCTTCGCCGCACCGCTCGCCGTGGCAGTCCTCGCCCCCGCCGTCGCGCCGCCCGCCAGCGGGACGCCCCTCGCGTTGTGGGTGGTCTGGCAATGCGGCCTGATGCTCGCCGGCGCCCCCCTCGCCTTGCTGGCCGGTGCGCTCGCCGGGGACGGGCGCCGGAAGTCGGCGCGCTGGCGGACGCTCGCGGGCGTGCTCATGGCGGTGGCCTTTTCCGCCGTGGCGATCGCCGCCTGGCGTCCGGGCATCGCGTGGCCCGCGTGGCTCCCACTCCTCTGGGCGCTTCCGCTCCTGCTCGCCATTTCTGCGGCCCCGCGATTCAGCACGGTGATCGGCATCGCGGCCGTCCTCGGCTCCCTCGGGGCCTGCCTCACGTGGAATGCGGACATCGCGGCGCGACTCGACCGCGCCGAAGCGGACGTCGCACGGCTCGGCACCGACCCCGACCCCGAGGCCGCGCTCCTGCTCGAGCGGCTCTCCCGGAGCCTCGCGGAGGCGCCCCTGCGCGGCACCGCGGCGTCACTGTACGCCGTCTGGCGCGCCTCGCCGCTGCACGAGCGCGGATATCCGGCGTGGCTCGCGCTGTGGGCGGATGAAGACGCACCGGTCGTCGAGCTGCCGATCGATTCGCTTGCGCTTCCCCGGGAAACGCTCGGGGCGCTCGCGCGTGCGCTGCCGCCGGGAGTCCCGAGCGAGATCCACGTGGTGCCGTCGGTCCCCGGGGTGCATCATGTGCTGGTACAGCGGACCGCGCCGGATCGCGTGCTCACCGTCGCGGTCGGGCCGCGCTCGGTCCTCGTTGCGCCGGACCGGCTCGGTCGCATTCTGTCGGGCCACGAGGAGACGGCGCCGTCCTACCGCCTGACACTCGGCTCGCCCGTCGCCACGCTCTCCCCCGGCGGGCCACTCGTCTGGCGCCGCGTCGGGTGGTCGCTCCGCGCCGATCGCGCCATCGCACTCCCCGCGGGACCGCGCGAGGTACTGGCGCGCGTCGAGCTGCAGGATCCCGCACAGCTCGCCGTGCGCGGACTCCTGCTGCTGCTGCTCGATGCCATCGTGCTTGGCGGCATCGTCGTCGCCGCCGGGGCACTGCTCACGCCGGTTCGGTCGGGAACACCGGGGTGGCGACGGATCGCCGGCTCGTTCCGGCTGCGCTTGGCGCTCGCGCTCGCCGTCTTCTTCGTACTGCCGACGGTCGCCTTCGCGGCGTGGTCGTTCTCGCACTTCGGTGAGGAGGCGGAGCGGGGCCGGGATCTGCTGATCACGCAGACGCTCCGCGATGCGGCGCAGGGAGCGGGCGTGCTCCTCCGTACGCCGGGCGTGCCGCTTACCGAGGCCCTCCGGCGCCTGAGCGACCGGGTCGATGCCGACCTTGCGCTCTATCGCGGTGGCGCGCTGGTGGCGACGAGCGCGCCCCTCCTCGGCGAGCTCGGCGTCGTCCCACCGCTGATGGACGCCAGCGCGTTCCGGACCCTCGCACTCGAAGGCGAGGTGGAGACGACGCGTGACGGCATCATGCCCGAGCTCGCGGAGCGCGTCGGATACCGGGTCATCGAATTCGCGCCATCGGGCGGCATCGGCGTGCTCGCGACGCCGCAGGTGAGCGCGCCGCTCGATCCCGAAGGCCAGCAGTTCGAGCTCGCGCTGGTGCTCCTCCTCGCCACCGTTACGGGTATCGTCGCCGCGATCGCCGCGGCCGGGGTGGCTGCGCGCGCACTCTCGCGACCGGTCGCGGAGCTCCGGCGGGCCGCGGTCGCGGTTGGCCAGGGGGAGGCCGTCCCCCTTCCGGGTGCGAGGCCTCCCGTGGAGTTCGAGCCCGTGTTCGGAGCGTTCCACCGCATGGCGGCCGACGTGCGCGCGAGCCAGCGCGCGCTGGAGGAATCGCGACGCCGTACCGCCGCCGTGCTCGCGACCGTCGCGACCGGAGTGATCGCGCTCGATCCCTCGGGCGCGGTGCTGGTCGCGAATCCCCAGGCGACCGATCTGCTCGGCGTTCCCCTGTCGGAGGGGACCCCGCTCGCCGACAGCCTCACCGGTGAGTGGCAGCCGCTCCGCGATGCGCTCACGAGCATCCTCTCCGATCCCGCGCGCCCCGGCGATTCCTTCGAGCTCACCGCCGACATGCGGCGCGTGAGCGTGCAGGTCGCGGCGCTCGGCGGGGACCTGAGCGGCGTGGTGCTCGCCCTCACCGACGTGACTCACCTGTCACGGGCCGAGCGGGTCCTCGCGTGGGGCGAAATGGCGCGACAGGTGGCGCACGAGATCAAGAATCCGCTGACGCCCGTGCGGCTCGGTATCCAGCACCTGCAGCGGGTTTATCGCGATCGCAGGGAGAATTTCGCGGACACGCTCGACGAGACGAGCCGCCGCATCCTGGGGGAGATCGATCGGCTCGACACGATCGCGCGCGCCTTCAGCCGCTTTGCCGTGCCGGGGGAGGAGCCGCCGCCGCCGCAGCGGGTCGATCTCGCCGGGATCGCGTCGGAAGTGGCGCAGCTCTACCAGCTCGCGGGGGAGGGAACCACGGTTCGGTACGAGACCGCGGGACCGGTATGGGGGCTCGCCCGGCGCGACGAGGTGAAGGAGGTCCTGGTCAATCTGTTCGAGAACGCGCGCAACGCCGGCGCGCGCACCATCACCATGCGCGTGCAGCCGGGCGAGATCCGGATCGAGGACGACGGGATGGGAATGCCGGCCGACCTGCTGCCGAGGATCTTCGAGCCACGCTTCTCGACCACGACGAGCGGCTCCGGTCTCGGGCTCGCGATCGTACGGCGACTGGTGGAGAGCTGGGGCGGGTCGGTGTCGGTGGACAGCGAGGAGGGAGTCGGAACCGTGGTGCGCGTCGGCGTTCCCGTCAGCGCCTGACGCGTGCTCGCGGCTGGAGTGCCTCGAGGGCCGAGCTGACGTAGCGATCATCGCTCAGCTCGATGCGGAGTGCCGCTTCCTCGCCCCACATCTGGCGCACGATTTCACCCCGCAGGCGCTCCCGGACATGCCCCGCGACGCGGTCCCAGGTCTTCCGGTTCACGCTCGCGCCGGCCGCCTCGAACTGCTGCCAGAGCTCCTCGACCATCGCCGGCGTGACGGTCGCGTTGAGCACGGCCGCGGCTCCCTCGGCCCGAAGATTTCCGACGTACGCTCCGATCACTGCCGTGAAGAGCTCGGCATCCCGGCCCATCACGCGCTCGAGGATGCGGCGCCCGCTCGATCGCGTCGGCTCGACCGTCACGTCGGGGATGACACCCGAGGTGCCATTCGCGGAATCGGTGCGCTGGATCGTCCCGCCGTTCGGCGTGTACCAGCGCGCCGTGGTGAACTTGACGGCGGTCTCCTCTCGCAGCGGGAACGTCGTCTGGATGACCCCCTTTCCGAACGTCGTCGTGCCGACCACCTTCGCGCGGCCGTGGTCCTGGAGCGCCGCGGCCATGAGCTCGGAGGCGCTCGCCGTGGCGCCGTTCACGAGCAGGGCGAGGCGAAGCTCGGGCCACGCCTGCGGCGTGCGCGTCACGTAGACGCGTGAATGCGTGGCGGTACGCCCGCGCGTCACCGCGACCGTATCGCCCCGATCGAGAAACAGCCCGGCGGCTTCGACCGCCTGGGGAATCAGTCCGCCGGGATTGTGGCGCAGATCGAGGATGAGCGTGCGCATGCCGCGGGCGCGAAGTCCCTCGATCACGTCGCGCAGCTCGCGCGGCGCGGCCTCCGTGAAGGCGTGGAGGGCAACGTATCCGGTCCGTCCGCTCAGCATGACGCCCGGCGAAACGGCAGGCACGTGGATCTCGGTCCGCGCGACTCGGCGCGTCTCCGTGCGCTTCGTGCCATGGCGGCGGATGAGCAGCGTGATCTCGTTCCCGTGGCTTCCGGCCAGCGCACGCGCGGCGTCCGCCGGGGTCCATCCGTCCGTGGATTGGCCGTTCACCTCGAGGATCTCGTCGAGCGGGCCGATGCCGATGTCGGCACCCATGGCCCTGAGGGCGGACGGCGTGAGCGTCACGCCGCCTTCATGCGGCTGCAGCGTCAGCTTGAGGCCAAGCCGGGTTCCGGACAAGCGCTGATTGTAGCTGCGGTACCGCTCGTCCTGGAGAAGCTCCGCGTAGGGATCGCCGAGCGACGCCAGCAGTCCCTCAGCGGCTCCGTCATAGAGTGATTCGCGCTTGCCGCCATCGACGTGGTTCTCCAGGACGGTGTCGATCGCGGCATGGAAGAGCGCCGCCTCGGCAGGCTGCAGCGCGGGTTCCCCCTCGAACGCACGCGCCGTCCACGCGCCTCCCAGGTAGGAGGCGGCGGACAGCGCGGCGATGACGATCCAGGGGGTCTTCCTCATTGTCCCTTCCGCTTCGGCTCAGGCCGTGCCTGCCTCCGGGAGTCCGTTCGCGGTGAGCAGCCCGAGCGCTTCGGCGCCATCGAGCGTCTCCCGCTCCAGCAGGGCATTTCCGAGCGCTTCGACCGCGGCGCGATGCGCACGCACCACGTCGACGGCGCGCGCATACAGCCGCTCGATGATGCTCCGCACCTCGCGGTCCATGAGCGCGTGCGTTTCGGCGCTCGCGGACCCGTTCTGCGTGTCGAGCACCATCAGGCCCGACGTTTCGCCCATGCCGAGGTGATACACCATTTCCTTTGCGATGCGCGTGACGTGCTGAAGGTCGCTGCGCGCGCCGCTGGTGATCGCATCCGACCCGAAGAGCACCTCTTCCGCGGCACGCCCGCCGAGGCCCTTCAGGATCTGCCCCTCGAGGTACCGGCGGGAATGCAGGTGCTGGTCCCCGTCGGGGGAGAAGAAGGCGACACCCATGGCCTGTCCGCGCGGCTGGATCGTCACCTTGTGCAATCCGTCGTCAGGGCAGCAGAGCACGCCGAGCACCGCGTGACCCGCCTCGTGCATCGCGACGATGCGCCATTCGCGGTCGCTCGCCTGGAACCCGCGCCGCTCCTTGCCCAGGAGAAGCCGGTCGCGGGCCGATTCGATATGCGTCCAGTTCACCAGCGACGCATCCTCCCGCGCAGCGACGATGGCCGCTTCGTTGAGCAGATTGGCGAGCTCGGCTCCGCTCGTCTGGGGCATGAGACGGGCGAGCCGCTCGAGGTCCACGGTGCCGCCGAGCGGAACCCGGCGCTGCTTGGCGTGCAGCCGGAGGATCGCCTCGCGCTCCGGCGCCGTCGGCAGTCCCACGGCGACGGACCGGTCGAACCGGCCGGGGCGGAGCAGTGCAGGGTCGAGATCCTCGGGCCGGTTCGTGGCCGCGATTACCACGACGCCATCGCTCGGTGAAAAGCCGTCGAGCTCGACCAGCAGCTGGTTGAGCGTGCGGTCGTCCTCATTGTGCGACTGGTTCCGGCCACGACGTCCGCCGAGCGCGTCGATCTCGTCGATGAAGATCACGCCGCCACGCTTGCGCGCCTTCTTGAAGAGCGACTTGATGCGCATCACGCCGAGCCCCACGATGAACCCGGTGACCTCGGAGCCCGAGATGCTCCAGAAGGGCACGCCCGCCTCGCCCGCGACGGCGCGTGCCATCAACGTCTTCCCCGTGCCGGGAGGCCCGTACATCATCACGCCCTTGGGCGTCCGCGCGCCGACGCGCTGGAAGCGCTCGGGCGCCGACAGGAAGCTCACCACTTCGCGCAGCTCGCTCACGGCCCCGTCGTTGCCGGCTACGTTCGCGAACGTGGTCGACGAATCCACTTCGTCACCCAGCTCGGTGCCGGGGCTGCCATTGCCCCCGCCGAGATGGCGGCGGAGGACCACGACGAGCGCGGCGAGGATGATCAGCCCGATGGCGACGTTGGCGTAGCCGAGAATCCCGCGCGGCGACCGGCGAAACGCGATGGCGGCGCCGGCCGCTTCAGCCCGCGCCACGAGGGGTTCGACTTCGCTGGAAGTGTAGAGCACGCGGATCGCGCCCTGGCTGGTCCAGCCAAGCACCTGCTCGCCCGGGACGATCGCGATCGAGTCGACCGTGCCGGCCGTGAGCCCGGACAGGAGGGCCGAATACGGCACCACCCTCGGCGCAGGGCGGCGGATCGGGCGGGCGGCGACGAACCAGACTGCGGCGAGGAGGCCGACGGCGCAGAGGGTCAGGGCCGCGGCCAGGCGCATCCGGCGGGGACGCGAGTCGCGCGGAGAGGACACTGGGGGGTACGAATCGGTGATCTGCATCAGTCGGACGCTTTCGCCAGCGTGACGCCGCGCGCGAGCGGGTGAAGCTCGTATGCGGGCGAGGTAATGAGCAGCCGCGCCGCCTCCCGGGTCCCCGGGACGAGGCGCTCGTAACTCGCGAGCAGGCTGGCGTCGGCTGACTCCGTCCGGGCCGTTACCTGCAGAAAATGGACCGCAAATGCCAGGGCCTCGGCGAGCTGCTCCTGGCGGTCGCTGTACCCGTAGCGGAGCGAGTCCCGCATGGGGTGCATCTTCGCCGACAGCTGCGCGGCGCCCTCCGGATGCTCCCGGAGCCACCGATGAGCAAGCTCATGCGCCAGCGCGTGGCGAAGCTGGGCGGTGGACGTCATGTATGAGGGGGAGAGGGCGATCGAATCGCGCCGGGAAAGATACTCACCGAGACGCCCGGCGCGTACTCCCCTTCCGTCCACCACCCCGATTGCCCGGGACGGGGCGCCGAGAATGTAGAAGACCGAGTCGGCATAGCGGCTCGCCTCGAGCTCCCGGATGACGGCCAGCGAGGCCTCGACGTTCCGTCGCGGGGCGAGGTTCCGGCCGCCGGTGGTCCAGGCGCTTCCGAGCTCGTCGACACGCGCCGGCTCGGCCACCAGCTCGCCAAGAATGCCGGGACTCGCGGTCTCCACGACCGCGGTGCCCAGGTGAAAGAGATAGAGGGAGTCGTTGTCGTCGCCCGCTGCCTCGAGGAGGCGGACGGCGGGGGTGCGCCGCGTTCCGCCGACGGTCTTGAAGAGCGGGAAGACGACCGGCTCCCCACCTTCGACCGGCTGGAACACGATCGAGCCCGCGCTCTGGACCAGGCTGCCGAGAACCGGGGGAAGCCCGGCCACCGATACCAGCGCGAGGTTGGAGCTGAGCCGGGTGCGGTACGGGGCGGTGGAATCGGTGCGCACCCCCGCGACCCCCGCTCGTCCGCCGGACCGATACGCCGCGGGCGTGGCCGGCAGTGCCGACACGATCGCGATGCTCAGTGCACCGGCCAGGGCGAGCATGAGGGCCCGGGGCATGGCGTCTAGGGCTGCTGTGCCAGGTCGTGCTGCGCCGCCGCCGCGACCGCCGGATCGTCGAACCAGGTGACCTGGACGAGATGGGCCGTGAGCAGCGTGATGAGCAGCAGCAGTGTGGCCATGACTGCCCGCGGCCAGACTTCGAGCGCGGCGGGCCCGGATTCCTCAGACGTCATTCGATTTTTCGCGGGTTGCGGTTCGCGGGGGATTGCTCTCTCTGCGCGTCAATTGATTGCAGGAAACGGGCCGCGCATTATCCAGCCGCGAACCCCTTGTATCTCAAGGATTTCGGCGCGTTACGCCGAGTCCTGCATGCGCCTTCGATCCCGCGAATGGCATGAAGTGGCGCACGCGGCGAAGCGGTCTGCGTTCGGGCGCACCGCCGCGCGCCGATCCGATGCAGGTATCGGATCGGGCGTGACGCATCCTCCGGCGTCCTCTTCCGGACCGCCGCATGCTCTCGCGCATACGCTCGGCCGCCGTGCTCGGCGTCGAGGCCTACCTGATGGACGTCGAAGTCGACCTGGCCAGCGGCATGCCGTCGTTCGCCACCGTGGGCCTCCCGCACGGCGCCGTGAAGGAGGGTCGCGAGCGAGTCACCGCGGCGCTCCTCAACGGCGGGTTCACCTTTCCGCTCAAGCGGATCACCGTGAACCTGGCGCCGGCGGACATCCGGAAGGACGGCTCCTCGCTGGACCTTCCGATCGCGCTCGGCATCCTGACGGCGAGCGGCCAGCTGCCGCCGGATCGCCTGGAGGGGCAGGTCGTGCTTGGCGAGGTCGGCCTCGAAGGGGACCTGCGTCCGGTTCGCGGCGCGCTCTCGATGGCCATCGCGGCGCGAGCAGCCGGATGCGCGGGAATGATCGTTCCGGCGGCGAACCTGTCGGAGGCCGCGGTCGTGTCCGGGATCGACGTTCGCGGCGCCACGACGCTGCACGAAGTCTGTGCCTGGGTCTCCGGCGACGGGTCGATCGAGCCCGGCCGCGTCGACCTCGAGCGGCTCATGTCGGAGCGCGCGCAGGACGTCGTGGACTTCTCCGATGTCCGAGGCCAGGCAGCCGCAAAGCGCGCCCTGGAGGTCGCCGCGGCGGGGGCACACAACATCCTGCTGGTCGGCCCGCCCGGGGCCGGAAAGACGATGCTCGCCCGGAGGCTCCCCACCATCCTGCCCTCGATGACGCTCGACGAAGCGCTGGAGTCGACCAAGATCCACAGCGTGGCGGGTGCGCTCGGTCCGGGGGACGCGCTCCGCGCGGTGCGGCCGTTCCGCTCCCCGCATCACACGATCAGCGATGCCGGTCTGATCGGCGGCGGCTCCTGCCCGCGGCCCGGCGAAGTGAGCCTGGCGCACGGCGGCGTACTCTTCCTGGACGAGCTCCCGGAATTCCGCAAGAACGTGCTCGAGGTGCTGCGGCAGCCGATGGAGGACGGGATCGTGACGCTGAGCCGAGCGACCATCAGCCTCACCTATCCTGCGCGATTCATGCTGGCGGCGGCGATGAATCCCTGTCCCTGCGGCTATCACGGCGATCCTGCGAACCGCTGCCGCTGTGACGATGCGACCGTGGAGCGCTATCTCTCCCGCGTATCCGGCCCGCTCCTCGACCGGATCGACATTCACCTTCACGTCCCTGCCGTCGCCTACCGCGACCTCGCCGGCGCCAGGGTCGAAGAAGGCAGCGCCAGCATCAGGGAGCGCGTCGAGACCGCGCGGCGGATCCAGCGCGAACGCTTTCGCGAGCGTCCGGGCGTCCATGCGAACGCCCACATGTCGCCGCGCGATCTGCGGGCGGTCTGCCGCATCTCAGCGGACGTCGAAGAGCTCCTGCGAGGCGCCATCCAGCGGCTCGGGCTGTCGGCGCGGGCGTACCACCGGATCCTCAAGATTTCGCGGACGATCGCGGATCTCGCGGGCGTGGACGAGCTCGAAACGAATCATGTGAGCGAGGCAATTCAGTATCGCACACTGGACCGGCGGCGGGTAGTGGCCGATTGAGTCTCAGAAGAGGCGTTCGTCCCACGGCACCGGAAAGGGCTCCGACACCGAGAGCTGCGGCGCATCGCGATGCAGGGGGTTGATCAGCACGTTCCGTCCCACTGGCCGCGCCGGGAGTGCGGGTACGACGAGGGCGGCACTCCGCGCCTCGGTGAGCCAGCGATCGCCGAAGGCGAGCGCCTCCGGCGATCCTTTCGCATCCCATCCGGGAAGCGCCGCAGGGTCGAGCACCTCGATGAGCGGGTCGGGAATGTCGATCGCGACGGCGTGATGTGCGCCCGGGAGGGTGCGGGGACGGAGGGCGTGTGCGAGCACTTCGAGGATCGAGCCAGCGAAGCTGTCGGCCGCGTAGATCACCGGCCGGCCGGGCGAGTTCCAGCGTGCCCCCCGGAGGCGCGCGCCCATGCCGTCGAAGGGCGCGTGCCGGGCCTTGCTGATCCGCCAGGCCAGCATCAGGCGGGCAGCGAGTATTCCAGGCGGAAGAGGAGCTCCTCCACTTCCCGGGTGCCGAGATCACTCCGCGCCAGGTCCACCGGACGCTCGCCGTCGAGCTGCGGCTGGGGGCTGATCAGGAACTCCTGTGCGCGGGCCTCGTCCTCCCACACCTGCTCGGCGAGCGCGGCCATGCGCGCGAGGCGCTCCAGGCGCTCGCTTTCCTCCGCGGTGAGCCGCTGGCGGCGGTGCAGGGTGGTCTTCGGGACGATCGAATACTTGAGCGCGGCCGCGCTGAAGCGATCGCCGGCGACGTGGCCGACGACGGCCTCGAGCGCGCCGATCGGGAGCCCCGCCTCGACGGCGCGCCGGAGCTCGCCGACGGTCCGGATCCGGCGGCCGAGCACCCTGGCGCCGCCCATCAGTCGAGCCACATGCTGTGTCGTGCCGGTCATGGGCGCCTCCGCCGTGGGTCCATATGGAACGAATATAGGTTCCACATGGTCTGGCGTCAATCCGCGCGGTCGCTCGGGCCCCCGTGCGCCGCACGCATGAGACGGTCCTGGAGCGCCATCCATCCGGGGGCGTCCGGCAACGCCTCGGCCACGATGAGCCGGCAGCCCAGGTCGTCGAGCGCGTGCATGGCCGCATAGAGCCGGGCGGCATATCCCGCGGGATCGGCGGGAAGTGTCTGCACATGGTCGGCCCGCCAGTCGGCGGCCGTGACCACGATGGCGCCCGTCGGATGGGCGGAGCTCGCCTCGAGCGTCGCCGCGCCGTCCTCGGGCCGGCACACGATCAGCCGGGCCCGCGGAGCGTAATGGCGGGCGAGCTGGCCGGGGGATCGAGGGGCGGCGTCGGAGGGCTCGCGCCGCCGGTCCAGCGGCCCGATCGCCGCCTCGATCTCGCGCACCGTGACCATGCCGGGCCGGAGCAGGCGTGGGCGCTCTCCGGCGAGATCGATCACCGTCGATTCGATGCCGACCGTCGTCGGACCGCCATCGAGCACGAGGGCGACGCGTTCGCCGAGTGCCTTGACCACGTGTTCCGCGGTGGTCGGTGAGATTTCGCTGGACCGGTTGGCGCTCGGCGCAGCGACCGGCAGCGCGCAGGCGCGAAGCAGGGCCAGCGCGACGGGATGAGCCGGAACCCGGACGGCCACGTCTTCGAGGCCGCCGGTCACGATGGGCGGAATCCGCGGCGCCTTCGGGAGGACGAGCGTGAGCGGACCGGGCCAGAACTCCGCGGCCAGGGTTTCGGCGTGCGGTGGCCATCGCGAGACGAGCGCGCGCACCGACTCGACGTCCGCCGCGTGAACGATCAGCGGGTTGAACGCAGGCCGTCCCTTGGCCTCGAAGATGCCTGCGACGGCGGCGGCGTCGAGCGCGTTGGCGCCGAGTCCGTAGACGGTCTCCGTCGGAAAGGCGACGAGCCCGCCTTTCCGCAATACGGCAGCCGCCCGCGCTATCGCGGTGGGATCCGGCGAGGCGGGATGTACCCGGAGAATCTCCACCGTCATTCGTCCCGATCCACGCGCCGCCGCGACGCCTTGATCCCCGCCCGCTTCCGTTTCGCG